>CANQML010000112.1 GCA_947624935.1 Candidatus Gastranaerophilales bacterium
GTCAAATGGATTGCTTCGTCACTTCGTTCCTCGCAATGACGAAAACAGTGGCACTCTATAAAGCCTAATTATTGTAAAGAACTTAACGTCCTAACGACTTAACGTCTTAACGACTTTTTGTAACGTGCCTATTCGCTTATTGGCTTATTCACTTATTCGCTTTATTAACCACTCTACTCACTTCACTCACCTTACTCACTCTACTCACTTTATACCCTTTTATCAAAACTTTACATATAGACTTTTTTTCAAAATTGTTTTATACTCTATTTGAGAGGTTAAATTTATGGCTAAAAATGATACTGTACCTATAGAAGTTTGTATTTTGACATCTGACCATGATATAAAAGGGGTCGTGCATGTTTCTAAGTATACCAATACCAACAGAGAATTGACTGATTTATTAAACGATAAAGAGCGCAGATTTCTGGCGGTCACTAATGCCGAAATTTACCCTCGTAATTCTGCTCAATCTCCAAGACGTTACAATTTCTTGGAAATTCACATGGATTACGTCTTGATGGTGCACCCCGCAACTCAGGCAGTGTTTAAAGATTCAGGCAAAACTCAGGAAGATATCGCACGTTTCCGTGATTTGAGGCTTAAACTTAATCAGACTAAGCCTTTTTAAACTTGCTTAAAAGGTTTGTGTCAGATGTGCTTGTTATATCAAGTTTTTGACCTTCAAATGCGGTGTTTTGAGTTTCTTTTTGAGGTTCGTTTGTTTCACCTCTCATTTTGCCCATTTTCTTTTCAACCTTTTGCGCCAAAGGTGTTGCTATAAGCGGTACTATTACACGTTTTCCGATAATCGTTGCCGCACCGATGTCCGCTACAAATTTGAATAAGTCTAATGCGGTTTTCTTAGTTGAATTTTCAAATTCGGTTCTTGCAACTGCAGGACGCGGTGGTGTTTGGTTGGCTTTTTCATACATCATGCGAAGTCTTGATATCGTATTTTTCTTCGTTACTTCGTTGAATGACTTGCTGAATATCTTTTTAAACAACGGCTCGCTGCATTTTCTCATGATATAGAACATTCCAACCTGCGATACTATCATCAATAAACCGTTTGTTAAGTCCAAAGCCGCAACGAATTTCCTTTTCTGTTCGGGTATCTTATCGTTTTTTAAACTCTGAGTCACATACTTGTAACATCCGACTCCGTCTTTTATGATGATTGAGGTAACTGCTATTCCCGCAAGAGTTTTTTCAGGATTTTTGGTGAATGTATTGGTAAGTTTATTCATCGGTTTCCATTGTTGAACCTTACCTAATGCTGAGGCTGTAATTGATAATATAGGATTTGTCATTATTTGTTACCTCCTTTCACCCCCGCAAGTTTCGGGAAAAATATTTCCATAAATCGCGGATATACCCAATTCAATGCGTTACATGTTATCGGTAATGTTATGCATACTCCGATTAACACTTTGATTGCCTGATTGAACGGCTTGTAAGTATTTGTCATTAGTTCTTTATAAAGTTTGGTTATATCTTTATATATCTTTTTGCCTAATTTTGATTTGTTTGAGTCAAATACATCGGTGTCGTGCAATATTGATGTCAACATTTTGTTGTTTCTGTCATAACTGCAATGCTGTTTGATGTTTTCTATTGCGGACTTTATGCTGTCTGTGGTCGCTTGTTTAACATCTTCAATTTTGCTTAATTTGAGTTTCACTATCTTTCTTGATATTTCACCGTTTCGATTTTTCATAACATCAATATAATCATCTTGACTATATGTTTTACCGACAAGTTCTTTTATGTTATCTATTCTTGCTAGAGTTCTTTGTATTCTTCTTGCCCGTAAATCTTCAGGTTTATCAAGTATTTCCTGTAAAAGCATTTTAACATCGGGGTTTTGCTCGTTTGATATTAAATTCTTAAGAGTTGTTTCCAAATTATTGTAATAATTTTTAAGTTTCGTTTCGTCGGTTTCACGAGCAATCTCCTCAAGCGGGATATCTTTGAATATGTCTCTTAAATGTTTTTCGTTATCGGTTAAGATTTGTCCTCTCTTGGAGTAGAAAGCCAATCCGTCATCATCGATTTTAAGGTCATTTGCACTTTTTATGTAATTATCGATATTTTTGTTTATCAATTCTGCAAGTGTCGGGTTATCAAGAGTTCTTTCTCCGATTTTTATTGTATTTGTCCTTGCAAATTTATCCGCAACCGCTTGTATTTGCGAATCTGTTAGTTGGTCTACACGTTTTTGAAATTCATCATTGAAATGTCTACGTTCGGTTTTTGTATCTTGATATCCTTTTGAAAGTGCTGCAAGCCAAGACGGTTTTTTAAGCCCCGCTTCTTTCATTTCTTTCTTAACAAGCGTTTGAACATACGATTTGCTGTTGATTTCGCAGTGGTCAGCATGTAAATTGAAATTTTTGGAATATTCTTTGTTATTTATAATCATATCCAAGAATTTATCAATAGGTTTGAGGGCGCTTGCTTGAAACATTATTGCAAGTGCGGCGGAAATAGGTTGACGCCATGCCGTATACCATTTGGTTCTTGAAACTTCTTTCTTTTCTTCTGGTGTGGCATTTTTAGGTGCTTTGGCAAACGGATTTGTACCGATAAATATCGGAGCTACCAATCCTGTTCCTAATGCCGTAAGCAAAATGCCGCCCATTTCACCTTCAAGCCATTTCAGATTTTGCATGCGCTCGATGGCTTTACTTCCGGGAAGCAGTCTTGTCATTTGTTTCCCGAGATTGCCTTTAAAAGCCGGCTGAGAATAACTAACCTTTTGAATTTCCATTTCACACCTTCTATATATATAGAAACCTTAACAACTTCAAAATTGCCACATTATCCCCATAATGTGAAGTTTTGTTAAGAAGTTTCCCCAATGCAGAAAATACATTCTCCCGAAAAGGGATATCTTCATTATACATCATAAAGAAAAATGTCAAGCTTGAAAAAAAAACAGGAAGTTATAAAATATAAGCAGGATAAAATTATGAATAAAATTGATATAAAAAAATTTATAACATCGCCGGCGACTGTTAAAGTCGTGTCGCTTTTGACATTTACGGTTTTGATGACGGCGATAATTTCTTCGCAAAATTACTTTTTCCAAAATATTATTGAAAACGGTATAAGCAAGCGTGATATAGTTGCACAAAAGACTTTGACAGTTGTGGACGTCAAACGTACCGAGCAGCACAGAAAAGAAGTTGCATCTCGTGTCGAACCCGTTTTGACCGCTGCAGAAGATGAATTTATTAAAACAAACCTGATTACGCTTGAAAATTCTATCGTTCAAATAAGGAAAAAAGAGTCACCCAATTCGGTTAAACTGGAAGAATTGGGTATTCTTCTTGATTTAAGCGGTAATACAAAAAAAGATTTTATAACAAATTTTTTGCTAAAAGCGGATGATGCAAGTTTGCAGGAGGTTTTTGATAAATCTAATCTCACTCTTGATAAGATTTTGAGGGTCGGGATTTCCGAAAGCGAATTTGAAAACAATGACATTCATCAACTGGTGATGAACAATATTGTATCTAATGTTTCAAAGCGTCAGATATCTGTTATCAGCGCATTATTAGAACAAATTATCGTACCGAATTTAGTGGTTGATGAATATGCAACCGAAGTTTCAAGAAAAAATGCCATGAATTCTGTGAAACCTTATGAAATTGTTTTCCAAAAAGGTGAAAAAATCCTGTTTGAAGGCGAACCTGTTACGCGATTGAAACGTGATGCTTTAAGACAGGCGGGTTATAACGTTTATGAACTTAATTGGCAAGGACTTTCGGCAATTTATATACTGGTATTTCTTGCAACCATACTGTTTTTAGGATATTTAAAATTTTTCGAAGATAAATTTTTGGAGCCGAGATATTTGACAATATCTTCTGTATTGTCGCTTGTTATGGCAGTAATTGCGGCAGTTTTGCCCACCGGATTTTCTCCGTATATTTTGCCTGTTCCGGCTTATATGATTATAATGTCAATATTTTTAAGCCCTCGTGTGGCTTTAATCGCATCTGCAATTTTGTGCTCGGTGCTTGCGATTGGCGCTCAATACGATGTTCAATGGCTTATTACATTCGTACTTTTGGGCATGGTTTCCATGATTACTATTTCAAGCATAAGGTTTTCAAGAAGATTTGACCTTATAAGAACCGGTTTTCACATATCGGCTGCCGGCTTGATTATAGTTTTGAGCATATATTTGATAGAAAAATGTTTGATTGATATAAATAACATCATGATATTCAGAAATTGTGTCTTGATGTTTATAAACGGTATTTTAAGCTCAATTATTGCGTTAGGGCTTTTCCCCGTATTTGAAAGCTGGTTTAAGATAATTACTCCGTACGGCTTGGCGGAATTGGCAGACCATAACCAGCCGCTTTTAAAGCGTTTACAGTTTGAAGCGCCGGGGACTTATCATCATAGTCTTATGGTGTCAAATCTTTGTGAGGCTGCCGCGGAAGCCATCGGTGCAAATCCGATTTTGGCAAGGGTCGGAGCGTTTTATCATGATATCGGAAAACTCAAAAGACCTTTGTTTTTTGTGGAAAACCAATCGTATTTTGGGATAGAAAACCCGCACACCAAACTCAATCCCAGATTAAGCAAAATGGTAATAACGGCGCACCCCAAAGACGGTGTTGAAATCGCCAAGGAATACGGATTACCGCCGATTATTCATAATTTTATTTTGCAACACCACGGTGAAGGGCTTGCAAGCTATTTTTACAATCAGGCTGTGCAGGAAGAAGGTCAGGAAAACGTCAAGGAAGAACAATTCAGATATACAGGCCCAAAACCCAACACAAAAGAAACCGCGATTTTGATGATAGCCGATGCGGTGGAGTCGGCTGTTAGGTCTTTGAAAAATCCGACGCCGGAAGAAATTGAAAAAATTATTGATAAAATTATTGTCGAAAGGCTTAACGATACCCAGCTTGCAGACAGCCCTTTGACCTTGCAGGATTTAAAGGTTATTGCCGCAACATTCAGCCGTATTTTACGCGGTATGCAGCATAACAGAATTAAATATCAGGAAAATTTGGCGGAAGAATTTGACAAAACAAAAATCGTTATGCCAAACAAAATTCTTGATGAAGATTTGGAAAATAAGATTCAACAACTGGAAAAACGCAGTGAAGATTAATGTTTTTAGCGAAAATATTAATGAAAAATACGACATCAAAGAACGAAAATTTTTGAATGCCGCAAAAAGAATTTTGAGATTTTATTTAAGTGAGGTTTTTGAAAAAACCTGCTTAGCGGGTTTTGATTTTAACACGATAACGTTTGATATTTTATATACCGATAGCGAAAAAACTCACGAAATCAACCGCGAATACCGCAAAAAAGATTATCCTGCGGACATAATTACTTTTGCTATTTTTGCAGACAGCGAGGAAAAATTTGTATTTGACGGTGAGATAAATTTAGGCGAAATTGTTATTGCGCTTGATAAAGTCGAAGAAGAAGCGGCTAAAAAGGGCACTACATTTGATAATGAGCTTTCATTTTTGATAAGTCACGGGATATTGCATTTGCTGGGATTTGACCACCAAACGGAAGAAGATTATAATTTTATTATGGAATTACAGAAAAGAGCGTTATGACAAAATTCAAATCACAAGGATTTTTTAATACATTTGCGAATGCGAGAAAGGGGCTTCGGCTGGTTTTAAAAAGCGAGGTCAATATAAGAATACATTTTTGTGCAGCGCTTTTAATTTTGGCGGTTGCGGTGTGTTTGGATTTTTCGATAACGAAGATTTGCGTGTTGTTATTAACCATTTCGGCGGTAATTTGTGCGGAAATGGTCAATTCGGCGATAGAATTTTCGCTTGATGCGGTTTTTCACAACAGATATTCAAAGCTTGTCGGGATGGCGAAAGACATTGCGGCGGGTGCTGTTATGTTTACGACATTTGTCGCCGTTATTGTCGGTGGATTACTTTTTATACCCGCTATAATCAACTTATTTGACTAAAAAAAAGTCTTGAGTTTTTGCTCAAGACCTAACCACATTTACTCTTTATTTTCTAGTTGTTGCTCAGAACAAGTCTGAACGTTGCAAGATTTTTTATAGAAAGCATAGCGTGTTTGTTATGCTGTTCTTCAGATATATTGAATATACGAATAATGCGTTGGATTTCTTCAAGATCCTTTCTTGAATTGATTGAATAAACATTATTAATCGGATCTGATACTACTGACATCATTGTATTAAGTTCTTGTTCTTTCATCCTCTTTACCTCTGTATATTTATAAAGAGAATTTGCGCTCAAAAATTGCCTTTTTGGAAAGACACAAGTTTACAAAAGTTAACACACTTCTTTTTTAGCTTTTTGCCAAAGTTGGTCAAATTCTTCAAAAGAGTAGTCGTTAAGGGGTTTAGATGCCAGTTCTTCCATTTTGCGGAAACGTTTTATAAATTTTTTATTGGATTTTAAAAGCGCCTGCTCGGCGTCGATTTTGTTCCAGCGTGCGAGGTTAACGACGGCAAAGAGTATGTCGCCGAGTTCTTCTTCCATATTTA
>CANQML010000113.1 GCA_947624935.1 Candidatus Gastranaerophilales bacterium
TTACATTAGCGGAAATTCTCGTCACATTGGCTGTTATCGGCATAGTCGCTGCCATGACAATCCCGAATTTAGTTCAATCTTACAAGAAAAAAGTTGTTGAAACAAGATTATTACAATTTTATTCCATGATGAATCAAGCTGTTAAATTGTCAGAGATTGACTATGGCGACCAAACTTCTTGGGTATCAGATGATTTAAATACATATTCCATGGAAGAATTTTTTAATACATACTTTGCACCACATTTAAAATACTCTAAACTCGAAATTCAAGATAATGCAACTATAATGGTATATTTTGCAAACGGCAGTGCTATGAGTATGAGTAATCATGCAATAAATACAGATCCTCACATATACTTTTATCCGTTCGGACAAAGAAAAGATGATTCTTCAACAGGAATAGACAGATTTTTATTCATTCAACCTATTAAGAAAGGCGTCAAAAATTTTTTATATTCCGAAGGTATGCAACCGTATACTTATCGTAATAGAGGATGGGACAGTTTGAGTAATGATGAAATTGACAAAATATTACGTGACGATGAAGATTACGGATGTTATACCACCCATAAAAGAAGTTGTGCAGCAGTGATTATGCGTAACGGCTGGAAAATTCCTGAGGATTATCCGTATAAATTTTGACGGTGTTTTTGTGGATTGCCGCGTCGGGCGTCGCCTCGCATTAAACGGGTACGGCTCCACCTCAGCCCTCTGCTCGGCTTGCCCTCCTCGCAATGACGAGTAAGAACCCTCACCTGCAGTTGTAACACTCGTAAACTCGTGAACAACTGCTTCCTCTCCAAATAGGGAGAGGAAAAAGCAGCAAGTTCCCTCTCCTAGTGGAGAGGGCTAGGGAGAGGGTTTGTCATGAAAACAGTGGCAACCCACAAAGCCTGCTTAATGTAAAGCACTTATTGACTTATTCACCTATTCACTTATTCACTTGAAACGAACTTAACGTCTTAACGTCCTAACGACTTGCGCGAGCGAGCTGAGGGCGAGGCTTGACGGCGTAAATGACGTAGTCATTGCAGACGTCAACCGTAGTCCCGTTAAACGCGAGCGAGCAAGACAACGACTTTATTACCCCCTCACTCACTTTCGTGCTATAATAATTCTATGGGGTTACTGCAAAAATATTACAAACAATCTGCAACATACAAAATCTTTACCGGGGTGTACGAAACCCTTTACGACTTTTTGGATACGCTGGGGAAAATAACCGAAAACGGGCTGGCTGTCGCAAAATGTATTTTAAAAGGTCAGATTGACAAAAAAGAATTGATTGAACAGTGTTCGAGATTTGGCGTAAGCTCACTTCCCATAACGCTTTCGATTGTTGCCATGACATCTGTTATCATCGCATCGCAAGTCGCTTTGGAAATGGTAAAACAGGGCGGCGGAAACTTTATCGGCATGATGATGACGATTTTGATTGTTCGTGAATTGGCGGTAATTATGGCGGGTTTTGCGATAATTTCCATGATAGGTTCATCGCTTGCGTCGGAAATTGCGACAATGCGTGTAACCGAACAAATCGATGCCATAAGGGTTTTGAAAGTTAACCCGATTGCAAACCTTTTTGTGCCAAGGGTTTTGTCGGGAATGATTATGATGCCGTTTGTAACGATAATTGCGGCGGTCGTCGGGATTTTGGCAGGGGCCGTCACGTCCGATATGTTTGCGGGGCTAAGTTATATGGCATATTTTGACTCGGCATGGCTTGGAGTTTACATGAAAGATTTATGGGTAAGCATCCTTAAAGCCGTATGTTTTGGCGGCACAATAGGGCTTATAAGCTGTTCGTGCGGGTATTATGCCTCAGGCGGCGCAAAAGGAGTCGGGCTTGCCACTACAAAAGCCGTCGTTTGGTCCTTTGTGGCTATCGTTATTTGGGATATGGTATTTGCATTAATATTTTTCTTTTAATAAAATAGAGTTATGAGTATAGAAGTTAAAAATTTGGTAAAAAAATTCGGCGATAAGACCGTCATAGACAATGTTTCCTTTAAGGTTAACGACAAGGAAACACTTGCGATTGTGGGTTTTAGCGGTTCGGGGAAAAGTACCATTTTAAAACTGATTTCGGGATTAATAGAAAAAGACGGCGGTGAAATTATTACATCAAAGGGCGATATTGCGATGGTGTTTCAATATTCGGCGTTGTTTGATTCGTTGAATGTTGAGGACAATATTTCGTTTGCACTGCGTGAAAGGCGGGATTTGAGGAAAAAATTCACCCCCGAACAAATCCGCGATATTGTTGCGCAAAAGCTTGAACTTGTAGGATTAAAGGGGATTGAGGAAAAATTTCCGTCGGAGCTTTCGGGCGGCATGCAAAAACGCGTAAGCTTTGCGCGCGCAATCGTGACCGAGCCGAACACGATTTTGTACGACGAGCCTACAGCGGGCTTGGATCCCATATCTTCAACCCTCATAGAAGATTATATCGTAAGGCTTAAGGACGAAATTAACGCCGCATCGATTGTCGTAACCCACCAGATGTCAACCATTACAAGAACTGCGGATCGTGTTATAATGTTGTATGACGGCAGAATTGTTTTTGAAGGTACGGCAGAAGAACTTCTAAGACAAGAAACCCCATATACAAAACAGTTTGTAACGGCATCGCTTGAAGGTCCGATGCAAATGCAGGCATAAGGAGAGGATTTATGAATAGCTTTAAAGAAAATTTGTTTAACAAAGACGTCATGTCGCTTGATACATACATAATGTTTCGCTTAAAAGAGCAAACGGCAAGGCTTAAAGACGAATTGACGGCGAAAAACCGTGCGCCGATATCACTTTCAATGGGTGCGCCGACCGCAAATCCGCCAAAAGCCTTGATTGACAGGCTAAAAGAGATTTTGGACGAGGACGGCATTCATACTTATTCAACCCCAAAAGGCGAAGACTATTTTAGAAAAGCCATTGCACAAAGGATGAAAACCCGTTTTGGCGTTGAGCTTGACCCTGATAAAGAAATCTTTTCGCTTGTAGGGTCAAAAGAGGGGATATCGAACCTTTTCAGGTTTTTGATTACCGAGGGAAACGGCGATATAATAATGCTGCCCGACCCATGTTATGCCTCATATCTGCAATTTGTACAGGCGGCAGGCGGTGTGGCATATCATATGCCGTTAACCAAAGAAAACAATTATATGCCCAATTTGGACAAAGTTTATGAAAAATTTGTAAAAGACGGCTGTAACCCTAATAAATTAAAGGCTTTGGTTATAAATTATCCGAACAATCCGCTCGGTGTAAGCGCAACGAGAGAATACATAAAATCTGCGGTTGATTTTTGCAAAAAGCACAAAATCCTTTTGATATCGGATTTGGCTTATGCGGATTTGTACTTTAGCGAAGATGAAAAGCCGTTTAGCGTCCTGGAATTTGAGGGGGCAAAGGATATCGCCGTTGAATTTCACAGCCTTTCAAAGCCTTATGCGGTAACGGGTTGGCGTTTGGGCTGGGTTTGCGGGAATGAATTTGTTGTTCAACGGCTCGGTAAAGGTAAATCCACTATAGATAACGGCATATTCAAGGCACTCCAAAAGGCTTGCGCCGAAATTTTAAACTCAAAAGAGGGCGATGAATACATAAAATGGGGCAACGAGGGCTACAAACGCAAGCAGGCAATTATGGTAAAAGGGTTTAAAGAATTGGGGTGGAATTTGGAAAAAGTTCCGCACACGACATTTTACCTGTGGCTTCCGATACCGAGAAAGTACAAAACTTCGATAGAATTTTGTGAAGATTTGCTAAAAAAATCAGGTGTCGTGGTTGTACCGGGGACAGCTTTCGGCGATTGCGGCGAGGGATTTTTCAGACTGTCTTACGTATGTTCTGACGAAAAGCTACAGGAAGTAATCGACAGGATGAAAGCCGACGGGTTTTATTATTAGACAATAAATATTTTTAAATAGTTGTAAAGCTCTTTAATCTGTGCATTAGAGAGCTTTTCTATGTTGTTGACAATAATTGAGCGCATTTCATCAATCGTTTTTTCTTCGGAAAACTCAAAAAATCTCACCGGTTCAATTCCCAAAGCATTTGCAAGACGTTCAAGCGTGACAAGTGACGGGAAGGCGCGCCCCACTTCAATGGAACTCAACGAAGCAGGTTCTAAGGAAACCATTTCCGCAAGCTGTTCCTGCGTTAAACCGCGAAGTTTACGAAAAAATCTGATTTTATTGCCTAATAATTTCTTCATAATGACATATTAAAGGTTAAACAGAAGAAAAGTAACTATTTATTTTACGATTTTTTGTAAAACTATGTAAATATTACATGGTATATTGTAATATTTACATAGTTTTCATGTATAATATGCATGTAATACAGGTAAGAGGAGTAAAATATGAAAAAGGGTAAAACGGGATTCACATTGGCAGAGATACTTGTGACATTAGCCGTCATTGGCATCGTGGCGACCATGACAATTCCTAACTTGGTACAAAATTATCAAAGTAAAGCATGGAGTACGGCAAGCAAGGTTTTTGACAAGAAATTAACCGAGGCGTTAAAAATCATGAACACACAAGGCACTCTTGCAGGGTATTCAAGAACTGAAGATTTTGTTAATGAATTGTCAAAACATTTAAAAATTACAAAGACATGTACAAATAATTTAACGTCATGCTTTGAAAAAGAAGTAACGGTTGACGGTAAAACAACAAAGATAAAAGATACACAAACGGCACAAGATTTAGGAAAAAATTGGGGAACAAATGTCGTCGGGTTTCAACTGGCAAACGGGGTAAACGGGCTTTTGGCATATAATCCCGATTGCACGCAAAATGAGTATAGCAACCAAATAACGGGAAGTGATTGTTTGGGTGTTGTTTACGATACATCTGCTTATGCAAAACCTAACGAGCATTTAAAGGATATAAGAACAAACGGAAATGTAAACAAGTTAGGTGATGAGTGGATATGTTTAAGATTTGCGGATAAATGTTGGAGCGAACCTTTTATTCCTACAGCAATATCACAATCAGAATGTGAAGCAAACAAAACAGCATTAGGAATAAGTAATTGTCCTTTTGCCAATGATTACTGGGCAGGAGCTGTCAAACAATGTGGTGGCGTAGGGAACATGCCAACAATGGCACAACTCGCAAAACTTGTAGAACAAATTTATGGAGAAAGTGGAATAGGTGCAGAAGAAGATAAAGATGGATTAACAATAAAAGACCAAACGTTATTTGACGCACTACATACTAAATCACCGACGGCATCCTCATCTTCCTTCTATATTTGGTCGAGTGAGCATCCCAATAGCACCAACGTGTACAGCCGCGGTTTCCACTCTACGAGCTCGACCTACTTCAATGTTTTCAACGACGACCGCGACGGCAACAACAACCTCGCGTTGTGCATAAGTGATTAACTATTTATTCATAATTAAGCAGGCGGATATCCGCCTGCTTTGTTTGCGTCATTGAGGGGTGGCAAGCCACTTCCCCTATAAGGTCTTGCATAATAGCACTCGTCATTGCGAGCGGAGCGTCGCAATCGCAAAGTTAGTGAAATCCAACGATTATGCGATTACGACGTCGCTATCGCTCCTCGTAATGACAATATTCAAAGTCATGGTGTTCCACGTCATTGCGAGGAACGAAGTGACGAAGCAATCCACTTAATAGATTGCCGCGTCGGGCTACGCCCTCCTCGCAATGACAATACAGTGTCACTTCAGGAAGAGCCCTCACCAACAGTTGTAGTTCACTACGTTCACACAACTGTATCCTCAGCTATGCAAGCAGGGTCACAAAGCTCACATGCTCGCTTGTTCCCTTTGCTTCCACATCGGGAGAGGAAATTGTGACGGGTTCCCTCTCCTAGTGGAGAGGGTTAGGGAGAGGGTTTGTCATGAAAACAGTTGCACTCCACAGAGCCTAATTAATGTAAATCACCTCACTCACCTTACTCACTTTACTCACTTGCGCGAGCGAGCAAGAAATCGTCTTAACGACATTATATGGATTGCTTCGTCACTTCGTTCCTTGCAATGACGAATATAGTAACCACTTCACTCGCTTTTGTAATTTTAATTCTTGACACATTTTATAAAATTCATTATAATGGACTGGTAGTAAAAAAAATTGGAGGATACTAAAATGATTTTGAAATTGAAAACCTTTAACAGGGGGGGGGGGTACAATAGTTATCCTCTAACCCAAGCAGATTGCGACTTTTGCCCTAATTGCGAGGTGGCGAGCCACTCTCCACATTGGCTTTACAAATTTGCCAATATGCGAGCGGAGCGTCGCAAGATTGGTGAAATCCAACGATTATGCGATTACGACGGCACTAACGTGCCTCGTAATGACAGAAACCTAATCCCCACCCCGCCGAATTGCCCTTCGTGCGGGCGGGGAAGCAGTTGTGCGAGCGAAGCGAGCTACAAATGCAGGGGCGGGGTGGGCGACGCCGCCTGCGCAATCGAC
>CANQML010000114.1 GCA_947624935.1 Candidatus Gastranaerophilales bacterium
AAAAAATTTCTTGACAACAATTTTGATTACGTAAAAGAGTTTGTCGATACGGCAAAAAAGTGCAATTGCAAACTCTATATTAACTTTAAACACGACATCACGGAAGAAAATCTGCCCGAGATAAAAAGAATGTTGAAGTTTTTGAAAACAGCAGGGATTGACGGAATTTTTATAAACAGTTTTGCAATTCTTGAGGCGATAAAGGTTTTTAAACTGCCGTTTAAGGTCATTGTAGATTCATACTTTGACATTCATAACCTTGCGGGAATTGATTTTATAAGCAGTTTTCACAAAGTCGACGGAATAATTATCACCGAAGAAATTTATATGCGAAACATCGCAAAAATCAAGAAATACACAAAACTTCCGCTTGCAATAGATTCCGACAACCTGCCGTGGTGCGCCGAAGATATTAAAAAAATCAAAGCGATAGACAACATCGTAATCAAAGGCAAATTCGCAACTTCGGAAGAAATCTTAGAGGGGATACAGCTTGTAGAAAAAATTTTGGAAAAGCCGAAACTTTTCAAAAACCAAAAACTGCCGTTTAAGCATGTTAGAAAAAGTATTTACCAAACCAACCATTTTTCGGGCGAAATGGTCAGCGCCGAGGGCAAAGATTTCAAGTTCAGCCGAAATATTCACAAATTTGATTGGGATGTAAAGCGGACGAGAGTTTCAAAGGATTTGGATTTTGAAAAACCTTATCGGATAAATTTAAGGCTGTCGGAATTGGCGCAGGTCAAAGAACTTGAAAAATACATTAAAAAAATCGGTACAAATCCGATATACTCTATTGAATACGGTGAAATCCTTTCTACATGCGATTTGGCGACAAGCAGCTTTAGCGAGCTTATCACAAAGGTCAGAAAATTCTGCACAAAATATGGGATAAAATTCCAACTTTCGACCCCAAAAATCTTAATCGAACGCGATTTTGACAGGGTTTATGAGTACGGGAAACAGTTATTACTTAAAAATCCCGCACCTGATTCTTTAATTATAAACAATATCGGATATTTTTGGGCGTTCATAAACGATTCCGACATAAACCATATTCCTATCGAAATCGGACAGGGCATAAATATGTTAAACAGCTTGTCTGTCAAGTGTTTAAACAACCTTGCGCCGATTGAAACGGTTGATTTTACGTCATTTAAGGATATGGAAAGCGCAATAAAGACAATAAAAAAGGTCAGAACATTTATTCCGAACATAAAATACACGATTGCGGGAAACAAACGGGTTCCGAGCATGGGGCTTTGCCCGTTAAACAATGATAGCGCTGTAACATCAAGGCTTTCTTGTAAAGCACCCTGTCATCAAGGCGGATTTGCACTGAAAGATCCGTCTTTGAAAAAGCTGTTTCCTTTTACCTGCGACGGGTTTTGCAGAATGCACATGTTTGAAGATACGGTTATGCAAGACTTTTCGTGCGTAAAAGAGCTTTATGATGCGGGAGTAAACGAGTTTGTATTTGATTTCAGCGCACTGAACGCAAAATACATCCCTGTTTTACTCAACGAATTTTTCGGGTAGCGGATTTGCGGACGGCATTCTTGCCGGATAGCGAGTGAATTTAGCCTGCTGTGGCAAAGCCACATAGCTTCACGAGCGTGGAGCAAATCCAAGACACGTAGACATTTGTGACAACTTTAGTCAGAACACTTATGCTTTCCGTCCCAAGATAGGTCATCACAGTGCAAATAGTCCATGTTCCCGTTTTGTAACACCCAAGCTGCACAACCTCTGCCATTCGTATCTTCTCTTATATCAGTATCGCTTTTGACGCAAGAATTATAAAAAGTATAGCCGGTTCTTTTTGCAGTATCACCCCTGGGCATTATGCCTTTTTTTGTTAAATCAAAATTAAATACGTCTACACCAAGTGTTTTTGATTTCCCACCGGGAAGAATCACCCAAAAATCACTACAGGTCGGTTCACAACTTAAAATACCTACCCAACCCACAGCATATATAGTGCCGTCATTCATCCTATAATACTGATTGACATCTGAGGCTTTCCATGGTGACATATTTGAAACAAGTCTGCCATCAAGAGAATATGTCGTGTCTGATAGAATTGTTCCTTTCTCTAACGGCTGAGATTTAATATATTTTGACAAAGTCTTATTTATATTTATTGCACCTGCTCTGTCGTAAATAGCGTTGCCTTCTTCATCTTTTTTACCTGTATTTGTGATAGTCAAGCCCCAATTGTCAGGTGTGCCGTAATCTGCTACCGCCATGGTAAATGCTTGATTTAGAACCGAATACGCCTTTTTCAACTGTGTTATGCGCTGTTTTTCATGGTAACTATTTACCAATGTCGGGATAGTCATGGCGGCTACAACACCGATAACGCCGAGGGTTATCAAGACTTCGGCGAGTGTGAATGCTGTTTTGTGATTGTTTTTCATAATTACCTCCATTATATTTCAATTTTATCTATTATATTTCATATAATTAGAAATATATTTCAATAAAAGTATAATATCATGGCTATTATTATTTTGTCAAATTTTATAATATAAATGTATGACCGATAATGAAATACTTGAAAAAGTTGCCGATAACATTAGACTTGAAAGATTAAGGTGCCGGCTTTCGCAGGAAAAACTGGCGGAAATGGTCGATATTTCAACCAAATACCTCAATATGATTGAAAACCGCAAGGCTAATCCTACCGTCGTTATTGTCATTCGTATTTGTCAGGCGCTTAATATCGACTTAAATACTATAATTGCTTAAAAGTTCCCTTGACCTCTCCGCCATTATTTGTGCTTTCAATTTCTTGTTTTTTCGCTCTTTTTTCGGCAGTTCAACCGCAGGCATTATACCCCAGTTTGAGTTTATCGGCTGGAATTTTTCATGTGCCTCATCTGATATATAATGCGTCAAAGCCCCGAGCATGCTCTCTTTTGGTAATTCTAACAGCTTTTCACCCGTTAAATATTTTGCCATATTTATCCCTGCCAAAAGCCCCGTGGCGATTGATTCGGTGTAGCCTTCCGTTCCTGTTATCTGCCCTGCAAAAAACAAATCCGCCCTCGTTTTTGTCTGTAACGTCGGTTTTAAAATTTTCGGCGAATTGATAAACGTATTTCTGTGCATAACCCCGTATCGTACAATATTCGCGTTTTCAAGCCCCGGAATTGACTGCAAAAGCTCTTTTTGACTTCCCCATTTTAAATTGGTCTGAAATCCTACCAAATTATAAAGCGTTTTTGCACTGTTATCCTGCCTTAACTGAACAACCGCATAGTTTTCCGCACCCGTTCTTTTATCAATAAGTCCGACAGGCTTCATAGGTCCAAACCTTAGTGTGTCCACCCCTCTTGATGCCAAAACCTCTATCGGCAGACAGCTTTCAAAAAACTTCGCATTCCGCTCAAAATCTTTCAATTCAATCTTCGGCGCATTAATTAATATCTCGTAAAACCGCTCATACTCCGCTTTTGTCATAGGACAATTGATGTATGAGGCTTCGCCCTTGTCGTATCTGCTTGCGTAAAACGCTTTGTCAAAATCAATGCTCTCTTTTTCAACAATCGGCGCTATCGCATCAAAAAAATGCAAATGCTCGTTTTTTGTAAATTCTTTTATTTTTTCTGCCAAAATGTCACTGGTCAAAGGTCCTGATGCAATTATTACAGGCGTTTTGGGGATTTCTTGAATTTCTTTTCTTATAAGATTAATATTTGGGTTTTCTTCAATAATTTGTGTAATTTTAGCGGAAAAACCCTCTCTATCTATGGCGAGTGCACTTCCTGCGGGGACGGCACATGATTTTGCGACTTTTATTAACTCACCGCCTAAAATTTCCATCTCATGCTTTAATAGCCCGCTTGCGTTTGTTATATCGCTTGAACCCAAACTGTTTGAACAGACAAATTCCGCACACCTGTCGCTTTTGTGTGCGCCTGTGGTCTTTTCGGGGCGCATTTCGTATAAATTAACTTTTATCCCTCTTTTTGCAAGTTGCAGTGCGGCTTCGCACCCGGCAAGCCCTGCTCCGATTACCGTCGTTTCCATACGTTTAAGTTTATTACGGTTAAAAGTGTGTGTCAATTACTATTTTTGTAGTAATGAAAACGCCCATAAATGCAACGTTTTTAAACCTATGTAAAGTAAATGTTACAAATGTAGTAAACGACTTGCAAAAATTTTATTTATTAAGTATAATAATTACACTTAATACATTTATCTTAAAATTTCTTAAAAAAATGAGTGAAAAGGGCAATATGTGTGTTGAGTAAGTTTTTATATAATTGTGTAGATAGTAGGTATATGTGGCGATAAATCCGATTCAAATTACAACAGTCGATAATAAACGTAAACCCGTGTCGTTTGGCGGCAACCCTGTGATTACTTTAATGGATGCCATCGACAGAGGCGGTTTTGCGGCAACATTTATTTTACAGGATTTTTTGGGCATGGCTGCCCCTCGTGTCGGCACAGGTATTTACAGAAACCATGACAAAACCGGCAAACTTAACTGGGATTTTGCAAAAAAAGAAGGTATCAGAGAAATCTTAAGCGGCCCGAGTGCGTTCATAATTCCTTCAGGAATAATGTATTGTATTAAAAAACTGTCCGGCAACGCTAATAATGTGCCGATAGATTACATCAACGCTTTGGGTAATACCTTTACTAATTATGCAAAGGCAAATAAATCCTCGCTTGCTGATGCTGCCAAAGCAAAAGCTGAATTTTATGAACATGTGTTCAAAAATATACTTTACAACTCAACGGATGCGGCACTTCAAGGTGATGAACTTTCAAAAACCGCTAAAAACTTTGCCGATAGACTTATCGAAATCGAAAAGGCACCTACAAAAAACTTTTGGAAAAATATAAGAGGCATCGCCCAAAAAGGCTCGGCACAAGATTTAAAAGAAGAACTCTTGGAGGACTTCGTTAATCTGAGAAAACGTCATCTAGGGTCTGAAGGCAGCAAAACATCCGTCCGGTATTCGTTCGGTAATAAGAAATTAGGAACATCTTTCAATACGATGCTTTCTTACATGGATGATTACTCCAAAGATGCAATAAAAAGTATTAATAAAAAACTAAAGAAAACAAAAGATTTAAATATAAAAGAATTTATGCAAACTTTCGACAAACGTCGTTCAGGAACAAGGTTCTTGTCTAATGTGGGCATGTGGCTTGCAGTTGTCGGATTTTACACGATTATTCCAAAGCTTTATAACAAAGCAACCAAAGGTCGTGACCCCGGACTTGACGGCTTGCAGGACGAAAATAAACCGACCAAAGACGTTCCGTTTACCGGCGGTTTCCAAAAAGCTATGGCAAACCTCGGCGATAAAGTCGTTAATACAAACAGTTTGAAAAAACTTTCAAACAACTTTGAATTTGACGGTTCATCAATGTCTTTGCCTGCAATGCTTACTTTGCTGTTCGGATTTTGTCTGCCGCCCAGATTATTTAACGCCCAAAGCAACACTGACAGAAAAGAGATTATGTTCCGTGATGTGACAAGTTTTGTAGCGATTTTATTCGGCGCTAAAGCTATAACTAAAGTATTATCCGATGCGTTTGCAAAATTATCAGGACTTGCCTTGAATACCAAACCTGCAAACGAAAGTATTACAAAACGCATTTGGGATTATGTATGGCCATCAGGCGGAGTTCAGGTGCTTGACAGCAATTCAATCCATGCAAATTACTCTAATGTGGAAGCGTTCCGCGACGGCATTAATGATATGTTCAGATTTGTTGATAAAAACGGCGGTAACGTTGGTAAAATGCTTAACATTGATGCCGATATCAAAGATGCTGCAACCCAAATCCTCGGCAAAGCGCCCGATAAGTCTATGGAATTGAAGGACATTATAAATAAATTCAATAATGCAAAAGATACGGATGCTTATAAAAAGATTATAGAAATACTTAAAAATAAAGATAACAAACTCGTAACCCGCGCGAAAACTCTTAACAGCAGTTTCGGGTTCTTATCAACAATCTGCTTAGTTCCTGCTCTTATGATTTGGATTTCCAAGCACTGCGAAAAAATGACCAAAAAACATATCGCAGAACAAAAAGAAAATTCAATGCGTGATATGGCTAAACAAACCGCTATACCCGATTCAATGAGAGTCGTTACTAACAGACCTACTATGGCAGGGTTTCTTAATAAATAATCCGATTGTGTAATTTATTTATAACTAAAATATTGCATAATAACATCGGAGGTAAATTATGCAAATCATTAAAATTATTGCTTATGTTCTTGTCATTATAGGCGCATTAAACTGGGGGCTTGTAGGTTTCTTTAATTTTGACCTCGTTGCGGCACTTTTCGGCGAAATGAGCGTTTGGGCAAGAATTGTCTATGATCTTATCGGTATAAGCGCACTTGTTTATCTGTTTACATC
>CANQML010000115.1 GCA_947624935.1 Candidatus Gastranaerophilales bacterium
CGTTCGACTTGCATGTATGAAGCACGCCGCCAGCGTTCGTCCTGAGCCAGGATCAAACTCTCCATTGTCAGAAAGTTTATGTCCTTCGATTATTTACGGCTAGTAAATAATCTGCTCGACTTCGCTTAGCTTTTAGCTATTTTAGAATCATTTTTTTGAATTAACAAGTATTGTTTGCGCTCGCATTATCGGTACTTATAGTACCTTTGCTTGCGCAGGTTTTCAGCTATTCTGTTTTCAATGTTCAAATTATTTTGCCTCCGTTTTTCAGGTAGTTAATTTTTTTTTGCAGACTACAAGCTGAATGCTTGGGGCTAGCTAGAACGGGCAAATGTGCAAATCATTTTTTTGCCCTTCCAAAATAATTCACCGCTTAGCGGTAATTATTATATTATTACTTCAAATTTTTTTGTCAAGCAGTTTTTTAAAATTTTTTTGTTTTTCTTAAAACTTCTTAACGTTGCTACTTATAAAGTTCGCTGTGCATTGGGCACATGAACTATGGTATTTCAAAAAAAAATTAAAATCAAGCATAATCTTTAATTTTTTTATAAATATTTTTATAAAATTTGACAAATCCGCTGCTCATAAGCATTTCAGCCGTTCACAAAAGTTTATAATTGCCGGTTTTACATGATTTCAGACGCTCATTTTGCCCGTTTTGTTCCGTAATATATATTAACAAATTTGTCATTTTTTGCAGCATGCCATAATATATTATAGAAGGAGATTATTATGATTAAAAAATTAACAGTATATTCAACAGCAATTCTTTTGGCATGCTCAACTGCGGCATTCGCAGACGGAAACGCATTCACTCCGCTTGATTTTGATGATGCAAGCTACGGTGTACAATCTTCTGCTCAAACCGTTTCAAATCAAGCTCCGCAACAAGTTCAGAATTTGCCCGGAAATGACAAAATGCAAAACGCAATACTTGATCTTGATAATGCTCAAGTTGAAGTCAGAAACGAGCTATTAAATTACAAAGCAAAGTATTCTGACGTTGATGCTCAATATCAATTGATAAAAGCGGAAAGAAAGGCTCTTGATAAACAAGTCCGCTCTATTGAAAGACGTATCAAACAAATTGACAAATCCAAAGAAAATATCAGAAAACACATGATGTAAAAATCCGTTTTCGCAAAAAAAAACGGATTTAACATCCGTTAGAATTTTGTTTGCCCTTTTCCACATGGGTTAACAGTAACATGTTTTAAAAACTTTAATTTTTAGTCCAAAATATTAACATTTCTTAACAAATAATTATGTACCTGCGACATATATTCGCAGGTAATTCCAATAACTTCTCAACACTTTTTTCACATAATTTTGGGTTTCAACATAGGGGATTTTTTCTATAAAATCGTCTGTATCGCTGTAATTCAGATTTCTTTTCCAACTTCCGATTGAGCCTACTCCGCCGTTATAGGCGGCGATTGATGAAACGTACATATTATTGAGCATGCCTCTTGCTTGGGCAAAATAAGCGTTACCGATTTTGATATTAAGTTCGGGGTTATACAAGGAATTGGCGCTTGTCATGCCATATCCGTAATTTTTGCTGATTTCTTTTGCCGTAGAAGGCATCAACTGCATTAATCCTCTGGCACCGGCAGAACTTTCGGCATTAGGATTAAAGTAACTTTCTTCACGTACCAGCGCAAGTATAATGGCTGAATCATTGCCAAAATTCTCCGCGTAATGTTTTATCTCGTCGTAATAATTTATCGGATAAACAAGACGCCAACGTAAGTCATCTCTTAGCGGTTTTGGGGTAATTTTTGCCATTGCATCCCGGGCAATCAACATTGAATGCGCATAATCACCTTTTTGGTAATACACCCAGCTTTTTACAAATTCATCCTCCGCCAAAAATTCAAGCATATTAAAGTCTTTAAGCTCAGCAAGTCTTATCATAATATCGTCTTTATTTTTATAAGGATATTCAACCGGCTGCTCATTAATATATGCGTTCAATATGGGGTTTTGAGCATGCTTCATCGCAAGATAAGCTCTATATGCGTAATATGAATCGGGGTAATTTGCAATAGTGCTTTTGTAGGTGCTCATGTATTCATCATAATTATTTTGTTTTTCATAAATTTTCCCCATCCAAAACATTACCTTAGGCGCCTGAACCGTATTTTTAAATTTGTTCAGATAATCCATGCCTATTTTTAAAGCGTTTTTATAATCTTTGGAATCTAATCTTGCAAAAAACAGATTAGCGAGGGCGTCCGCGCCGTATACACTATCGGGAAAATTCAGATATAACTGATTAAAGCAACCTTCTTGATACTGTTTTGGCGCCTGATAGCATTTTGAGCTCCAAATGTAATCTTTGCCTTTAGGAATAGAAATCTTAAACAAATAATCAATGTCATTATGGTTATTATTTGTAATTTTCAGATAGATGTCACTTACTTCGTAGATATCCTTAACATCCGAATATTTTGCATAAGTCTGCATACCAAAAATAACCATATCTTTTGCTCGGGCATAATTTTTCATGGCATAAGAATTTTTTACATCCAAAACCCAGCTTTCGCTCAAATCGGTATTTGCCAACATTTCTTTGGCATGCTCAAATTCGCCAAGCTCGTAATATGAATTTGCCATTACAAGATAATCATCTTTGGATATTTCTTTGTTAAGTGTAAGCCAATTATTTATTGCATTTTTAGCAAGTCTGCCTTTGGGTGCTTTTGTCAGATAATGCCTGAATGCCATTTCAACATCCGACTTGACAGACTCGGGGAAAATCTTTTCGTTTTTATACTTGTTATACAATATAAGCCCCAAATAGTACTCGGAAGCTATTGCAAAATCAGTTTCGGGTGCTTTTGCAATAATTTGTTTGAAATATTTTTCGGCTTCTTTTGGTTCATCTTCTACCAAAAGCTGTGCCGCCAGATATTTTGCACGAACAGCCAAACGGCTTTTAGGGTAATTATTAAACAAAAATTTGTACTGTTTAAGTTCAGACTTTTTATCGCCCAATTCTTTTGCACACTCTGCCTGATGAAAAATCGCAAACGGTTTCAATTTAGACAAAAAACCCACTTTTGAATAAAGATAATAAGCGTTTTGAAAATCTTTATCCGCATAATCTTTCATCGCAGCGCTATATATCTTTGCGGTCTTGCTCGCGGGTTGTATAATATTTGCACAAAACAACCCTGCAATAAAGCAAATTGCTGCTGCTAAAGCCCCCGCTATAATCTTATTTTTTAAACTCCACTCAAACATTACTTTTTTAGTGTATCAAAAACTTCAACTATTTTCAACTATTTAAGCGCCATTTGTTCAAACACGGGCTTGCCGTTGAAATTCATTGGCGTTTTAACGGTTTCTGATTTTACTTTATAAGACTCTATCGAACGTTTACCGGTTAAACGTTTCATAAAGTCATAGAAACCTTTTTCAAACCCTGTCGCTTCATTTTGTTTTCTTTCTATATTTTCAAGCTCAGCTCTTGTATGGGCTTTAACAGGCATACCAACCGATTTTCTCGTAAGCCATTCACTCATTGTCGTATTGGTCAAGGTTATCAGACTCATGCCCAAAAGCGAAGCGTTATACTGACTTCTGAATGTTGCATTAAACAGGTCAATCAACAACGTCGAGTAGAACAACCTTGAACCCTCCTGAACAAAACGTTCTTTAAACTTGGTTTCAGCGCCTTTTTTATCGACGCCGTTTGATTTTAGCATTACCATGTTATAGTTATCTGTCATCAAAAACCACAAGGTTGCAGCCGTTGCCGCTGTTTTTGCAAGATTTGAAAGCTCTGCGTTTGAAACATTAGACATTGTTTTGACATTAAAAGCTTTCAACATCGTATCATTAATATATGACTTAAATTTATCCGGCGGCAGGTCTAATGCCTTTTTGCCGATGTTTTCGAATGTTTTGGCAAGGACTTCGACTTTTTTGTCCGCAATTTCTTTTGCAATTTGCTCGGAAGTTTTGACTATTTCGGGTTTTTTCACGAATATTTTTACCGCCTTATTAACAATTCTGTAGGGTAAAGTTACTGTATTATAGATAAATTTGAACGGTTCTATTGCAAAGATAACGGCAGGTTTTGCATAACGCCTGTTTTTTATACCCAAATGTAAAGTCCCTGACGCATCACAAACCGTTTCCGCAATTGCTTTATATTCTTTTGAAAGGTCGGTAAAGCCGTTTTCTTCCAATACATTAATAATTTTTTCAAATTTTCCTTTTGAAATCGTATAATCAGGGATTTTGGTTAATTTGTTAAACAGCTTGATAAACGGTTCTTGGAAAATCTTTATTGACTTTTCAACAGACGGAACACTCTTTCGCAAACCTTTGATTCCGAAACCTGCCGCAATTACCGTTGCTGAAGCTTTCATAAGCGTATCAAACGATAAAAGCGGTTTTTGAGTTTTATTTTCTGCTTTGTTAGAATTCGCCTTAAATGACGAATCTGCTTTAATTGATTTTTCCGGCGCATTATTGCGTTCGTTTTCGGCTCTGGCTTCTTCAGGGGTAAGCCTTTTTATGTGTTTACCGTTAATAAGCCTTGAAAATGCTTCCGTTATAAGTACTGTTGTACCTGTCATAAGCATTATTCCGATTTTTGAATTGTTAATATATTTATTTAAAGCGCCCATGGTAATAAGCGTCAAATATGCGCTTGACAATATTCGTGCAGTTTCTTGTTTAAACCTTGTTTTCTTTTCTTTGTCGGCTTTTGCGGGATCATCGTCCATTGTTCTTGAAAGGTTATAAGCATCGTTTGACAAAAATATCGCAGGAGGCAATCCCGAAACCAACCTGTTTAAGGCACGTTCTTGTTTTGTGTCATAAGCCCCGTATTGCATTATATCAAGCATTTTGACAGAACGTTGGAAAAGTTCCGATTCGATTTGCTTATCTGTTATTTTCCCGTCTTGCAGTTTCTTTAAAAGCGTTTCTTTTGTTTCAAAAAGCCCTTGAAGCGAATTAACTTTTGCATCAAGTTTTGAACGCTGGCGAATTTTTTTGAAAAGCGGAGTTGCAAGAATTTTATCGGCATGCTTTTCAAGCGGCTTAATTTTGCTTAAAAGTTTTACCGTTCCGTTTAACACATCGCCCGGTAAAATTGTAAACGGATATTTCAAACCGTCCCAAATTAATTGCGGTACGGTCTTTTTATATATTGTTACGTTACCTGCATCATCGAACTTAACCAGCTTTTCAGCTAATTTTGAGCCTTTTAAATGCTCTATCAATTCACCTGATATAGAATTTAAAGATTTATTATATTTACTAAAAAAATCGGAAAGCTCACTAATCTTGAACTTACCGACTTCTTTGTATGCTGGAGCAAATCTGAGACCTAAACCGACAGCTGCGATTGTGCCGAGCATGACGTAGGTCGGATTGATTTGTTTCTTCTTTTTGCTTTCCCCTTCAACAGAAAGACCTTTAAAAGATAAATCATCCGAATTATTTTTTAAAGGTCTCTCGAAATATTGATTATTTGCCATGGAATGAAACTTATCCGGCAACTTTTCGTGTCGTTTGTGTCCGCTATACGTTTGTATTCTGTGTACTAACATATCCTTCCACCCATTAAGACTATTCTACTCTTATAAAAATAAAAAGCAATATTTTTTGCTAAAATTTTAACTTTTATTTACAATTATTATAAAAGTGAGTGAAGTGGTTAATAAAGTGAATAAGCCAATAAGCGAATAGGCGAATAAGCACGTTACAAAAAGTCGTTAAGACGTTAAGACGTTAGGACGATTTCTTACTCGCTCGCGTTTAACGGGACTGCGGTTGACGTCTGCAATGACTGCGTCAGGCCGTCAAGCCTCGCCCTCAGCTCGCTCGCGCTAAGTTCTTATCATTAATTAGGCTCTGTGGAGTGCCAGGGTGGTTAGAAAACCCCTCTCCCTAACCCTCTCCAGCAGGAGAGGGGACTTTTACGCATTCCTCTCCCTATTTGGAGAGGAAGCGGTTGTTCACGAGTTTACGAGTGTTACAACCGCAGGTGAGGGTTCTTCATGCCACCTCACAAGGACAAATTGTCAAAACTTAAAAGGATAATCCTCAAGTATCAAGAAATAAACTATCTCCCTCGCCCTACGGAGCAAAGGGAACAAGCGAGCTTGCGAGCTTTGTGACCCTGCTTGCGTTAGCTGAGAGGGTTGGGGTGAGGGGGCAAATCATGGCGGTACACGTCATTGCGAGGTAGCAAGCCACTTTCCACCTAAAGAGCAAATCCAAGACACGTAGTCATTTTTGACAACTTTAGTCAGAGCATTTATGTTTTCCGTCCCATGATAAATCATCACAGTGCCAGTAATCCATATTACCGTTTAGTACCA
>CANQML010000116.1 GCA_947624935.1 Candidatus Gastranaerophilales bacterium
TCAAAATCGAAAAAATTGGGAATAATATAATTAATTAGTACCTAAAATTAATTAATTTGAATATAATCATAAATTTTATATAAACAGTTTAAAATATTTTACGACACCGATATGATGCCGATATTGTTGTGTCGTATCAAAGAAAGGATGGATTATTATGGAACAAGATAAATTTACAAATGAACAAGTTGTTATTTACCCCCAAGACAGAAGAATTGAAATAAATTATACTGTACCTGAAAGAGCTTACGGGCTTTTTGACACAAAAACAGGCACGCAGGTCAGCGATTTTGTAAAAGGTAACGGCGGAAAAATCGAATTTAATCATTTAGATTCGAGCATACATTTTGACGTCGGAGCCGTGGAAAACATGAGCGATGAAAAACCTTATTTTGCAATAAATTGGAATGCGCAAATGCGTGACAATACGGACGAAATCTTAAACGGTTTTGACAACATGCCTGTACAATATCCGCATATCTACAAAATAATAGATAAGGGTAACAACGGCGTTTTGGAAATGGTTGACGACAATAACGAGCCTGTCGGGCAGGTTATGGAATTATCGTCGACGGGCGACAAACCTTATTTTAAACAAATGTGGTCTATGAGAATAAAAAACGATGCAACGGAACGATTATATTGTCGGATAATTTAACTATAGAAATTGCGGGCTTTTAAAAGCCCGCAATGATTTTATATAAGCTTTATAATGTCCATCTTCCGCCGAATTGGAAACCGACACCGTTTCTTCCGCCGTTTGCGAAGTAAACCTGTCCGTAACCCACAAACCTTTCACCATAAAGCTTTCTAAGCCCTACACCGTATTTAAAGAACGGCTTAACGCTTAATTCTGGCAAAGTGGCGTCGCTTGCCGTAAAATCGGTTTTATCAAGGAAGTTCCAAACTATACTCAACCCTGCATAAGGCTGCCATCCTTTTTTCCCGTTGCCAATAAATTTCAATCCGGGTTCAATGTGCATTGCATTTAAAGGCTCTGCATTAACTCTTATACCGCTTGACGTTGTGTAATCTCCTGTGTTAACAAACGAATAAGACATTAACCAGCTTGGCTGTATGATAAACTTGCCGTCTGCAAATTCGAAATTATATCCTGTTTTGGAAGCAACACCTGTTCTTAACAGTGCAAACGAATCTTCACCGTAATTTGTGGAGGTTTCTGCGGCGTTAGCACCGACATTCGCCGTTAAACCTGTAAAGAAGTTATTTTTATATAAAACTCCGGTTACGCCTAAAGTTCCGCCGTTTTGGTAAATGCCGACACCGTCATAAGCCTGATGAGAACCGTTATAACCGGCATAAACGCCCCACATGCCTTCCCAGCCGTTACCCAGCTCAAACATTTCAGAATCGCCGCCAAAATAAGTTCCCCAAGCAACGTTAGATACTCTCGGTCCGTGTTTTAATCTGACATTTTCAAATGTTACATAAGGTCTTGCCCAAAGTGCCGTGTTGTCGTATTGGTTTTTGGATTTATCATAGCCTGCAACCATATCATTGTCTGCCGATGCGAATTTATTTTGATATTTCATCGACTGTCTGACGCTTTTTGGCATAACCATATACATATCCATATTGCGGAACGCCTCGTCATAACTGTCTAACTGGGTTAAATAACCGCCCAGCTGTGCCGCAACGGGTGCCGCCATAACCGCAGGGTTAAAGTCTCTGTATGAATTACCTGTCGGAGTGTATGATACACCGTCTTTTCCGCTTTGGACATTGACATATCTCAAAGGAGTTAACGTGCTGAATGATTTTTCGGGTAATTCCAAATTGACTTCCTCGCCAAAACCAAGCGACTCTTTGATTTCATCAGAGGTCATATTACCGCTGCTTACTATCGTATCAGGTATGAAGTTGAAATCTTCTACGGCAACTTTACCCTCTGAAAATTCGGCTGCTTTTGAAAATTTATCTGTAATTTTATTAGCAGAACTCAAATCAAATTTCAGTTTTGAATTATCGCCGATATTAACTTTTCCGCTATAGTCATTAATTTTGCCATCTTGAGAGTCTAAAGTTGCGCCGGTTACGTTAACCGTAGTGCCATCACCTATAGAACTCCCTTGAGCCAAATGCAACGTACCGCTTGTAACTTTCATATCAGCATTTTTTATTTCGCCGTTAAATGTGACCGTTCCTTGACCGTCCAAGTTAACGTTATATTTTTCAGCGCCTGAAATACCGTCGGCAAGGGTAATATTTTTGTCTTGATTTGCTTTTAGGGTTAAAGTCCCTATTTTAGCAGATGTCTTATCCATATAGATGTCGGCACCGTCTTTTGCAGAATTGCCGGCAAAAACGACATCTTTTTCGTTTGCATTAACTGTGACGTCATCATTAGCCCAAATGGCACCTCCCTTATCACCTGCTTTATTGTTTACAAAGCTTGTGTCGGTAACGGTTACAGCTCTATGAGTAGCTAACCCCCCCCCGTTTTGCTCTGCTCTGTTACCGTTAAAGGAACTTCCCGTAACAGTCAAATTATTATCTTCTGAATTTGATTGTGCAAGTATAGCACCACCTGCGTTTGAAGAATAATTGTTTATAAAATCTGATTTTTCAACAGTTGTTTTAGAATTGTCTGCAATAAATATTGCACCTCCGCCATTGTTATTTACGGCGCTATCGCGTGTAATGTTTTTACCCTCGACTCTGTTGTTTAAGAATACGGAATTTTTAATATTGGTCACATCGCCCGAATATATCGCACCACCTTGAGTTGCTGCGGTGTTGCTGTCAAATAACGAATCCTCAATATCTAAAGTACTGTTACTAAAGTAATCATCAGAATAAATAGCACCGCCTTGTCCGCCGGAACCGTCATTTTCTACAGCATAGTTACTTTTAAAAGTTGTTTTTGTAACCTTTGTTGCCGTATCATTCTTGGATGCGGCAATTGCACCACCATAGACAGCCTTGTTACTTGTAAATCCAGAATTTTCAACCGTCAAGCTATTTGTATTAATAACTGCACCACCTATAAAGTTTGCTTCATTATTTTCAAATATAGAATTTGTAACAGTTACAGTTCCTTTATTATAAATAGCACCTCCGTCATTCGAGGAAGTTTCAGACTTTGCTCTATTGCCGGTAAATACTGAATCAGTAATACTCAAAGTGCCTTTATTATTATATATAGCACCGCCTATACTTGCTTGATTATTTTTAAATTCAGCTTTTTGAATAGAATTTTCTATACTGCTTGAATTATATATAGCACCGCCTAATGAACTTGCGCTGTTACCTCTAAATGAAGCATTTGCGCCAAGATTTAAATTTTTAGTATTATATATCGCACCGCCCAATGTTGCAGTGTTACCCTTAAATAAGGCATTTTGACCAATTTCTAAATTGGCTTGATTATATACTGCACCGCCATAATTTGAAATGTTACCGTCAAATAATGCATTTTTGCCTACCGTTGTTTTATAAGCAGCATTATATAATGCTCCGCCATAACCGGATACACCTTCATATATTGCTTTATTGTTTCTGAATACTGCGTTATCACCTATTGTAAAAGAACTATTTTTTTCATCATTATTTATCTGTTCGCTGACTGCAATAGCTCCGCCAAAAACAACATCCGGAGTATATCCTTCTTCATTAACAAAACCGGCTTGGTTACCTTCAAATACTGCATTATCACCTATTGTGAAGCTTGACGGTTTGGGGTCTGTTTCTATAGTATAAACATCTATAGCACCACCTTCACGCCCTGCTTGGTTATTTTTGAATGTTGCATTATCGCCTATTGTAACGTCATTGTGCTTGTAAAGACCAATTCCACCGCCTGATTTTGCTTTATTACCTTCAAAAGTTACATTTTTCCCTATCTCAATTTTGCTGTTCCCTTCACCTTCGGAGGAAATAGCTCCACCTTTTTGCGCTTCTTCTGTTTGAAAAGCAGTATTATTTTTAAAAGTAACATTATCTTCAATGTTTATAGTGCCGTCATAATTATTAATTGCACCACCGTCATATCTTGTAGTAGAATTATTTTCAAATGTCGAGCCTTGTCCAATGGTTACTGTTCCTTGGTCGTTCTTTATTGCACCGCCATTTTGTGCCGTATTATTGGTAAATGTACCTCCAACGGTTATATTAGCATTCGCGGCATTATAAATAGCACCGCCATACCTTGCGTGATTGCCTGTAAATGTTGAATTTGTGATTGTTGCATTGCTGCTATTATATATAGCACCGCCCTGACCTTCTTCTTGCCAAATTTCACCCTTGCCTGCATTATTATTTACAAATGAAGAACCTTCAACCGTCAAAGTTCCGTTATTATAAATAGCACCGCCATCACCCTTACCGCCGGATCTTTCTGCCTTATTTTCTTCAAATGAAGATCCTTCAATACTCAAAGTACCTGAATTATAAACGGCACCTCCTGAACTTGTTGCGGTATTATTCTTTATTGTACTTTTGATAATATTATTTGAGCCATTCCCATTTACTTCTAAAACACCGCCATAAGTATCTTGACGGCCTGTATATTCACCGTTTAAATCTTCGTTAACAACGTGACCTTGAGCATTTACTGTTTGCCAAGATATTGAAAAACAAATAAGCAAAGCCGCTAAAAGAACTTTCCTTTTATTCATTTAATTTCTCCTTTAAAAAAATTCGCTATTCTTGGTTAAATTCTATTATTAAATATCTTCAATGTCAATCATATCCATGAATAAGACTACAAAAATTTACCCTTTTGCAATAAATTTTTATAATATTATTTGGTATCTTTATTTGAAATGTATATATTTTTGTAAAGATAGATTTAGTAATCTATTTTCTTGTTGGCTAATGCCAACCTACATAACTTTGTGACCCTGCTTGCGTTAGCTGAGGGAAGGAGCGTAGCGACGGGGTGAGGGGATCAATACTGTCAAAGTTTAAGTGGATAATCATCCTTAAACTCCCAACCGTCAAGAAATAATAGTTGAGTGCAAAATGCATTATTTGCCTTGCATAACCTTAACACATTATCTCTATCGGTGTAATCCGTTGTATATGGTTCTTCATCCTCATTTAATTTTAGATTTAGGTCTTTATTTATATGATCATCCCACACATAAGGAATAAATCTCCCATCTTTTGTTAATAAAAATGAAAATGCATCCTTACCGCTTGTGCCGCTAAAATCACCATTCATACATAACGCCATAGCAAAAGCAAACGGCGATGTTAGGTCAGGTCTGCTTACCCTTATTCTTGTACCGTCAGAAAGCAAAAAATGTAATTCAGTAACACCCCATTTATCGATAGAAGTACCTGCATCTGTTACGTTACGAAGGTATTTTGCAAAATAGGTATCCCAATATTTTTGTAAGACTTCGGCATCTTGCCTCGTGGCAACGGGTGTCCATTGTGACGCAGGGCCATTGTCTATTTCAGATAATTTTACAACCTGCTGCATTGTTGAATAAAACTTTTTCAATTTGGTTGAATACTCCCTTTTCTTGTAATTTTGCACCATTGTCGGGATTGTCATTGCGGCTACAATGCCAATGACGGCGAGGGTTATCAAGACTTCCGCCAAAGTAAACGCAGGGCGTTTACGCAAGTGAGTAAAGTGAGTAGAGTGAGTGAGGTGAGTAAAGTGGTTACTATTAATTAGGCTTTGTGAATTGCCACTGTTATTGGAAACTTGTTCCCTCCCGCCCTTGAGGGGGAGGGTTCGGGTGGGGGGATTGCCGTTGCAGTATTCGTCATTGCGAGGAGGGCAAGCGCAGCGCAGCCCGACGCGGCAATCTATTAACTGGATTGCTTCGTCACTTCGTTCCTCGCAATGACGAGTAATGTCATGCCTTGTCACATTTTCTTTTGCTAATTCTTTTGCATTGTTCTGTTTTTTCATTTTGATTTCTCCTATATTGTTTATACACTTATTTCAGTTTTTATTTTGTAACGCACTTATTCGCTTATTGGCTTATTCGCTTATTCACTTTGAATGCAAACGAGCAAGACAACGACTTTTCCGCACACCAATTTCGCCTCCTACACAATCGTAGCAAGCGTTTTAGACCTATAAATTCGCTGAAACTCACTCTATGAGTACTGGGGGGGGGGTAGCCTCCTTAATTCCTCTTATACTCTGTGTTTCAAGCCATTCATTTCTCATACGTTCATTATATACATTTTTTCATCCCTTGTCAAGTAGTAGAAATCTTGCACTAATAAAAAGCACCCGCAAGCGGGTGCTTTTCAATTGTTTT
>CANQML010000117.1 GCA_947624935.1 Candidatus Gastranaerophilales bacterium
GGGGGGGGGGGTATGCCCTCCTAACTCTCTTGTACTCTGTGTTTCAAGCAATTCATTCTTCATACGTATATTATATACATTTTATTTAAACTTGTCAAGCCTTTGACAAATAAAAAGAGCCTTGCGGCTCTATGGAGTTTAAAATCTAGTTGCCGACCAGCCTTAAGGCTTCCTGCAGCAATTCTTTGTTTGAAGATATCAGCTTGTTTGTAACTTCCATCTGTAACTTCGCCATCTGGTAATACGAAATATTACCTTTAAAATCGGCGTTTGAAAGTTCCAAAAGCCCCGAACGGATTTCTCCGCAGCCGATTACGGGCTTTCCGGATTCTTCAGTTTCTATAAACTGCCCGTTTTTAAATTCATACAATCCCGCTGAATTGTGGAAGTTTCTTGTCGTTATCCTGTATAAAGGCACCGAGCGCTTTCCGCCGTCAGCTTTACCGTATATTGTACCGTCGCCTTTTATCTCGTAATCTTCGTATTTACCTAAATATTTACCGTTATTGGGGTCTATCCACATCTTAATGTTGGTTGTTGGAATATCCAAAGAGCCACCTTTTAATGCGGTTTGCTGGTATAAATCCGCACTGATAGACTTTGTACCCTGCATAATTTCACCTTTATCGTTTAAAATATACCCTTGAACGGTGTTTCCGTCCCTGTCGCGGTATACACCCTCACCGTCGAACTTGAATTCGCCAAGACGCGTGTAAATGCTTTTGCCTTGCGAATTTTTTACAAGGAAAAATCCTTTACCTTCCAAAAACAGGTTTTCCGTCGAAGTACCCGGAGTTGACTTGCCTTGACTTAACTTTTTATCATAATCATCGGCAATAGCTCCGCCTAAAAAGGTTTTAAAATTGACTTGCTTTTCACGAAATCCCGGAGTGTAGACATTTGTCATGTTGTCTGCAATTACATCCATCCAGTTAACTGTCGCAAATTGAGTGTTTAATGCGGTTATAAATGAATCGTTCATCGTTCATTCTCCTTATTATTTCTTCTGTTTCTTTGCTGCTGACCTGTATAACTTAATTCTTTATACGAAAGTTCCCGGTCATCGAATCTTTGACGAAGTGTTGAAATATTTTGTCTTAAATACTGTTCAACTGCTTTGTCCCCTGGAATAAACGTCGCCGAAAGCGTGCCGTCTCTATCTACTTTTATAATGACAGAAATGTCTTTGTCAAAATTTATCCTGAAAGGCTGATTAGTCTTTAAACTTTCCGATAACGCATTCAACAATGTTGTCGAAACTTTTACGTTTTTTTCAACATTTTTAACGTTTTCTTCTACATTCGTGCGCAATTGAACCGTCACATCCTGCAAGGTTTTATCGGTATTTTGAACCAAATCCGCAAAGAATTTTGCATCGTCTGTGTCCATTTGAATATTGGAATAATCGACTTTTGTCGGGATTTGGGTATCAGTCATAACAGTCGAAAGCTGTTTGCTTGCATCCATAAGCGATTGAATGTTATTTGCCAAGATTGTTTCGCCGCTTAAGGCATTGTTTTTTAGAACAGAAACTTCGCCTGAAAGTATTATTGCCTGATTAATATCAAAGTTGTCGGTCAAAGTGCCGTTGTCAAGCTTGGTATTATCATTTTGCTCGGTGTTTTTTGATTTTTCATCAGTCTTTTCAGCTTTTTCAGCGTTTTCCGCAGTATTTTTCGCGCTCGTTTCTTTTGCATTTGTTTCATTAGAATTTTTTTCAGCTTTGCCCATTTCTTCCTTAAATGAAGTGTCCGAAGTTTTTTGGGTTTGTGTTGAAACGTTTGTTTCTGCTGCCGTTGTAACTGATGCTGTTGAACTAATATCCATTTTCGCCCTCAATTTGTTGTAACTTTTTTAAAACTTCTTCGTCCTCAAGCTTTTCTTGAGTTTGCCTGAAATGTCTTACGACACCAAGCTCCGAATACTGCTTTAATTCTGCTGCTTTTTCTTCTTCGATGTAAATTTCTTTGTGCCGTTCTTTGTGCTTTTCAAGAACTTTTACCGCCTGTTCGAGTTTAACCAGTTTTTCAGTTTCAATATCAAGCTGTTCTTGTGCTTCAATCCTGATTTGCTCAAGTTCTTCGGCTTTTTCCCAAAGATGATTTAAGTATTTGTCGTAACTTTCATACATCATTGGATCTGCCTGCCTCATACCGGTTTTTGTGTTTTGGATTTCCTGTTCGTTTTTTCTGATGTTTTCTTGTGCCTCATAAACAGCCTGCTGGGCTTTTTGCACTACCATCAATTGTTCTTCTTTCTTGCGGATTCTAAAATCCAATACTTTTTGTAATCGGTATCTAAACGGCATATTATTCTTGCCTTCATTATGAATGATTATTCAAGTGTTATAATCATCTGTTTGTATGAGATTTAATGATTTTAATAAAAAAGTCAAAAATTAATGCAAAATTCTCACACCTGAACCGCTGCCGTAATTTGTGTTATGGTAATTCCAGCCTCTGTTTGTATAAAACCCTCTTTGAAAATCGGGGCCGTAATCATTTATAAAAGGCGACGTGATTTGAGGCGACCAGCCTGTCGGATAGCCCCCGTACGCGCCCGAGAAAAAATTTCCCAAAGAGCCTGCAAGCCCTCTCCAGCCACCGCCTGACATTATTGGAACGCCGCTATATGGCGCAAATGTCGTATAACTTCTGTCGGGTATTGCCTGCATAAGCCTGTGATATCTGGTATTCAAATCCCCGCTTTGTATCGTTCCCATAATTCGCTCCTCAAGTCGGGCAATCCTATCTTCGTCCAAATCGCCGTCGTATACATTTTTAAAAATCTTTCTTTCCAGTTTGCTTAAATTATTAAAAGCAGAATTGTTTTTGAGAGTATTTTTGTAATTTACGATAATATTGTTCATTCTCTGCTCGTAACTCATTTTGGGAAAAGTCCTGTTAAAGACCGTTCTTTCAAGCCTGTCAAGCCTTACGGCAATATTCTGGTTTTCATAAGTCTGCCCCAAAATGGTTTTTTCCGCTTGCGAAATCCTGCTGAAATTTTGATTGCTTTGATAAACCGGCTGCAGCGGAGGAAATCCGTCTTTTGCATAATCAAGCGCATACGCCGATTGAAAACATGCGGCAAAAATAATTAACAAAAATATTTTTTTCATCTCTAAACCCTCACTCAAAGCCTAATTTAAACGTTCAAAATAATCATTACCCGACAAGTTACCAGTAAGACGATTTTTTGTGGTAAAATTTATTTTATGAAAGTAATTGCATATCTGCACACGCACTGGGATAGAGAATGGTATCGGGAATTTGAGGTTTTTCGCCTCAGGCTTTTGCGCGTTTTTGATAACGTTTTGGATATGCTTGAACAAAACAAAATCCCGTCGTTTTACTTTGACGGGCAAGTTGCGGCGCTGTTGGATTACCTTGAACTTCGCCCGGAAAAAGAACCGCTTATTCGCAAGTTTATTAGGCAAAAACGGCTCTTTATCGGTCCTTTTTACTGTCTTGTAGATGAATTTTTAACAGACGACATTTGTTTTAAAAAAAATCTTGAAATCGGGCTTAAAATCTCTAAAGACTTTGGCTGTGAGGATTTTTTGGGCTATTTTGCAGACACTTTCGGACACAGTCAAAATATCCCCAAAATCCTAAAAGAATTTTCGATTGATAAAGCCGCTGTCTGGCGCGGGGTCGGCGATTTGCCGTCTGAATTTATTTTCTGCGGAGTTAACACCGTAAACCTTGTAAGGGGCTACTTTAACGATATTTTTTCTCAAAAAATTCCAATCGGGGAAAAAGCGCAAAAATTAAAGCACGAACTTGATTTAATAAAGCAAAAATCAAATAACTGCATCCTTTTGCCGATTGGTGCGGATCATCTGGGTGTCGAACCCGATATAAAAGAACAGATTGACGAAATAAACAAAATAAATAAAGAGTATGAAATTGTTTTAGGTTCGCCGTTTGATTACTTTAGAGAAGTCGAATTTAAAACCCGTTTTGACGACGAATTGAGGGATAATTCCAAAACTTTTATCTTGTCGGGCTGTTATTCTGCACGGCTGAAACTCAAACAGTACAACACAAAATGCTCATACCTTCTAAATCAGGCGGACAAACTTCAACAAAAATACGGTGCAAAATACAAAAACGCAATAGAATATGCGTACAAATTATTACTGCAAAATCAGGCGCACGACAGCATTTGCGGATGTTCGACCGATATGGTTCACGAGGAAAACATAACCCGATACAAAAAGATTTTGCAAATTGCAAATACCATTATTGAAGAACTGCGGCTTGTTTATAAATTTGAAACCCCGATAATCAAAAGCCCGAAAATAATTGACGGATACGAAGTTATTGAAAAGCACAACGGGTTTGAAAATTCACTGCTTTATGACACCCAAAAAATCCCCGTAACCGAAGATTACACAACAATTTACGCCTTAAAGAAAAAGCCCGAAAAACTTTGCGACATCCCTATTGTTTTCAAAGACGGAAAAATATTTATAAAAGATATTGAAATGAGGTTTACACGCAGAAACGACGCGGGCGATACCTACAATTTTGCACCGGCAGGCGGGCTTGAAACCGCTCAAATCCTTTCGTTTGAAAACGATGTTATAAAAACAAGCTTTTTTGATGTTGTACTTAAACGCAGTAAAAACCTGCTAAATTTCAAAATTGATTGGCAAAATGATTTAGAAAACAAGCTTTGGCAGGTAAAATTTATTTTGAAATCGCCTGTTACAAAGACTTTTTCAGAAGATATGGGAAGCTTGATTGAGCGAACATTTGCCCCTGACTATAACATGGCAGAGAATTTGCCCCAAACGCGAGGTATAGAGGTCAAAACGAACTTTGCACCCATGCAAAGATATGTCGGTGCGCAAGGTTTTGGGATAATTACGCAAGGTTTGACGGAATATGAAGTTTACAAAAACGAGCTGAATATAACCATTTTACGCAGTACGGGCGTAATTTCCAACCCCGAAAACCCTGCACGCACAACCCCTGCAGGTCCTCCGATTGAGGTTATCGGCGCACAACAATTCGGCAAAAACACGGCAGAATTTTCCGTGGGATTTTTTGAACCTGAAAGCTTTAAATCCTTTATTGACGAGGTTTTCCCGCGCTACTGCTAATTAACATATTTAGATTTATGAAGTTTTGTAACAAATTCACGTGTATATAGCAATTATATACTCGTGAAATACTTTATAAATATGTAAGATTAAACACGAGATAATTTACACTACCTACTACACACTAACCTTCTACACACGAGGAATTACTGAAAAGAATTCCGAACTCTATCGAAAGATAGGGTTTTTCTTTATATTGTATTTTAATCAGAACATTTATGTTTACCGTCCCAGCTTAGTTCATCAGGACATTTCAGGTAATCCATGTTCTCAAACGTTACAATCCATGCTCCGGCAAACCAACCTTCACTTATTATCCAATCCTCATCAGGTACACCATAATACAAAAAATCAGTTTTTTCATTTTTAGAAATAATTCTAAATATATCCTTTCCCAAAGTATTCGGTTCTTTTTTTCCGTTTATATCAATAAAGACGGTAAAACAATCGTTACCAGAGCGGATGAAGATTTCACTTCCGTCTGCCAATCGTGCTTTATAATAAAAATTACGTCCAAAATTTGTTACGTTAGACCAAGTGCTGACTCTAAGAAATTTCCATTCCGTTGTATAACTTTCGCAAACATCTGTGCCACAATCATCAATGACTTTAAGATAAGGTAAAATTCTTTTTGCGACAAGCTCAGCAGAGTCTTTTTCGTCGGATTTAATTCCCCAAGTAGAGGTAGAACCATATTCACTTTCAGCCATTAAAACAGCCTGCGCCATAGTAGACTGGAATTTTTTCAATGTGGTTACGGTTGTTTTTACCTTGTAATCTGATATGAGCGTCGGAATGGTCATGGCGGCAACTATGCCGATGACGGCGAGGGTGATGAGGACTTCGGCGAGCGTAAAACCAAATTTTCGGTAGGGCGCCGTGTGAGCGTCAGCGAACCCAGCCCGTAAGGTGCGGCGAAACCGCGCTTTTGCCGCACCCCGAATAATTTGGGTAGCAGCTTTTTTGAAGTGAGTAGAGTGGTTACTATTAATTAGGCTTTGTAGAGTACCACTGTTATTGAAACCCAATCCCCACCCCTTGCGGGCGGGGAAGCGGTTGTTCACGAGTTTACGAGTGTTACAACCGCAGGGGCGGGGTTCAT
>CANQML010000118.1 GCA_947624935.1 Candidatus Gastranaerophilales bacterium
GTATATCCCAATAATCGTGGCATTTCACAAAGGAATAAGTAAATGGTGGGTGAAATGAAAATTGTTTCACACACCCTACAAACTGCCCCCTCACCCCAGCCCTCTCCCGTAGGGCGAGGGGGCATGTTTCAATAACCGTGGCAATCCACAAAGCTTAATTAATAGAAACCACTTTACTCACTTCACTCACCTCACTCACTTTTTATAAAACTCCTTTCAACCCAATCTCGATATTAACAAGCACGTTGTTCGGGTTTCGGTCGATAACCCTTGCTCTGATATTTTTTTTAGGTGTTACTATGGCTAATTACGATACTCTGCCCATTTACAAGTCTACTTACGATTTCTTGCTGAGAATTATGCATGTTGTCAGCCACTTCCCGCGTGAATATAAATACACCCTCGGCGAAAAAATACAAAACTGCACTATCGATTTGATTATCACTATCTATAAGGTTAATTCAGTTAAGTATAAAGTCGATTTGCTTAAATCAATGCAAGAACAAATCCAGTTGCTCTATTTGTTGTTGAGAATCTCTCACGATATGAAATTGATGCCTACCGAAAAATTCGCAAGTATCGTCGAAATGGCAGATAATATAGCCTCCCAAACGAAAGGTTGGTTAAAAGCAAATGAAAAAGGGCGAGAGCCTGTTACATCCACGGATTGACAGGGAGTGCGTTTTTCATCACGTGAAAGTCGGTAACCGTCTCGGTAACCTAGTCTGAGATTTTGTGTAATTCACCCCCGCTTTTGGGGTTTCAAAATCGAAGTTGACCCTTCTGAGCCGCTCGTCAAGACTTCTATCAGATTCGTCATTGGAGAACTTTCAATCTTACTTCTATGTTTGGTCGAGTGAGGAGAACAATAGCAACAACGCGTACAAACGCAACTTCAACGATACGAACTCGAACTACAACAACAACAACCGCAACAACAGCAACAAACTCGCGGTGTGCCTAGGAAATGAAATGCTTTTCATTTTGCTTTTTTCTTTCATGCTTAAACAAGAAGAACTCGTCCCTGATTTTAATATGGCAGATTTGTTTAAAGCTTATTTCGATTGCCGCAAGCGTAAACGTAATACCCATTCGGCACTTAAATTTGAACTTAATCTCGAAAATAACCTGCTCGAACTTTATAGTGAACTTAAATCCGGTACGTACAAAATCGGTCGGTGTATCTGTTTTGTAGTCACAAAACCAAAACCCCGAGAAGTCTGGGCTGCTAACTTTCGTGACCGCATAGTTCACCACCTAGTCTATAACGCGATTAAAGACAGATTTCATAAGCGGTTTATAAAAGATACTTACAGCTGTATTCCTAAACGCGGCACCCTCGCCGCCGCTAAAAGACTGCTCTATTTCTCCCGCTCATCCACCCATAATTACACCCGCAAAATGTACTACCTTAAAGCTGATTTGGCTAACTTTTTCATCTCAATTGATAAAAATATCCTCTATAACCTCCTTAAAATCTACGTAAAAGAAGATTGGATTTTAAACCTGCTTAACATTATTATCTACCACGACCCAAGACTTAATGTGTATAAAAAATCCCCGCCCGACCTGTATTCCCTTATCCCTAAATACAAAAGCCTCTTTGCCGCCGATAATTGCCACGGCTTGCCTATCGGTAACCTCACAAGTCAATTCTTTAGTAACGTTTACCTCAACGTCCTTGACCAGTTTGTTAAACATTCGCTTAAATGCCGCTTTTACCTCCGATATGTCGATGACTTCATCATCATCGCCGATAATCCCGCTTTCTTAAATTACTCATTTAATATGATTAATTCCTACATCGACGCTTGTTTGAAATTGAAAATTAATTCGCACAAAAAACTTATTAATTGCGTTACACAAGGAATTGACTTCGTTGGCTTTTTCGTCTTGCCCAACAGGATTGCCTTGAGAAAACAAACTCTTAGCAAAATTATAATTTGCATACGACGGTGGAAAAATAAGTTCAACAGGTTCGCTCCACGAAATCTCTTAATTTTCCGAAACTCCTTTAACAGTTATTTAGGCATGATAAAAAATCTTAAGGCATACAACTTAAGATTTTTTTATGCTATGAAAATTGATAGCTTATTTGTTAAATTGAATATCAAAACCTGTGCGGTTTCTTATGCCCTCGGATGTGTTTCGTTGTAAACTTCTTTCATGTGCTGGGTTGAAACGTGGGTGTAAATCTGTGTGTTTGATATGCTGGCATGACCTAAAAGCTCCTGCACAACCCTTAAATCCGCTCCGTTTTCTATCAAATGGGTTGCAAAGCTGTGTCTGAAAACGTGCGGGGTCACATGTTTCGGCAGTTCTATTTTTTCAACAATCTCGTTTATTACGTTTCGTATAGTTTTGGTTTGCAGTCTGTAGCCTGTGTTATTGATAAAAACCGGTGAGCTTTCCGTTGTCTCCTCCAGTCTGTAACCTTTCGGAATTAACATCCTTGCGGTTTCAATATAGCGTTCAAGGTAACTTTTTGCCCTGTCCGTTACAAGAATAATCCTTTCTTTCGCACCTTTTCCAAAAACTCTTATCTCGTTATTTTCTAAATTCAAATCCCCAAAATTCAACCCGCTAAGTTCCGACACACGCATTCCCGTCGCCCACAAAAGTTCCAGTATCGCTCTGTTTCTGTAACCCGACGGCGTTTCTATCTTAACACTATTTAAAATTTGCTCAACTTCATCCGGCGTCAAAAACTTCGGCAAAGATTTGGGGCGTTTGGGCAGCGTCAAACTCATCGCAGGGTTTGAATTAACCTTCCTTTCCCTGTATAAATATTTGTAAAAAGTCCTGATTGATGCAATCTTCCTTGCAATAGTCGTTTTTTTATAATTAAATTTTTGGATAAAATGCAAGTATTCTCTAACCTTTGAAAAATTAACTTCTTCACACGATTGCTCGTCCATCCATATCAAAAAGCTTAATATATCCGAACAATAAGCCTTCGCCGTATGTTTGGAAAAATTCTTCTCCACCAATATATACGTTTTGAAATCTTCTAAATCCTGTTTTGAATTATTGTTTATACCCATTGCTTTTTTATCATATATATTATACAATATTTTTAGATAGAATACAAAAAAATCAGGAGAGAATATGAAGAAACTTTTAATTTCAGCAATGGTAATTTCGGGCATCATGTCTGTCGCATTTGCCGCAGATTTGGAAGCAAAAGTCGAAAAAAATAAAATCGACCAAAAATATCCCGAAATTAGCAAAATGATTGAGTACAACAATTATTCATCAGCAGACAACGCTTTGCAGACTTTGTTGAGCGAAAACCCGCAAGATGTCGATGCCTTAGCTTTACAAACAATTTCATTAGCCAGACAATACAAGCTTGCGCCCGCTCAATCTCAATTAGACAGCTTGTTGAAAAAATACCCGAACAATGCTGATTTGCATTACGCTCAAGGTCTTGTTTATTTGATGCGTCAAACATCCTCTGATGTTGACTACATTAAACAGTCAAGAAATCTTACAACAAACGCTATTAAAGAATTTGTCGGCGCGGTTAATTTAAACAACAACCATTACGAAGCATACAATGCAATGGGAGTTGCAACATTACAATTGGGCAACAAAAACGATGCAAAAGAATTGTTCCAGGTAGCACTTCAAATCAAACCCGATTTTGCACCGGCTTACGATAACTTAGGTTCTTTAGCTCTTATGGAAAACGATTTGGACAGCGCAGAAAAATATTTTAAAAATTCACTAAAATATAATTCGCATAACCCGACTTCAATGTATCACATGGCACAAGTTGAGGCTAAAAGAAAAAATTATTCAAACGCCTTGACCTGGATTAACCATTCACTGCATATCAATCCAAATTCATCTCCTGCATTGAATTTACAAGGTGAATTATACTTGAAACAGGGCAATCAGGCTGCCGCAATTAACTCTTTCAAAAAAGCAGTTGCGGTAAAACCCGAAAACTCTCGTCCTTACATTAACCTTGCAAACGTTTACGAACACAGAGCAGATTCCGAATTTGCAATGGAACAGTTAAAGACGGCTATAGTTATTAACCCGAATTACAAAGAAGGCATTTTTAAAGTTGCAAATATGTCTTTGCAAACTAAAAAGTACGAACAGGCTCTTGAATACTATTCAAGACTTTTGGGTGATTCAAGATACAACGACGATGCTATTATCGGGCTTGCAAATACATACTACGAAATGGCTAAAGATACCGCAGACAGCGAAGCTTACACAACAAACAAAGATGTTTATTTGGCTTATGATTACGTAAATAAAGCTATCGAAAATACACCCAGTGACTTGAAACTTCACCTTGCAAAAATTAAACTCGCAAGAATAACTCACCAAATTCCGATGTCAAAAGACAGCTTGAATTATATTATTCAATCGGCTGACAAAACCCTGTCGGATTCTGTTATAAAAGGCGAAGCATATTTGGCTTTGGGCAGAGAACAAGACGCAGTTTATACGTTTGAAAACGCTATTAATTTTGCAAACGATATTGACGATTACCTTTATTTATCGGAAATTTTGGTTCAAAACAAACAGTTTAGAACCGCAAGAACAGCTTTGCAAAAAGCACTTCTTAAAGATCCCAATAACGTAATCGCTAAAAATGGTATTGATTACATTAATTTGTGTCAAACTAAATCAAATGAATTTTTTGGCGTTGCTCAAAGACAGTTCAAAGAAAAGAATTATGCATCAACAATCGAATATTGCAACCGCGCAATCGATTTTTACCACAATTCGGCAGATATAGCTAAATTAAAAGCTATGGCTTATGAAGCTGAAGCAAATTATCAGGGTGCAGTCAAATACTACAATCAGTATTTGTCTTTCAGCCCCAACGCTTCCGACAAAGCTGCCATAACTAAAAAAATAAATAAATACAAAACTAAAGTCAAAAAATGAAAAAATTTGATATAAGAAAAACATTTGAAATATTTTGGAGAGAGCCTCTAAGTATCTTAACTGAGGGGCTCTTTCAGATTGTTAATATTAAATCAAATATTTTCAGTAACCGCCCTGCCGTCAATATAGATTTTGTAAACAAAAAGACACAAATAACCGTTGTTGACAGCGATAACATGTATAATTTATTCCAAACGGTTTTGTATAAAAAACGTTTGCAGGAACAAAAACAGAAAGCACTTGCAAAATGACAAATTTTATTAATGCAAAATTTATTGTAAGTGCGGAAAAATTAAGTCAGTGTCCGAATTTTGACTTGGATGAATATCCGCTTTTAGGAAGGTCAAATGTCGGCAAATCCTCATTTATCAATACTCTTGCAAATAACAAAAAGCTTGCCAAAACCTCAAATACCCCCGGAAAAACAAGACTGATAAACTTTTTCAATTTTTCGGATAAATTTATTCTGGCGGATTTGCCGGGATACGGGTATGCAAAAGTTTCTAAAGAGGCGCAAACCCGCTGGCAAAAGAATTTGGAAGAATATTTATTAAAAAGAGAACAAATTAAATCCTTAATTCAGCTTATAGACGGCAGGCATGACATTCAAAAAAACGATTTTCAAATGCGCGAATGGATAAACAATTACAATTTGCCGATTTTTACCGTTGTAACAAAAATGGATTACGTGCCAAAATCAAAACACCAAAGTGTTTTGAAGAAAGTAAAAGAAGAATTTGGCGGGCTTGTATTGCCTTTTAGTGCTATAGAAAACAGATTTAACGAAGAAATTATTAATACTTTGGTGCAATGAAAAACTTTCCCCGATAATTTAATATACGTTGGGAGGAAGTTTTTATGAAAAAAGTTTTATTAGTTATGATATTGAGTTCAATGCCTGTGTTTGCCACATGCTCTATTGATGCAAACAAACCGTGTACGGCATCAATTATTGATGATACAAGATCAACCATTCACGATAAAGTTTTGCCAAACCCGCTCGATGATATGAAAAAGACGGACGCATTTCAGCCGAAATTTGTAAAACCTTACGAAGAAACCCTTATTAATACCGAAAC
>CANQML010000119.1 GCA_947624935.1 Candidatus Gastranaerophilales bacterium
TGTTCAAGGTTTTCAATTTCAAAATCATTTTAGTATCCTCCAATTTTTTACTACCAGTCCATTATAATAAATTTTTTGCAACCTGTCAATAATTAAAATTACAAAGGTGAGTGAAGTGAGTAAGGTGGTTAATAAAAGTGAATAAGCCAATAAGCAAATAAGCGAATAAGCACGTTACAAAAAGTCGTTAAGACGATAAGACGCTAAGTCCGTTAATAAGTGAATAAGCCAATAAGTGAATAAGCCCTTTACATTAATTAGGCTCTGTGGAGTGCGACTGTTATTGAAACATGCCCCCTCGCCCTGACGAATGCGTCACTGTCATTACGAGGCACGAATGTGCCGTCGTAATCGCATAATCGCTGGATTTCACCAACCTTGCGATTGCGACGCTCGTTACACTCGCTCGCAATGACATATTGGCTAAAAGCTCAATGTGAAAAGTGGTTTGCCACCTCGCAATGACAAATTATCAAAACTTGTAAGGATAATCGTCTTTTATTTTCCAACCGTCATACATTATTAACGCACCACAATATCCGCCGGAAAGATCCTTATTCTCTCCTTTGATACAATTTGACTTCCCCGAAACTTCTTTTGCAGTGCCGTTTATTAAATCCTCTCGGGTTGGTCTTTCTATGCAAGACAATCCCATAGGAAATACCCCGTATTTTCTCAGGCATTCTGACGAATTCACAGGTATGCTTTTTGAACTTCCCCAAGACATTATAAACGGAAATACATCTGCACCGATTGTATTTGGTTCTTTTTTGCCGTTTAAATCAACCCATAACCAACCGCCGTTACCAATGGCATGTAACCAATATCGAACCGAATACCCCGAAGAAGTTACAAAAGCTCCCTTATCATGACCACTGCTTGCCCTACTGCTTTTTGTACCATCTATCGACTTAACTTCTTCTGCCCAACAATCTTTGCGATTTTCACCGGGGCATTTTTTTATTACTTTGATATAGGGATATATATAATTTTCAGCAAAATATTTATGTATTTCATCCGTATTTTCAGTATTATTTGAAAAATCCCAAGAATCCATAGTGCCGTTATCTACTTCAGCCAATTTTAAAACTTGATTAAGTTCCGCATACGCTTTTGTTAATTGACTTACTGTCTGAATTTTTTTATATTGACCAACAAGTGTCGGAATGGTCATGGCAGCTACTACACCGATAACGCCGAGGGTTATCAAAACTTCGGCAAGGGTAAAGGCGACTTTCTTAGAAGTCGTTAAGACGTTAAGACGATAAGACGTTAAGTCGGTTACCCTAAGCGGGCTCTGTGGTTTGCCATTTGGTGACATAAAATTCTTTTTCATATTTGCTCCTTTACTTATTATGTTTATTATTCATGTTTATGAATTATATTCATGATTATATAAGTATTTTCATAAAATGTCAAGTGAATTGTATAATGACATTATGAATGTACGTGAAGAAGTTAAAATGTTGCTCGGGTCCAAATGTATGACTATAACCGAGCTTGCAAAAAAAATGACTGAATTGAGCGGGAAAAAATATTCTCAAAGCCTCATTTCTCACAAAATTGCAAATGAATCTTTACGTTACACTGAAATGAAATTAATCTGCAAAATCCTCGGTTACAGGATTTATATTGACTTTGACGAAATCCGTTTGGGGCGGTAAAAAAATCTTTTTCATGTTATAATCTCTTTGGAGGTTGATATGACTTTAAGAAACGAACGTGTCAGAAAAGAGCTTATGAGAGATATCTCGGAGATTTTGCAAAAGGAAATCCGCGGGTTGTCGGGTGTTGTGTCCGTTGTTGATGTCGAAGTTTCCCACGACAACTCTTTTGCAAAGGTTATTTACAGCGTTTTGGGCTCAAGCGAACAGATTGACAAAACAAAAGAAGTTATTGAAAAAAACACCCCAAAAATCAGGTTTGAAGTCGGAAAACGTATTCGCCTCCGCTTAACTCCCGAATTGAAATTCGTTTACAGTGATTCTTTTGAAAAAGGTTCAAGAGTAACCGAAATAATCGACAAGATTTCAAGAGGTGAGCTTTAATTGTTCGGGTTTTTAAATATATATAAGCCAAAGGGTATGACTTCTCACGATGTCGTATCGGTTTTAAGGCGAAAACTTAATTTGCGCCAAATCGGACATGCCGGAACTTTAGACCCTTTTGCCGAGGGCGTTTTGCCGATTGCGGTCGGCAAAGCCACAAGGCTCATTGAGTTTTTAAACGACGACAAAGCCTACCTTGCAACCGTTCAATTCGGCAAAAATACGGACACTTACGATATCGACGGCGAAGTTACCCAAACTTTTGACAAAAAAATTACAAAAGACGACGTTAAATCCGCGCTGAAAGCTTTTGAAGGCGAAATTATGCAGACCCCGCCGATTTTTTCCGCGATAAAAGTCAAGGGCAAAAAGCTTTACGAATACGCACGTGAGGGAAAAGAGGTTGAAATCAAGCCCCGAAAAGTCGTTATAGAAAAAATCGAGCTGAAAAGTTTTGATGAAAACAACAAAATCGCCGAAATTTTTGTTTCATGCTCAAAAGGCACATATATCCGCTCAATTGCGTATGATTTAGGCAAAAACCTTGGCTGCGGCGGATTTTTGACAAACCTCGTCAGGGTTCGTTCAGGCAAATTCACACTTGAAAATTCCGTCAAACCCGATGAAATAAACTTAGCCGAAAACCTCATAAACCCGCTTGATGTGCTTGATTTTCCCACAATTGAGCTTAACGAATTTGAGCATAAAAAAGTTATTCAAGGTCAGGCTTTAGAAAAAAAATTAAATTCGTCGAGCCGATTTGTAATTTTGATTTATAATAAAAATGTAGATGCCGTAGCATGTTATGAGAACGGCAAAATCAAAGTTAAGAAGGTATTTGTATGAAAAAGATAATAATATTTTTAGGATTATTTGCTCTGACGATAAATTCGGGGCTTTGCGGTGATTGCGATTATACGTGTTCTGAGCCTTACGGACTGAGTCATGGCGCATCAAGGTTTATGAGTGCGGTGACGGGGTCTAATTTTATCGCGGAACAGGTCGCCGAAGTAATTTTGAAAAAAGAAGTCCTGAAAACCGCTCAAGGCAATATAAAAACGCACATTGATTCTTACAGTGTCAAGGATTTGAAAAAAGGGATTTTTAAATCCATGTCCATTAAAGGCAAAAACGTAAATATGGACGGGGTTTATTTCACGTCGTTTGATATGCACACTCTTTGCAATTTCAATTACATATCGCAGGATGACCCCAAAAACCCCGTATTTATGGAGCCTTTGCCGTTAGCGTTTTCGGTTGTAATGAGTGAAGAAGATTTGAATAAAACCATGCAAACTGACAGCTACAAACGCATTATAACTGACGTAAACAGGCTTGGAACGGGATTTTTCACTGTCCAATCTTCTTTTATTAAAATAAAAAACGATAAATTTTATTATATATTAAAAGTCGCAATTCCATTTGTCAAAAATGTTCAAAGCATAGTCCTGACGTCGGATTTAAAAGTAGTAAAAGGCAAAGTCGATTTTACCAATACAAAACTTGTTAACGACAGCTTTTCGGTCGATTTGAAAAAAATGGACAAATTAATAAATTATATTAACCCACTTGATTTTTCTTTAAATATTTTAGAAAATAGAAATGCAAACTTAAAGGTTCAAGAAGTTAAGATAAAAGAGAACAAAATTTATGCAGACGGTCTTGTAGTGATACGATGAAAGGCAAAAATATGGACGGCAGACAAAAACTTTTTTTAGTTATTTTAGGAATGGTAATGGCGGTGGTTGCCGTAAAATACGGGATGAGCATGCTCACACCCGAGGTAATTTTACCGAACGAAGTTGAGGTAACGGAACGCACAACGGAAGAAGTCGAAAGCGCAAAACCCGACAACGAAAAGGTTTATGTCAACGTGTTTTTCATAGGTCAAAACGGAAGTCATCAAGAGGTTTACAAAGCCGTAAAACGCGAATACAACGCGGAGGTTGACGGTTCAAAACTCAAATTTGCCATAAACGCACTTGTTTCAGGTCCTAAAGCAAACGAATCGGCAAGAGGGGTTTACTCGGAAATCCCTGACGGCACAAGCGTTTTGTCGGTAAGAGAATATCCCGACAAGGCTATAATCAATTTATCGGGCGAATTTGAACAGGGCGGCGGCACTGACGGCTTGTATAAAAGGCTTTACCAGCTTATAAAAACCGCAAAACACAATTCGGATGTGCCTGTTTATCTTTATATAGAGGGCGAAAGAGCCGACGTAATCGGCGGCGAAGGGATTATGCTCACACAACCTTTAAGCGACAGGTCGTTAGATGGCTAAAGATTTAGACTATTACCTGAATTTGAACTGGACGCTGATTGAGGGAGAGGATTTGGATTTTGAGGGAAATCCGTATCATTACATTGAGATAAAAGAAATCCCGAGCTTTGTTTTTTGCGCCAAAACGATAGAAAAAGCCCGCGAAAATTACAAACATCAGTTGAAATTATCGTTAATGGTAATGTTGGAAAACGGTTGTCACATAACCGAACCCGGAGAAGAAGACGACGAAACCGATTGGGAAACGCTTTGCCCTTAGAATTTGCAGTTTAAGATATCGTTGACGTCGACATTCAGCGCTTGTGCTATTTTGTAAAGGGTTTTTATTTTAACATTATTTATCCCGCGTTCAAGTGTGCTTATGGAGTTCAAATTAAGACTTGATTTGAACGCCAATTCTTCTTGTGATATGCCTTGTTTGAGCCTGAGATATCGGACGCTTTGCCCTATTTTAAAGAGTAATTCATCTTTCATACAACAATTTTAGGTGCTTGACAAATTTTAATCTAACTATTAAAATATTTTTATACATAGTAAACTATTAATAATTAGAACAAAATAGGAGTTTTTATGAAAAAGAATTTTAATTCAATAAATGGCAAACCACAGAGCCCGCTTAATGTAAAGCACTTATTCGCTTATTCACCTATTCACTTATTCACGCGTAAATGCAAAGCATTTACGCTCGCCGAAGTCCTAATCACTTTGGCAGTCATCGGCATTGTTGCCGCGATGACCATTCCGACTTTGATAAATAAATTTGACAAACATTTATTTGTTGTAAGAGCCAAACAAACTTATGCAATCCTCTCACAAGCGTTTGAACTTTCAAAAATTGATAACGGTGAAGTTGCAACATGGGATATACCTCAAAATACTAGTAGTGATAATACAGGAATTTTTTTAGAAAAATATTTTTTACCTTATATCAAAAATCCGATATTTTGCGAAGACGGTAAGTATGTTGAAAACAAGGACAAAAAATGTGATTTTGCGCCGTTTACATATTCTAAAACTTATATTTTACCAAACGGCGTCGTAATAGGGCTATTGCCTTGCGGTGGAGATATTAAGGGTAAATGTAGTATTAATATGATTTTTGATGTAAACGGGAAAAAAGATCCTAACAGATTGGGAAATGACCGGTTTCAATTTATGTTGTATGAAAACGGAAAGCTGTCTCACATACTTGAGCCTTATAACGTCGATTTAAAAAATAAAAATTACACAAGAGATGATATACTCAATACAAAAGTAGATTATGAGACTTATGGTCCTTTTGGCTGTACGGAAGATGGTAATAGGAGTGGTTGCACTACGTTAATTATGATGGACGGTTGGACGGTGAAAGACGACTATCCTTGGTAATCCACGTCATTGCGAGGAGGCAACCACAGCGCAGCCCGACGCGGCAATCTATGTAGAGCTCTCACCAACAGTTGTAAGCTCCCTGTGGTCGCACAACTGTATCCTCAGCTATGCAAGCAGGGTCACAAAGCTCGCAAGCTCGCTTGTTCCCTTTGCTTCCAAATCGGGAGAGGAAGAAGGGAGGAGTCCCCTCTCCTAGTGGAGAGGGTTAGGGAGAGGGTT
>CANQML010000120.1 GCA_947624935.1 Candidatus Gastranaerophilales bacterium
AAGCGAGCTACAACCACAGGGGCGGGGTCAATGTCAGCATTGACAGTAAAAACCCCTCACCCCAACCCTCTCCCGCAAGGGGCGAGGGGGCATACCTCGATAACAGTGGCATCTCACAGAGCCTAATTAATGATAAGGGCTTATTCGCTTATTTGCCTATTCGCTTATTCACTTCAAAACATGCTGCTTTCACTTTAGCAGAAGTTTTAATAACCTTAGCCGTCATCGGCATAGTTGCTGCGATGACAATTCCGACTTTGGTGAATAATTATCAAGAGAAAGTCACCGTAACAAAGGTAAAAAAGTTTTATTCAACAATATCACAAGCTTACCAACTTGCGACTATAGAGTATGGAGCACCTTCCGAATGGGGAATTGAGGGCAGAGATAAAGGAAGCCAAGATGAGGAAGAAGAAACATATAATGCAGTAAATGCAATTCGTCTACGTGACATATTTTTGAAAAACGTAAAAACATTAGAAGTTTGTGACAATGCAAAAGATCAAAAAGCCTGCGGTATTTCGGATAAAATTTATCAGAGAAACGGCAATCTAAATACTGTGTTTTCCAGTATATTTCAAACCGCCTCGGCATCACTTGCAGACGGTGGTTCTGTAATATTTTTAGCATCAAACGAGACAGATAATCGCGGTTCGGGTTTGTTATTGCGTATTTATGGGGTTATTTATTATGATGTAAACGGGATTAATCCTCCTAATACTCATGGTGATGATGTCTTTATGTTTTACATTACCAGTCAAAATATTATACCGGTGGGGACAAAAAATGAAACCAAGTTTATTTTTCCATCAGAGTGTAAACAATATGGAGCAAGTTGTACTGCTTGGGTTGTTTACAACGGCAATATGGATTATCTAAGATGTCCGAATGAGCTAAGCTGGGACGGTAAGCATAAATGCTCCGACTAAAACCGTCACAAATGTCTACGTGTCTTGGATTTGCTCCACGCTCGTGAAGCTATGTGGCTTTGCCACAGCAGGCTCAATTCACTCGCTATCCGGACTCGCTCCGTCCGTCCGCAAATCCGTTGCGTAGCACTGGGAGGGGAAGCATAAGTGTTCTGACTAACACCGTAAAAAGTTTTTAGGTCGGCATTAGCAGTCTGCTCTTTGCAGATTTTTATTAAAATTTCCACGGGTAATCTTTTGGGATTTTCCAGCCGTTACGCATAATTACTGCTGTACAGTATCCGCCGTCACCGTTTTTACAGCCGGCCCTGTTAGAGTTCATAAGTTTATCATCTATTTCTTCTTCCGTTAATTCTTTCCATCCTGTTGGATTACAGCCTAAACAAAAGTCATACGGTTGAACTCCGTAAGGATACAGCAGTTTATCGGGTTGCGGATAATTAGTCGGATTAAAATGAAATAAGAACTGATCTTTACCATAAGATACCTCGTCAAGGAGATTTTTTGGTTTTTGGGAATAAGTAAAATGCACTCCTTGTAAACCATCAATATTACTAATTTTCGTTCCGCTTCCGTCTGGAAAGTAAACCAGCATATTATACTTATCTATTTTTTCTGTTTTGACCGTTTTTATGTATGGTGCAAGATATATATTGTAAAATTCTTCGATTGAATACTCTTCTTTAGGCAGTGCAAACCTTCCGTTTTCAGCATCGGATAATTTTATTGCCTGATTTATCATGGAATAAAATTGTAATAACCTTGTTTCAACAACTTTTTTCTTATAGCTTTGAACAAGGTTTGGAATAGTCATCGCGGCAACTATGCCGATGACGGCGAGGGTGATAAGAACTTCTGCTAATGTAAATCCAAATTTTTTATTTTTGGAATTTAGACTACTGCCTAAACCTTCGCTAGGAAAAGAATCCCCCCCCCCCCAGTGTGCTGAATGCGCTAATAGTAATCTTTTTCATAGTTTTTTCCCTTTCTGTTTTTTATACATTTTCATTATAACCGATTTTTCAAAAAATGCAAGAAGGGAAAATTTTTTTCAAATATTTATTAATCTTCTGAGAGGTGCTGTGCAAGTTCTTTGTATATATTTTCCAATTTTGCGGGCAAATCCTTTGACTGTAAGGCTTTGAGTATTTCTTGTTTGGTGCCGTGGACGAGTGTTTGTTCGGTTTTGTAAGGATGCGGAATATCATAAGCCACAGCGACAAGATTGCGCATTTTTTCAGAACCTTTTGTTATGGGTTTATTGATTTTCAGCATAAAATCTGTTGCTTTAATACTTTTATCCGTGTTGGGAAATTCTTCGTAAACGGACTTGAAATCACCGTATTCGGGGACTTCTCTTTCCGCGCGTGCAAGTAAATTCTTTACGGTTTTTTCGATTTTTTCTTCAAAAGTCGGTTCTTCTTCGTGCATTTTGCTAATTCCTTTTGATAATATTTTGTTTATGGGATTAATTTTGTCCATGTTCACCTCATTATACAATATTTTACTAAATTATACAACTTTGATATTTTTTTGCTGCTTCGTCAGCGGATATGTTGCCGTCTTTCAAGTCAGATGCTATATCGTGGAGAATTTCAAGGTTTTCGGCGCGCAATCTTTTATCGAAATTCCCAAAATCTTCCAAATTCGGTTTTTGGGTGTCAAAACCGAGTTCTTTTTCTCTCAAGTAGTTATAATGTGCGGTTAAGTATTTGTTATAAGCCTTGAAAACATCTTCTTCCATTGTATCTTTGTTAAGCAGGTCTTTTATGGGCTGATAAAGCACTTCGAGGTCTTTGTTTCCGCCCGTAATGTCTTTATTAGTCCTCAAATCGTAGGGGATGTGTTCACCTTCGGCAAACCTGTTGACTTCTTCACCTCTAAACTGCCATTCGTAAACAAAACCGTCTTTGGTTACAAAATTCATCTGGTATGCGGTGTAACCTGATGCTCGAACTTTTGTTGTCGCGTCTTTTTCATCAAAGTCAATTGAGCCGGCTTTTTCATCATTCGGGGTAATTCTTGATTTAATGCTTACGACGCCTAAATCTTGAAGTTCTGCCAACTGCCTTTCTGAAAGGTATGGAACGCCGTCATTTGCCATGTAATTATTTACGCGTGTTGCGCGAATGTCCGTGTTATTTTCTTTTTGTTTAATTAAAAATGCTTTAAGATTTTCAAACATTTCTTGAGATTGAAGTTCCGCGGCGCGCAGGACGGCTTCGTGTTTTTTGCCTGCGTTTAAGAGTGCGGCGACTTCGGGATGTTTTGTGTAATTTTTATTTTCAAGAACGGTTCGAGTGCCGACGGCATCTTTAACGCTTTTTATTGCGTCATTGAGGGTATTATCGGCATTATTTTTATCAATGAGGTAATTTTTAAGTTTATCATAAAGGCTTTGATTTCCTTTTGCTCTGTGGAACATTTTGGACTCATTGACTTCAAATCCGCACTGTTTCATAAATTTTACGATATCATTTTCTTTATCCAAAGCGGTTTTGCGGATTTGGCTTGCGATATCACGGATTTGTTTTTCAAATTCGGGTTTGAGATAAACTTTATTACCTGCTTTAAAAATCATGGATTTTGCGGGCGTGTTAAGGGGTGCTTTTTGTTCTTGCCACTTGATTTCTTTTCCGTTAATTGTTTTTAAACTGCGGACATCAGAAAGGCTTGAATCTTCAAACTCTAATTTTCCGCCGACTTCTTTGAGCATAGGCGCCGCGGTTGCGTTGGAGTTCTTAAATTTCGCATCACCTTCAATTTTTACGACATTGTTAAGCAAATCGTTTTCTCTTATGCCCAAATCTGATAGTGTAAAGCCGTTAATTTCAGGGTCATAATGCGACAAAACAAGTGTTCCGTCAGGGTTTTCTTTGACCGTAATTCCGATTTTTTCAAGTATTGATTTGTAATCCTGTTTTTTGATAAGCTCGGTAAATTCGGCTTTAAGTTTGTCAAACTCGGGTTTTGCCCGTCTTGCTGTTTCTATTTTGGCTTTGCAGTCGTTTTGTGCTTTAAGTCCGTTACGGTTCATATAATCATCAATTACATCAATATGAGCAATCGGAACAGTTGCGTTTTGCTGACGTTTTTGGATTTCATAAACGCTTCCCGGGGCGGTTTCTCTGATACAAACCTGTGTTAAGCCGTTTTCATCAACAAAAAAGTGCATTGCGCCTTGTTCAACGTAAGGCTCTGCATTGAATGTTCTGATACACCAGTTTGTGCCGTCGGAAAATGCTTTTACCTTATCGACATTTGCCTTGTAATTAGCTGATGATTTGTCGGTTTGCGGAACAGTATACCATGTGCCTTTTACGCCGTTTACTTCGACTTGTTCAGACAATGTATTTTTCATGGCTTTTTCTCTAATTCTGTCGGAATACAGTTTTGAGAAGTTTGTGTTTTTATCTGCAGAGGACAGAATTTCTTTTACAAGAGCTTTGTCTAACTGTGGCGGGATGTCTGCGTTTTCAGGCAAAAGGTCTTTTGTAATAAAATCAGCCAGAATAACTTTTGCAAACGGATTGTCTTTAAGCTCGGGTTCCGTTGCCATAAAGTCTGCCCATTCTTTTAAGCCTTTTTCGCGCGGTTCGTTTGCGTCTTTGTAAGTCGTGGATTTGTAATCCCTCTTTATAATTGAATTGTATTTATCTTCTGCCCATGTGCGTGTTGCCTGTTGGTTTTGCCAAATCTTTTGATCGGGGTCATATTTATCTATAACAACCCTTTCAAATCCTGTTATGCTTTGTTTTGAACGCATGCCCGATACAACTTTTACTTTTTGGGGAACATTTTCGGACATTCTAACAATTTTTGTATCAAGTTTTTTGTTTATTTCATCAATATCAAATCCGCGCTCTGAGAGTGCTTTATTCTGTTCGGGGGTTAACCTTTCAAGCATTGCTTTTATTTGTTTTTTAGCATTGGAATTGAATTTTACGGCTGTATCAGCGCCCGATATGTTGTTTAAGGTCGCCAAATTTTTTTCTAACAGCGGGTTTAATCCTAAGTTTTGCACAGAAACAAAATCGTCAACTATTTTTTGGTTAAATTCGCCTGTTATTTTGGCATTTTTAATAACATCGCCTATTTTGTTTGAGGCAATACCTTTTTGCATCAGCTCAAGTGCGACCGATTGCAGTGCAATGTCGAGAACACCGTCTTGCGAGATAGCTTTTACAATAGCTGAAGCTTCTTTATCTCCCATGCCATGAGATGTAAAGATATCGTAAGAATTTTGCAATTCTTCTGCTAATTGTGGTTTACTCTGTTGCGGGGCATTTTCCGCATTGATTTTCTTTTGAGTTTTAGCCAAAAATGCTGCGGTATTCATGTCCATACCGTTATTTAAGTGCTCAACAACAAACGGCGAAAGCTTTTTGTCTTGCAATAAACTTGTATACTGTCTGACTTTTTGTGTATCGATTTGTCCAAAGTTGATTTCATCCGTTAATTCAACGGATTCTAAAATTTCAAGAGCTTTTTCGGGGTTAAGTCCTTCTGTTTCAAAAATCTGTTTTGCAAGCGGCAAATTGTCAGCTTTAACATTACGGATAATGTACCCGATATTTTGCATAACATTTTCGTTATTGTACAGTTTTTCATTAGAAGTATACAAATTTATAATTTCAGCTCTTGCTTTTACCTGCTCAGGGGTATTGGTACTATATATAATGTACCCGATATTTTGCATAACATTTTCGTTATTGTACAGTTTTTCATTAGAAAGAATTGTTTTTGCTATTTCTGCTCTCTCAGGGGTTTTGGTATAATATATAATGTCAGCGCTATTTTTCATTACATTTTTATTATTGTATAGTTTTTCATTAGAAAGAATTGTTTTTGCTATTTCTGCTCTCTCAGGGGTGTCGGTATTATATATAATGCCCCCGATATTTTGCATAACATTTTCATTTTCGTACAGTTTTTCGTTAGAAAGAATTGTTTTTGCTACTTCTGCTCTCT
>CANQML010000121.1 GCA_947624935.1 Candidatus Gastranaerophilales bacterium
ACGCGGCGCAGGGAGAAAAAGTTCCCGACCCCATTAAAGGAACAATGTTCGAAGAGGTTCAATTGCCCGACGCGCCCAAAGCGGAAGATGGTTGGGAATTTGTCGGTTGGAGTGATGGTCATAACACATATGAGGCAAATAGTCAGTACACGGTACCTTATATGCCTGTGAAATTTACCGCGCAATGGAAAGAAGTAAAAGAAGTAATTGTCAACGGAATAAACGTTGATTTGCTATATGTGTATGTCTCTGGTGCTGACGATGACGGAAAAGTTATTGTTATGTTTATTGGTGGCGAAGGACAAATTAACATTTACGATGATGAACTTGAAAACATCGTTTACAATGCAGAGTTTAGTTATTATAACGACGAAGATACAGGTGCAACGGTAATTGAGGAGGATTGGATAGATTATACAGGTAAACTTAACTCGGAATTTATAATGTACACAACACAGTCCGAGTTGAGGCTTATCTTTACCGCCAACGATCAACCGTACGACTTGACGATTGATTTGTACAAACTTGCAATCGAAGACTCGGTAGAAGGTCCAATGGGAGAAGTGTATCTGAACGAAGATTGTCCGTTGGCAGGAATTTTCGAAGTGTATGGTGAGATTACTGCCTTGGAAGTAAACGGTCAACCGCAAGATCCTACTTGGATTGATGACGCAGCAATGCCTGCCGAGGAAACGCGCATAAAGATTACCATTGGTAAAGAAAAGGTGACGTTTGATTTCGCAAAGTATGTAGGTGACTACGTCAGTGAAACTCCGTTTGAAGTAAATGGAACGAAAATTGTCAAAATATCTGTAACAGAAAGCGGCATATCCTACTATGAAGAAGGCGACCAATATGGTACACCTGTTACTCCCGAAGTAGTGGACGACTCTCCTTCGACTGTAAGTTGGTCGGTAAATTCTGTAACCGTTAAAGCCCAATTTGATCTCAACTCGGTAACTCTTTCTGCCGAGGGTATTGAGGGTGTGTACTTTTCAAAGTACGAGGAGCCTTCTTTCGATCTTAGTGCTTATGAGGGTGAATGGGTTATTGAAGGTGGCGGCATAGGCGTTGGTCCTAATACCTACGACGCATTCAAAATAGAAACCAAAGATGGCAAAACCACAATTACTCTTCGTACTGCCGAAGGAAAATATGCCTCGGCTACAACCAATTCTCCCAAACTTAGTGTTGTAGACGGCAAAAACGTAATCACATTCACAATCAGTTATGAATGGGACATTACTATAACGTTTGAGTCACTTACAGAGGCAAAGCTCTTGGCGACTAACCATTATGACCCTGAGGTTAGCGGCACATTTACAAAACAAGGGGGGGGCAGTGAAACGCCTACCGACAAAACGCTTGCCGACTACAAAGGAACATGGGCAGGCAAAGATATTAGTGGCAAGGGTGTTATAGGTTTTCGCATTGGCACAGACAAAATAGAATATGAACTTGATGCCGGTCCGGGTGAATATACACCGTTCACTTCGTACGAAGTTGATAATTCCGGTGCAAACCTTGTTGTTACATGTCACAAAACAGGTGGGAGTAAAACATGGGATATGAAGATAACCTTTACTGCCGACAACAAAGCCACGGTAGAAATTGACGGTCAAACTTCCGAATTTACCAAAACAAGTGAAGATACCGGAGATCAAGGACATGAAACAAATCCCCCAAAACCCGCTGACGCTGACGGAAAGTACAGCAATCCGAGCGGAATGCCCGATTTTGTAGCAGCCACGTATTACGATGGTTACAATTTCACAAGTGCAGAGCTTAACGGCGACACTCTCAAATTGACTAGCTCAACAGGGAGTTCTACCGCAAGTCTTACTTGGGACGGCAACGTTGGTACAGGAGATTTGGAGTACTACATTCTTACTGTTGTCGCAACAGATGGTCAATTAACTATTACCGTTGAGGTTTTTGGTAAAAAGTATTCTGCCGTTTTCACAAAAGATAGCGGAGAGGTTATCCCTCCCGCCACGGGTCACAAGGTAGAGTTCTACAAAGGTACTTATAGTGATGTGGGTTTTTCGGGAAGCGAACCCGAGGGCGCAGGTAACTATGAGGCGGGTGCAACGATCACTCTTCCGCAATGTACTTGGAAGCGCAAAGGCTACACGTTTACAGGGTGGGCAATTCAACACAACACAGACCAAGGTTGGCAGAAAATAGCAACGGACTTGCAACCCGACGCAACTTACCAAATGCCCGACGAAGACATTCGCATAATGGCCACTTGGACAGCAAATACGATCACTTTGGTGTTGAACCCCGGCGAAGCCACGGGTGAACCGCAAAAGGATATTACCTTTACGGCAGGCGACAACATTAGCAGTAAATTGCCCTCAGTTTGTCCGTTTACCTACGAGGGTCACACTTTCAAGGGTTGGTTCTATGATGAACAAGGAAATAAGGCCGCCCAAGGTACGTCAAACACTAAATACGACACTTATCAAGAGTATATTGATGAAAGTGAAGGCAACCTCACTTTGCAAGTTTACGCCATTTGGGAAGCAGAACACGAAGAAGAGGTTTCTTTTGCCGATATTTGCGGCGTTTGGACAAACAGTGACAGCCAAGTGATTATTTCTGAGGCAGGCGCAGGAGAGTTGTTGAGCGGTTACGCTGTTGGTTCAATAATAATAGACAACGAGCTAGTTGCATTACTGAAAGAAGGAAATTATTGCGGAAGTCATGCCAAAGGAAGTGATGTAACCGTAACGGTCACGTCTGAAAATGAAATAACCGTGAATGGCACCACTTATACTGTGAAAGCAGCCTTGACCAACAAGACCTTGGCAGATTTTGAAGGGACTTGGCAGAAAACGGGCGCAGCGGCACACGTATTGACAATTACCGCCGACAGCTTGACTGCAAGTTTTGCAGAAGATTACTATCTTGTTGACAAATACTTGGTAGTAGTGTGGGAAGTTTTATCCTCTCAATATAGCTACATTCTTAGCTTGGGCGAAGAACAACTCGTAGGTTTCTATGTCGCGCCGGAAGCAGATCCCGTTGCAACCACCTTTGACAAGTCGGAAGGCACAGCAGGCGGCGGTGGAACCGACTCCGGTGACAGCGGCGGAGGGGAGAGCAAAGACAACGTATTTACGGGAAAGTTGTCGTTTCAAACTGGTACCTTGTCAAAAAAGGAGATTGTAATTACAGAAATTACAATTGATATTTCAACAACGGCGACGGAAGCGAAGGTAGTAGGAACATACGACGGCAAAGCGTTTGAGGGTACGGTAAAATTAACAGCGCACGGCGCGAATTACTATTCAGGAGACGGAACAGCTACCGAATACTATACGTTTACGCTTCCCAGCGATGCAGGATCGCTACAAATGGGATTGGTTGTTTTTGAAAATGGTACTATTGCACTATGCAATTATGATAATGACACTCCTTATGAAAACGGAGAGTTCGTTAATTCGGCGTCATAATGACGGAAATTGTAGCCTAACTGCGGCAAAAGTGCAGTATATTGAACAAAAGGACGCGCTGCTGCGCGTCCTTTCTGTTTTTCCGAAATAAAGTCCAATTTATAGATTTTTGATTGCATTTACATTGAAACTATGCTATAATACAATCAATGATAGTTGAGAGGTGTTCTATGACGGTCAGTTATAAGAAATTATGGAAATTGCTGATAGACAAGGATATGAAGAAGAAGGATTTGCGGCTTGCCACAGGAATGACGACAACGGCACTTGCAAAACTCGGCAAAAACGAACCCGTAAATCTCGAAATTCTTTTGAAGATATGCAAGGTTTTGAAGTGTGATATTTCCGATATTATGGAAATTGTGGAAATCGAGGAGTGAGGAGATAACTATGCTACCAGACAATAACTATTCGGAAATTGTAAAAATCATACAATCTGCACGGGAGCGCGCATTCTACAAGGTAAACGAGGAACTCATCAACATGTATTTGCAGATCGGCAAATATGTTTCCGAAAACTCTCGTGACGCGGCGTACGGCGACAGCTATGTGGACGGGCTTGCGGAGTTCTTTGCGAAAAATTATCCTGAACTGAAAGGTTTCACCCGTCGCGGGCTGTATCGAATGCGGCAATTTTACGAACTTTACGGCGAGGATGAAAAAGTGTCACCACTGGTGACACAATTGAGTTGGACAAATCATCTTATCATAATGTCGTCTTGCAAGACCGCGGAGGAGAGATATTTTTATATGGCTCTTTGCGCGAAAGAAAGATATTCAAAGCGCGAGCTTGCTCGCCAAATAGACAGCGCATACTACGAGCGTTATATGCTCTCTCAAAAGCCGACAACCCCCGCAATCGCCGAAGCAAAGAGAAGCACGTCCAACGTTTTTCTTGACACCTACACGCTGGAATTCCTTGACGTACCGGAGGCTGTCAGCGAGAAGGATCTGCAAAAATCTATTATCCACAATTTGAAGAACTTCATTTTGGAGATCGGCAAAGACTTTTCGTTTGTCGGCGAGGAATACCGCTTGCAAGTTGGCGGACATGATTATTTCATCGACCTGCTATTCTATCATCGCGGGCTGTCCTGCCTTGTGGCGTTTGAGTTGAAGGTGGACGAATTTAAGCCCGAGTACGTCGGTAAGATGAACTTGTATCTTGAAGCCCTCGACCGCGAAGTGAAAAAGCCGAACGAAAACCCGAGTGTAGGCGTTATCCTCTGCGCCAAGAAAGATGATGAAGTAGTGGAGTACGCTTTGAGCCGCTCTCTTTCGTCTACGATGGTTTCGGAATACAAGCTCAAACTCATCGACAAAAACCTGCTTGAACGGAAGTTGAAGGAATATATCGAACTTGCAGAAAGTGACGAATAGAGAATTACTTTTATAGCAAATTGTTTTGAAATATTCAAAAGTGTAGCAAAATCCCTCGACCGCCCACCCCCGTCCGCAGGTAATAGGTTTGCAACTGTGATATAAACCGTCCCCGTCACGGCTACACCGTTACGGGGAAGGGGGACCACGCAGTGGTGGAAGAGGAATATTCGAAGCCAACCTTTGCCCCCGCCGTTCCTCTCCCCGCCCACCCCTGTCCGCAGGTAATAGGTCTGCAACCGTGTATAAGCCTTCTCTTGACGACAAAACAGCGCGCCACGAAAAGCAAACGTGTCCTGTGGACACTTTGCCGTGAGCGCGGACAAGTTGGGGCTTTTCTAACGCCCCAACGCAGTCGGCACCGTTAGGTGACTGATGAGTTTCGACTTGAAAAGCAAGTAACATATTGCGAAAATTCCCCTTGTGTCAACACGAAGGGAATTGTTTTTTAGTGATAACTGTAATACAAGGTTAGTTTCATAGTTGGAATTCAATTAACCGAGCTTGTTGCAAATATCCCTCTTCCACCGCCGAAAGGCGGTCCCCCTTCCCCGTAGTTTCGCGTTGCTCACGACGGGGACGGTTGTTTTTTTGTTGCGGACTTGTTTTAACTGCCGAAGTTGGTTATCAACTGCATTAAAAAGACCGTCCCCGTCACGGCAAAATGGGTCCCCGCGCAAGTACGCTAATACTTGCGTGGGAAGAGGAGCCGCCGACTGTTAGCGGTACCGAGCGTGCTTGCGCGCTTGGTGCTAACCAAAGCCGCGCGGCGACGAGGGGGAGGGGGACCACGTAGTGGTGGAAGAGGAATCCCCGCAACCACCGCATTCAAATGCGTTTCGGTCGTCGAAAAGATATTTTTACTTCAATTCTATTGACTAAACGTCAATTTTTTGGTATTCTTATATGGCAACAAAAGTCGTATCGCCTTTATGGAGAGATGGTCGAGCGGTTTAAGGCACACGCTTGGAAAGCGTGCGAGGTTAACAGCCTCCGCAGGTTCAAATCC
>CANQML010000122.1 GCA_947624935.1 Candidatus Gastranaerophilales bacterium
ATGCCATCATCGGGTTCAGAAATGACCCTCATTCTCGGGTGTCTGCATTCTTCAATAAGTTCAAGCGTGCCGTCAGTCGAAGCGCCATCAATAATCAAATGTTCAATGTTAGGATATGTTTGATTTGCGACACTTTCACAGCATTGCTTAAAAAACTCCTTTCTTCCGTCTTTTATTAAATTATATGTTGCAGTTACTATTGTTATTTTAGGTAAGTTATCCGACATCAATGAAATATTTCTCCTTATTTTATGTGGTTTATAATACTAATTTGCAGGCATATAGCAAGAACAGAAAACGAACCTAATTTTCATATTTTGGTGCATAAAATTTAGTACTGATAAAATCCTGTAGTAAAGTATAAAGCTTGTGAAAACTAAAATTTGGTATAGGTAATCGGATAAGAATACAGCTATTATGTACCCCCCCCCCTACTTAAGAATAAAGCCAGGTTCTTTAGAATTTCATATTGCTTTGGATGCCTATCCAAATAATAATTCAAACGCTTATATTTATTTCTATATTTTATAATATTAAGGATAGATAAAATTTTAAGTAATTCTTTTGTTACTTTATTTTGTATAATAACTTTTTTGAATTGATTTTTCATAAAGCTTTCAATATCTTCATTAAAATATTTATAATCAAAGTTTTTTAAATTTAACGCATTAATATGATTCTGCAAGCCTTTTAAAAACTTATGCGGATAAGTTAATGAAAGAACCATTTTTTTGCACTCATCGTATGTCAACGGGTAAAAATTCCAAGTGTCTTTTACTATATTATAAAAATTAAAAATAGTATAATCCGGGATGCTGCCTTCTGCATCATAACTAAGGCCGCCGGTTCTGGCATAAATCATAATATCTTCAAGCGTACATATATTACAACTGTTTAATACCAACTGTAAACTCCAATAATAATCAACTGCTGTTTTATATTTAAGATCATGAGCACCCAATTTTTTATAAATATCTACTTTACAAATTAGGGTCTCATGGTTGTAGAAAAATATTTTCCAAAACAGTTCTCGCTTGAGTGGCGCAATATTTTCATTAAAATCATTTATGATACTGTCATCTCTGTTTCGCAATTTATAGTGTGCTACACTCGCATCGGCGCCTGTTTCTATCAGATTTTTCATGGCTTTTTCTATGACGTCATTCTGATATAAACAATCATCACTATTTAAATACTGTAAGTAATCTCCTTTTGCATAATAAATAGCATTATTCATAGCTTCCCAGCAACCCTCATCAGGTTCTGAAATCACTCTCATTCTTGGGTGTCTACATTCTTCAATAAGTTCAAGCGTGCCATCAGTCGAGGCGCCGTCGATAATTAAGTGTTCAATATTCGGATAAGTTTGATTTGCAACACTTTCACAGCATTGCTTGAAAAACTCTTTTCTTCCATCTTTTATCAGATTATATGTAACCGTTACTATCGTTATCTTTGGTAAATCCATCTTAAATTTAATATATCATTTATACAATTCATTTGCAACTTGATTTTACAATTTATAACAATTTCTTACCAGCGCCAAGGAACTTTAATTAATAAATCATTTTCATCTTTAATATGGTTAAGCCAAAAATGTACATTTAAAAAGGATTTATATTGATGCGTATCTAAATAATTTTCTATCCGTTTGTTTTTATCCTTAATTTCTTTTATCTTGTTTATGGATAATATTTTTATAACCTCTTTTAGTAATTTATTTCCGACTATAAAGTTCTTGAATTGTCTTTCTATTGCATCATCCAAAATTTTATTAAAATACTCATAATCAAAATTCTTTAAATTTAAACTGTGCATGTACTTTCTAAGTGCTTTCAAGTATCCTAATCGATAGTTTGACTCCAAAACCATTTTTCTGTAGTCATCATCACTCAATGGATAAAATTTCCACATATCTTTCCAAAGTAATGAGGCATAATATAATGTTCGTTCTTCACTTTCGTAACTTGCGCCGCCCGCTCTTACATAAGTTACAATGTCATCCATCACATATATACTACAGCCGTTTAATATTAATTGATTATTCCAATAGTAATCAATAGCTGCTTCATACTTGAGATTATGCGAACCTAATTTCTTATAAACATCCACTTTGCAAATTAAGGTTTCATGATTGTATGTTTGCGCCCTCCAAAACCATTCCCGTCTTAAAGGCGGGATGTCTTCACAAAAACTGTTAAGAACACTATCATCTCGGTTACGTAATTTCACATGTCCGATACACGCATCAGAATTAGTTTCGGCTAATTTATTCATGCATTTTTCTATTATATCATTAGAAAACAAGTAACCGTCGCTGTTTAAGTACTGGAGATACCCCCCCCCTATATACTTAATAGCCTTTTCCATAGCATCCCACATGCCGTTATCTGGTTCTGATATAACCCTCATCCTGGGGTGTTTGCATTCTTCAATAAGTTCAAGCGTGCCGTCAGTCGAAGCGCCATCAATAATCAAATGCTCAATGTTAGGATAAGTTTGATTTGCTACGCTTTCACAGCATTGTTTAAAAAACTCTTTTCTTCCGTCTTTTATTAAATTATATGTAACCGTTACTATCGTTATTTTGGGTTTTATATTTGCCATTAAATTCCTCCTACTTTATTAATAGTAAAACAAAAATTGTATTTATTAATATTTTTTCGGGTAGGTGTTACAAATTGTTATAACAGCATAAAAGACAAATTTTACTTACAATACTTACCGTGAAATAATAAAATTTGCAGAATATATAAAAAGTTTTTTAATCTCTTATGTTTATACAAAAACTTTAAAATATCTTTATCTTTTTGAACGCCTCCAGTAATATGGCAGACAAGCTTCCTATATTTTTTATTTTGACAACTTTTTAAAATTTTTTGTTCTTTACTTAATTTTTTGATTTCTATAGTGCATTCATTTATCGGAACATCATATTTATAGAAAACAATACATAAATCTTTTAAGGCCATACATTCTGAACGTTGGTATTCCAGGTAGTATTCTCTTGCTTTTGCAAAAACGGCAGATATATCTTGTACGGGGTTTAATTTATATCCCGAAGAAATGGTGGTTATATAATGCCCTAAAGTTTTTGCTTTTAAAATAGAACAGATTGCTAAATATAAATGAACAGAATTAGACATAAGCTCCAATTCAGAATTATTCATGTACTTTAATATCTCTTTTTTAAACAGCGCGCAGGAATACGAAAAACATTCTTCAATTTGAAATAACATCTCGGTTTTATTTATGTCGGGTCTTAAGAATGATAAAAATTCATTGGGATTTAAGGCTTTTTTGTTAATAGTTTCATAATTTATAACCGATTTATTATCTTCATATCTAATATAGGTACCGGCATATGCAAATAAGTTATCTCTTTTGCTTAGAGAGTCGTAAAGTTTATTTATATGATTTTTATGAAGAGCAGAAAATCCGTTCATAATCATAAAATAATTACCTTTTAAGTATTTAAGGGCTTGTATAAATAACTCTCCCTCCAGTTGCGCATTTTCAGGAATTTCCGGATAATTATAATTTGGAGCTAATGTTTTATCCAAATCATTTTTTGATAAAACTATTACATTCAGATTCTTATAATATTGTTTATCCAGTTCTCTTTTTATTTCTAAAAGTTCATTATTATTGTCAACATAACAGATAACATCAATAATATCAGGATTTTCTTTTTCTATTAGTTTGATTTTTTCATTATAAAGATGGTTTATTATTTTTTCTATTTGAGGGTCAAAAGCTAATTCTTTTTTGAAAATTTCCTGTGCCTTGCAAGCTTTTTCGTAAGAAGCATCAGGATTATTATTTATTTCTTCTATATATCTTTTTATGTCTTCTATTTGTTCTTCTTTAGATTTGCTGTAATCTATATAATAAACAGAATCACCGAAATATTTTTCAATGTATTTATTTTTATCGGTTATAATAACGCTCCCTGCCGCTGCCGCTTCAAATATTCGATTTGAAACAGCATCATTTTTATTATGAGCCGGTGAGTGCAAAGCTAAACAAATTCCAGATTGGTTGATTTTCCCAATGACACTTTTGCCATCGAATGCGATCCCCCCCCCTATAGGTCTTGAAGCCTTCCCATAAATTCTTTACACCCATTAGTGAATTTGGACCGTATATGTCTATTTTATCATTTTTATCAAGGTATTTTAACAATTCTAAGTTGCGAGTTTTACCTTGTTGTATTTTTTCTAAATTTATCCCGATGTAGAAAATACGATAATCTTTTAATTTTCTCGGTTTTATAATAAAATCAAGCGGAACTGAAGGTACTATGTTTGTTAAATCTGCATTAACATCAGGATGTTGGCGTATTTCTTTTTTTATTTCGTTACTGTCGTTAGCCCCAATAACAATATCATGCTTGCTCATATTGGCAAAAAAACCAAATAATCCTTCGGGAACCAAAAATCCGTTTGGAACCCAATTGCAAAAACAACTGTATACATCAGCAAAGGCATAAGGTGCACAACTCCCCGTTTCTTGGCAAAAGATGAAATCTAAATCCAAATTATCAGCGTGTATACGGCTGTTTTTTTCTAGAAAATTTGAACTTATTTCTACAAATGTATGTCCCAATTTTTCTAAACAATGTTTAAACCGAACTCTTACTTCATATTCAGCCATAGGCTTATCATCAAAATGACAGTAATAACCAATCTTCATAGCAATTCCTTTATATGTAATAATTTAATTATTACACAAGCAACTGCTTTTTACAATAGCTCCATATTAATTTTGATTTATAAAGCATGCTATCAATAACATTGGGTAATCAATTTATATTTATCATGATTTAATGCCCCAATACTATTTTTTTGCATAATAAATACACTAAATCATGGCGCATTAAATAATTAAACAACCTTTCTTGTTTATTTTTATTTTTTTTGATTTTGTAATATGATATAATATTTATAAAACCTTTTGCAATTTTATTTTGAAGAATACGATAGCAGGTTTCTTTGTGGATAAAACTGTCTATTAAGCTATTAAAAAATTTATAATCAAAATTTTTCAACCCCATATTATTAATTTTTACTTTTAATTGTTCTAAAAACTCCAAAGGAAATCTTTTTTCTAAAAGCATTTTTTCACAGTCTTTATTCGTGAGCGGATAAAAATCCCACAAATCTTTTACTACATTTGTGTAGCACGTTATAGTAGCATTAGTTGGCAAAGAATTTTTGTTTGTACTGGTTCCTCCGGCTCTTGCTACAAACATTATGTCATCTAACGTACAGAAAGTACAGCCGTTTAAAACTAACTGAATATTCCAGTAGTAATCTATACATGTTTTGTATTTTAAATTGTGTTTGCCATATTTTTGATATACTGCCTTTTTACAAATTAAAGTTTCGTGATTATAAGTCATATTATGCCAAAAAAATGCTGTATTAAGATAGGGTAAATTTTCAAAATCATCGGATATTTTTTTATTATCAATAGTGCGAGCTCTAAATCTTGCAACAGAGTAATCCGCATCTGTTTCTATTAATTTATTCATGCATTTTTCGATAATATCATGAGAAAAGAGGTAATCGTCACTATTCAAATAGTTAATGTACCCCCCCCCCTAGTATAATCAATGGCTTTATCCATGGCATCCCACAAACCATTATCGGGTTCAGAAATGACCCTCATTCTTTGGTGCCTGCATTCTTCAATAAGCTCCAGCGTGCCGTCAGTTGATGCCCCGTCGACGATTAAATGCTCGATATTTGGGTAAGTTTGATTTGCGACACTTTCACAGCATTGCTTAAAAAACTCTTTTCTTCCGGCTTCAATTAAATTGTAGGTCACGGTTA
>CANQML010000123.1 GCA_947624935.1 Candidatus Gastranaerophilales bacterium
TCTAAAAATTTGTCCCTTTTTTGCCATAAAAATATGCACCTCCAAAAGTGTCTAACTTTTGGGGTGCATATCATTATTGCCGGTCATTTTCTTATTTTCCTCCAACCGTTTTAAGCACATCTTCATAAATTTTGCCATTTCCTCAACCGCAGGGATTGTTACGGCATTCCCAAATTGTTTATATTGTTGGGCCTTTTCTACCCCCTCCGGAAATGAAAACGTATCCTTTCCGTCTTTATCAATAAATCCGTAGTTTATAAAGCCTTGCAGCTTACCCCATTCTCGGGGTGTCATAACCCTAATACCTTTATCATTAAGCGGCGTTTTTCTTGACGGTAATTGTACGCCTGCTATTCCGTCGCGCATGTCAATGACAAGATTTCTTTCTTTTCCCGAACCTCCCGTTGCCAGCAAAGCGTTTGATACGGGGCTTTCAATCTCAGGCAAATTTACTATCTTATATCCGAAGCCGTTGCCTTTGGATTCATGCCGTGCCTTGTGTCGCTCCAATGTTTCAAAATAACCCGAGGCCAAGAAAAACTCCGGTGCGGCATTCATTTCAAGCAAATCGTTTAAGTCGTTATAAATTTTCTTTGGTCTGTTCTTGGGGAGGGTGTTTGGCAATTTGTCAACCTCATTGCCCCAAATTTTTCTGTCAAATCCCATAATATAAACGCGAGGTCTATTCTGGGGAACTCCGAAATTTCTCGAATTTCTCACAAACGTTTGTGCGTCATATTTGATTTTTCCTTCTTCTTCGGTAACACCTATAACCTTATAGCCCAATTCTATCGTCAACGTTTTTATTATGATATCAAATGTTTCCCCTTTGTTGTGTGTAATCAAATTATCCACATTTTCAAGCATAAAAGCTTTGGGCCGTGTTCTTTCAATTATGTCGGTAATATCGAAGAACAGCGTACCTCTCGTTTTGTCACGAAACCCCAATTGCTTCCCGGCGCGGCTGAACGCTTGGCAAGGAAAGCCCGCCAGCAAAATATCGTATTCCGTATTTTCGACCTTTTCCTTAAATCCTTCCGTAGTAATATCGTTTTCCGGATTATCGCCGTATAAATGTTTATATGTCATACAAGCGTATTTGTCTATTTCCGCCGACAAAACGTTTTTGAACCCCTTAGCCAGTTCAAAGCCGCGTCGTATTCCTCCAATGCCGGCACATAAGTCAATCATTTTGTAAACCATAACATTATTCCTTCCTTAATATCCGATTATCAAAATCCCTTTGAGTGGAATATCAAATCTATTGCTCATATACATACCGGTAAAAAATTTACATACTTTTTTGTAATCTTGATTTCTCCTATATATCTCTCTTACGGCAATACAAAGATAATCCACATCATCCATACAGCACGCCTCATAAAAATCTTTCAAAAATTGATAGTTGGTAACTGCTCTTCCCGCTTCTACTTCTACCACGATTTTTTCTGATTTATTGCGAGCATCCACTTCAAAAGTTAATTCGCTCTTGCCGCTTTCTCCATATATAACAGGAACTTTGACCTTGTTTTCTTTATCTTTTTCAACTTCATAATTTATTTGTTCCAATCCCGGTCTTATTATCTTCAATACATCATCACTGCTTAATTGATGCGTTTCGGATGATATTAAATCTTTATATTTGTAAAAAATTCCAGTAAGTTCCTCCAGATTTGAAGGTATTTTTCTGTTTCCGGGAAAGCACATCCACTTCATTTATCAGCCCTCACTGTTTTCTCAATAATATCAGCACATTCTTTAACGTTTTTCTTTATATCTTTACCCCAAAATCTCAACACCGTCCAACCTTGCTTTTGCAATGCGTCGGTAACTTCTTTATCGCGTTCCATGTTGCGCTCAATTTTTGGGATCCAAAATTCTTGTCTGGATTTAAAGTCGTTTTTTCTTTCATTCCAGTTATATCCGTGCCAAAACTCACTGTCGCAAAATACAGCTACTTTTTTACCCTTAAACACCAAGTCTGGTTTTCCGAATATATTTGTCACATTCTTTTGATATCTTAATCCCCTGCTCCATAATTCTTTTCTTAAAGCAAGCTCTATTTCGGAATCTTTATTTTTAACTTGTTTCATGTTGAAGCTTATTTGTTCTTGCGTTTTTTTCATAATATATCATCTCAATATTTCAAAATTCTTCTAAATGCCAATTCGCAAAATTCGTCGGATATTTCTATGCCTATGGATTTTCGATTTAACATCTTTGCGGCTACCAACGTTGTTCCGCTGCCCATAAAAGGGTCTAAAACTATATCATCCATATAGCTGAAAAGCTTAATGCACCTTTTCGGGAGTTCCTCGGGAAACGGTGCGGGGTGCCCTATTTTCTTTTTGTTTTCACCCGAAAAAGCCCACAGTCCGTTTGTCCATTCGAGAAATTCTTCTTTAGTTATATCCGATTTTCCGCCTCTTGCCTTCTCCCATTGCTTTTTATACATAACAACAATCAATTCTGCGGGAGCTATTATATGCGGCGAGCTTGCACTCATAAAACTGCCTCTTGCACTATTTCCGGAGATATTGCCTTTGTTCCAAATTATTGTTGTGCGATAATTCCAACCGACACCTTTTGCCATGTAAGTAATATCCGCGCCCAAACTTCTTTGAACGCCTTTACCGGTATCAATCGGGATGTTCATACATAGACGCCCGTCGGGTTTAGCCCAATCATAGCATTTTTTAAGCCAGTTGTAAGTAAAACGGATGTAATCGCCAAATTCCAAATTGTCGTTTGCCTTACCATAATTTTTGCCGACATTGTACGGCGGAGATGTTACAATTAAATCAATATGATTTTCGGGTATCCTTTCATCAAACAGCATATCACCCAGCAATATAAAAGAGTTTTCATCTTTATAAAAGAGTCTCGTATTCATATTCGTTTGTTACGGGTTTCGTTCAAATATTTATCTATGTCTACTCTTTGTATTCGCCATGATTTGCCAACTTTTGAAGCCTAAGCTCTTGCCTCGCTATAAGCCTTCTTACCGTTTTCTCGCATACTTTCAAATATTCGGCTACTTGGACAACCGTTAATATATTATCCGGCATATTTAAGACCTCCTATTATCACAGTATAATCGTAACACATATTTCCGGGAATGTCAAGGCATTTGACGGAACTTATCAGACATATTGAGACATTTTTTCAAGTATCCTCTACAGAATGTTTTTTCATTTGTGTTCTTTCGCCCTACTTTGAGTACGGTTTTTCCCGCTTAAATGCCCTGATTTTTTCATAGCGGTCGCCAACAATCCTGTTATATTTTAACTGCTTTCACATCTTAAATATGTATTTGAAACGCCCCGAAATCAAACACACCGTTTCCTTGCCGCAGCTTGCTTTGCTGATACAATGACTGAAACGCATTTGCAATTTCGTCAATTAAGGAAGCTGTCCGATTTCCCAAATCAATAAAGCCGCCGTCGTGCAGCATGCTTTTAGGCATTCCTTTGAAAATTTGATAATCTTCTATAATTAAAATCCGCAGGAAAGGCGCACGGTTTCAAAGTAAGATTTTTCTTGACCGCCTGTAACGGAAGCGGAAATTGCTTTGATACCCAGCTTACTTCATTCTCGTGTACGGCAAAATCCGCAAAATACTTATGACCGCCAATGTGATCCCAATGGGCGTGTGTGGTAAGAACGGCAACGGGCAGGTCGGTCAAATTTTCGACCACCTTTTTGATATTTGCAACACCTAAGCCGGTGTCAATCAAAACGGCTCGCTCTGTTCCGCAAAGCAAATAGCAGTGCGTTTCTTCCCAATGCCTATACTCGCTGATTGCAAATGTCCGAGCATCAATTTTTTCAACGGTAAACCAACTATCTTGCACGGTGTTTCCCTCTCATATAGTTCCCATTCGCTTCTCGACAAACAAATATTTGCAGTATCACAAACGACAAAGCATGATATATTCTTCCTCGTTTTCATCTACAATTTTAAAGCCCGTTTTCTGATACATTTTTACAGCATAATTTGCTTTTTGTACAGCGAGCGATGCTTGTTTATATCCTCTGTCTTTGAGAATACGAAGCATTTCTCTCATCAATGCGGTGCCTATTCCCAGTCCCCGATAATCTTTGTACAAGGATATTGCAAAGGACGGAGTGTCATTGTCTATGTGTCCGTAATCATTCATGATGCGCACCCAAACAGCCCCTATAGGCTTATTATCAATTTCCGCAACCAAACCAATATCGTCCTTCTTCGTCCCAAAACCGGCTATATACACCTGCAACTCGGGCTGATTTATAATCAATTTTGGCGGCGCAGGAGTTCCCGGCGGCACAAAAATAGCCTCATATAAAAAGTCTTTCAGTAAGCTATCTTCTCCCTCCGATATAGTTCTGATTTTGTACTCCATGACCGACTCCTTCAAATTCCCGATTTTCACTTCGTTTCAAAATAATTATACCATAATCCTCCAGCCTTTTCAATCCCTCGCCGCAAAAACAGAGCCGCAAAGCCCGTATTTATGGGGCATTTGCGGCCACTTATGCTTACTCCCACTCTGTGCTTACTAAACAAATTTATTTTTGGATTGTTGTCTGTATTATTTACAAGTCTTTTTATAATTTAAATAAGTCATATTATTTCGCCGTTTTATGCTCTTGTTATCATTTTGTTATCAAGGTGATAACAGAGCATTTTAGCTGTGAAATTTACTTCTTGTTTATGGTACTATTATACTGTGGATTTTGTTAAATGTCAAGTATTCGATGTGTTTTCGCATTAGCATTTTTTGCTAATACCTCAATAAACAAAGGGGTAAAATTGAAAATCCTGCCCCTGTCAATTACTTAACTTTCGCATTTAACCGGCAGCGAAGAGTCGATAATATCGTTCGCATTTTATGGCGGCGAAACACCGATAACATCGTTCACATTTACGGCTGTGAAACACCGCTGCGATGTGTAATCAACATCTGTTGCTATTATTATACGACATTTTTTATTATTCATCAGATATTGACTATATAATTTTTTTGCCATTATATTACCACAATTTTTTACGTCAAACTTATGGTGAAATCATTACTATGCATACTAAAATTCTTTAGGTTCATTTTAATCTATTGCATTCTTTACCGTCTGATAATCCCAATAATATTTTCCGTCTCTATAGTAACACATTGTAGCATGCGTTCCTATATTCTTTATAATATTAGGACATTTAGATTTATCAACAGTTATGTCATTATATAAAACAACAATTTTTAAATTATCGCGTACTGCTTTCTCACATTCGTATTCAATATAACTTCGATAATCAACGTTGTGTCCACGACCGCATTTAAATGTATAACCATTATAGCTATTACAATATTGACAACCTCCACTACGCACTGTTCTCGTATTATCCCCAACAATTAAGACAAAAGTTTTAGAAACATCTAATCTCTTACTTAACGAGGCTTTAATACTACAATTTAAACTACTATCACGAGCTTGTACTATATCGTGTGCATCAGTAAAAGAAAGGCTCCAATAATTACTGTCATTCCATTTATGTAATTGTTCTATAGCATCACAATCGCCTGACCAATCTGCCGCAATATATGTTTTTGTTCTGTATGTCATATAAAACACTCCTTGTAATAAAGGAGTAGTTTTTAGAGTTCCTCTCCAAGAACTATGGTATACTGTTAAAAGATACTGTGGATTAGTTTTATTCTCCTACC
>CANQML010000124.1 GCA_947624935.1 Candidatus Gastranaerophilales bacterium
GGGGGTATGCCCTCTTAACTCTCTTATACTCTGTGTTTCAAGCCATCCGTTTTCCATACGTACATTATATACATTTTCTCATCTCTTGTCAAGATGAAAATAAATTTAATATCTCAATGAGCTTTTTATGCAGTTTTACATTGTGAACCCTTATGTAATCCACTTTCCGCTCAATCGCAAGCGTATTTAAAGCCACAGTGAATATGTCGCGGGTTAAATTGTCATCGCACCCCAAAAAACTTTTCCTTGAAATCCCAAGCATCACAGGGCAACCCAGCGAGTAAAACTCCTCAATCCTTTTTATTAGTTCAAAATTGTCCTCACGCTTTTTGCCAAATCCAAGCCCCACATCAATTATGATATTTTCTCTATCTATTCCGCGCGAAACTGCCAAATCAATCTTATTTTTTAAGCTCATATAAATTTCTTCAATCAAATTGTCATACTGCGGGTTATCCTGCATTGTTTCAGGTGCGCCCTTTGAATGCTGTATTACAACTTTTGCACCGTATTTGGCAATTATATCGGGCATATTCGGGTCAAAATCAAACCCAGAAACATCATTTATTATTTGTGCACCGCATTTTAAACATTCCTCAGCCACTTTTGAACTTCTTGTATCAATACTCACCGTCTTACCGTTTAAATATTTCAAAACAGGTAAAATTCGCTCAAGCTGCGCATCATCAGGCACAGGGTGCGAATACGGTTTTGTACTTTCCGCCCCAAGCTCTATTATATCAGCATCCTCAAGCTCTTTTAAATGTTCAATCGCATCATCATATTCAAAATATCCGTCAGAAAACGAATCTTTAGTAAGGTTTAAAACCCCGACGATTTTGGTTTTTGCGGTTTTGGATGTATCAAACTTTTCAAGCATTTCCCCGAGCTTTTTAAGCCCGAACGGCTGCGCTTGAAGTTTTTGGGCTATTTTTTTTATCTGTGAAACGCTTGCCCCTAAAATGCAATCTGATTTTTCGATTTTACCTTCAATAACGCTTTTGTGCGTTGCGCAATCCGCTCCTACAGAAAGCGCCGTTTGTTTTAAAATATTTGCCTGTGCGCAAGTCAAATCGAATATTTTTATGTTTTTATATCTAAATTTGTCAACGGCAAATTTGGCGTATGATTTGTCAAATCCCACATTTTCAAGCTCTTTTTTCAAATTTGAGTTAACAATTTCTTTCAAAACAAAATCGTGCATAACCGAAGTTTAGCACGATTTTTATATTTAAACAAGCTACTTATTTGTGTATTTTGCTATAGCTTGACCCATTTCGCCTACACCTGAGATAAAGACAAATGTTGCAGCGATACCGCCAAATAAACCGGCAACGCCTCTGTATGCTTTACTTTCAATAACAGGCTTGATAATTTGTCCAAGTTTTGTTGACTTGCTCCAGGTCAAAAAGAGGTCTTTATAATGAGCAAAATTTGACTTGAAATTTTTGAACAAAGCAGAGCCGTTACTCATCGTATTTGCAGTCAAATTACAGACTTTTGCGGATTCATTTGAAAGCGTAACATAATCATCTATCCGTTTGCCCAAATTAAATTTGTCAAATCGTCTTATGTACTGCCAACTGCCGATTGCGCCGCCGGCTGCAAGACCCGCATCTGTCACACCGACCTTTTTATCTTTGGAATGATGCCCCGTAAATGAAATTTTATCTACGTTTAATGCCATTTATGCTTGTTCCTTTACTGCCATATCCAGCGCATTTAAACCGCCTGTTACAGCACCGCTTACCGTAAACAGGTCAACTACACCATTTTCTATTTTTTGGGAATTTAAGCCTTTAAAATATGTTCCTGTTTTATCTGACAATTCAGCGGCAGCTTTTCCGACCTTTGAATTTGTTATTGCATCTTTTGCAAGATTTACATATTTATTAATTTTATTTTCAAATTCCATAACCTTGGTGCCCGTTTTGCTTTCGGCATATTTTTTGCCCAGCACACCGAACTTGTCAATAACTTTTTGCATAGCTTTACTTTTTGCAATACGTTCATAAAGTGAAACAGCTAATTTTTTACCTCCATCGGCAATTTTTATTGATTTATTAACCGTATTTTTAACTAACGGTTTACCCATGGCGTTTTGGAACATTTTATATGAATCTTTGCCGACTTTTATCATGCCGGTCGTTCCGTATTTAAGACCGATAGCGCCTAATGCCGCACCCAAAATGACTGATATGACTTTAGCACCTGTTCTCAATGGTTTTGCAACTTCGTTATTGTTTATAACGTTGTTGATTTTTTCCATTTGTTCTTCGATTACAGACTTATCTTGATGATACTTTTGTTCAAAGTCTACTTCATCACAAGAATTATCATCCTCTACATAAACCGCATCTTCATAATCGTTTCTATCACGCATTTTGAACGTCGGTTGGCTAAATAATTGAACAGAATTTACACTTAACATATTATCTCCATTTCGGATACTTAAAATTGCCTGAATATTTTTTTTTGCCAAAATTTCACATACTATTTACAAAATTTTACAAATTCGCATAATTATTATTGCACATTTTAGACGAATTGTAAATATATTTCAATCCCTGATATGAATTTCTCTTAATAAATTCCCTGTCGATTTTATTCAGACAATCGAGTTTTGCGCCAAGCCAGCGCGGGGCGACAAGATTTTTCTTTAAACCGTTGCCTGCAAGCCTGTGAATTAAAGTCTTTGGCGAAAGATATTCCAAAAAATCACAAACCAAATTGACGTATTCATCTTCGCTCATAAAGTCAATCTCGCCGTTTTCATAAATTTGAGCAAGTTTTGTACCGCGAAGTGCGCAGAGCATGTGAATTTTGACACCATCTACTTCAAGCTCGGCAAGCTTTTGAGCCGTTTGCATAATTTCTTCGTGCGTTTCATTCAGCCCGAAAATTACATGCACACAAACATTTATCCCTCTGGCTTTTGTCTTTTCATAAGCCCTCAAAAAGCAATCCATATCATGCCCGCGGTTTATGAATTTTAAAGTTTTATCATGGATTGACTGCAAGCCGTATTCAATCCATGTGTAATAATCATCCTTAAAAGACGCTATCAAATCGAGTTTTTCATCGTCAACGCAATCGGGGCGGGTTCCGATTGAAATTCCCACTATATCTTTGTGATTTAGAGCAGACTTATAGATTTTTTCCAATTCGCCGACAGGTTTATATGTGTTTGAAAACGCTTGAAAGTATGCCATAAATTTTTCCGCTTTAAAACGATTTGAAAGGGTCTCAATCCCTGTCAAAATCTGGTTTTCAATAGAAAGTGTATTAGAATGGCTTTGAGAAAAGCTTCCGCCATCGTCGCAAAATATACATCCGCCAAAAGATATTGTGCCGTCCCTGTTTGGGCAAGAAAACCCTGCATCAAGCGTTATTTTGTAAACTTTTGCGCCGAATTTTTCTTTTAAATATGCACTATACTGATTATAGCGTTTATTCATTATTATCGTCGTTTAAAATCGGATAGACATAATGTTCACCGCAGTTTGGGCATACAACTTCTTGCTGTTTGCCATCTTCCAACTGCGCAACTTCAAAAAGTGTTTTGCATCCTGATTGCGTACATCTGATAGCCCATGACGGTCTTACTAATCTTGCCATAATTATTTACCTCTTTAATCCTATTTTATCATTTATGACTTGTTTGTGCAAGTATTAAATACCTTACCGATTAAATTGCTGAAAAATCACGTTAAACTCTTTTAAAAAAGGAGCTTTTTATGAAACGAATTTTCATATTATTTGCGATATTAATTGTTAGTGTAATAGCGATATCCGATATGCGTGCAAGACTAAGAGAGCTTGACGAAATATCCATAAAATCACCCGCCCAAGTTGAAATTAACAAAGATTTACTAAAGCCTTCAAGGGAACGGACAAGGGATTTTACCACGCAAGAAGCCGAAAATGATACAAAACGACAAAATACGCTCTATAATAATAAAGTCAGAGAGCATAATCTAAACACCAACGATTCAACCGAAAAAAATCAGTCTAAAAGTCGTATATAGTTTCGCTTTGGATTTCGTCTAATTCTTGCGTATTATTTTGCGGTTTTAAAGGATTTGGGCGAAAATCCGTCGGTGAAGTTACTGTTTTTACGTTAACAGGTTTTAAAACCTTTGGATAAAAACGCAGCGTGACGTTTTGAGAAATGTTTTTTGAAACGGTTTCTTTGGAATAGTTTTTTAGCTTTTCCAACACTGAATTTGCTTGAGCGGAAGATTTTGCCCAAAATCTTCCTTCGTTATCAGATAAAGACTTTGTATACTTACCGCTCCACATAATTAAATCATTAACATTGTCGGTCAAAACCGCATTGGTATTCAAATAATACGGGTTATAAAGCTCAAATACGCTTGAAACCTCTAAAACTTCCCACAGATTACGGTTTTGAACGGACGAAGATATAATCAATACCGAATTTGCGCCAAAATCTTTGGAAATTTGTTTGAGCAGCGCAAAATCAACTGTGTTTGATTTTTTGTATTTATCCAAGAAATTTTGAACATCGGAAGACAACTTTGTCCTTACGCTATATAAATCAGGCGCCACAATCCTGCCGCCTTTGTTAAAATCTTCAATAACATCCTGCGCAATAATCTGTGACATTTCATCAAAACAATAATAATTATTGCAAACATTAAACAAATCAACCGGCAAAACCAAAACTTTAAAAGGCTCGGCGCTTGCACAATTCCCCAAAATAAGAAACAGCAATACAATTATTTTTGTAAAAAACTTCATAACAAAATTATAACACAATCATATATGTAACGGATTATATTTTAAGGAACAAAGGCTAAAATAGATATAGGAGATGAGAAAAATGGATTATAAAGTATTAATGGAAGAAGCCGAAAAAGTTTCAACGAAGGCATACGCGCCGTATTCAAATTTCTCTGTGGGCGCATGTATTTTAACATCAAGCGGAAAAACTTATACAGGCTGCAACTTTGAAAATTCCAGTTTCGGGCTTACGATATGCGCCGAAAGAAACGCTGCCGGAAGTGCAATCGCCGACGGTGAAAGAAATTTTAAAGCGATTGCAATATATTCTCCAAAACGTGACCTGTGTTATCCATGCGGTGCATGTTTGCAGGTATTGCACGAATTTGGAGAAGATATGGATGTTATATTAAAATCAGAACAAGAATTAAAAACGTATAAATTAAAAGAGCTTTTACCGGGGGGATTTAGGCTGTAATGTATTTTATAGAGTTGCTGGTTAAAAAGTTCAAGAAAAAACCTGAGCCTGAAAATATTGAGGAGGAAGAAGCCGAAGAAGAAACCGCTTGTGAACATGTATTTATGCCGATAGACAGTACCGGCAAGGTGCTTGCTTGCCGCAACTGCGGATTGGTAATAAAAAAGCCTTAAAATATCCTGTTGGATAATCGTCCTCAAAATATAAACTTGAGCCCTCTGGGAGAGGGTTGGGGTGCGAGGTCATTTCATTGCAGTATTCGTCATTGCGAGGCGGCAAGCCGCTTTCCACATTGGGTTTTGCATAATAGCATTCGTCATTGCGAGGAGGGCAAGCGCAGCGTAGCCCGACGCGGCAATCCATATAAAGTCGTTAAGTCGTTAGGACGTTAAGTTCTTATCATTAAATAGGCTCTGTGGAGAGCTACTGTTATTGTGACATCACCCTCGCCCTACGGAGCA
>CANQML010000125.1 GCA_947624935.1 Candidatus Gastranaerophilales bacterium
GCGCGAGCGAGCTGAGGGCGAGGCTTGACGGCGAAAATGACGCAGTCATTGCAGACGTCAACCGCAGACCCGTTAAATGCGAGCGAGTAAGAAATCGTCCTAACGACTTAACGACTTTCTGTAAAGGGCTTATTCACCTATTCACTTTTTAACCACTTTACTCACTTTTTCCCCTTGACGTCAGATTTCTTTATAGTATATTTATTATTATGACATATGTAACAAAAAACAATAAATATACAAAAACCCATGCCCCGATTGTTGAAGCACTTCAAAAAGCTTATGAAAACCCGACTTATCAGTTTCATATCCCCGGTCACACAAAAGGCGCAGGTGTTTTGGGCGAATTTAAACAGCTTATCGGCAAAAAAGCCTTATCTATTGATACAACCGATGAATTTGACAATCTCGGAACGCTTCACCCCGCAACAGGCCCTATAAAAGAGGCGCAAGAGCTTGCCGCACAAGCATTCGGCGCAAAAAAAACTTTCTTTTTGCTTAACGGTTCAACCGCAGGAAACCTCGCACTTGCCATGGGGTTAACCAAAAAAGGTCAGAAAATTATCACTAACAGAAATTGCCACCGCTCGATTTTAACCGGAATGATAATTTCGGGGGCGCAGCCGTTGTGGCTGGTGCCTGAAAGATTTGACGAGTGGGGGATTTGGGGCAACGTTAACCCCGAAAATGTAGAAGAACTTTTGAAAACCCACGGTGATGTTTCTATGGTTTGGATTACAAACCCGACTTATGAAGGTGTTGTATCTGATATAAAATCGATTTCCGCGATATGCAAAAGGTACAATGTGCCGTTAATTGTTGATGAGGCGCACGCATCTTTGTGGAATTTTAGCGAAAAACTACCGACATCAGCGCTCAAACTCGGTGCAGACGCGGTTGTTCATTCACTTCACAAAACAGGCGGAAGCATGAGCCAAAGCTCTATGCTGCATATCGCCGAAAATTCACTGATAGACACAGATGCGGTCGAAAAAGCGCTTAAACTCCTTCACACAACAAGTCCGTCATTAATGCTTTTGGCAAGTCTTGACGCGGCTCGTGCGCACCTTGACAGCCCAAAAGGCAGAAAACAAATCGCAAGAGCAATTTCCAACGCAAAATATTTGAGAAGTGAAATCGACAAAATGGAGCATATCCACCAGCTTAAACCTGATTTCGGCTACAAAACCGATGTCACAAAAATATTTATTAAAGCCGACGGGTTATCGGGTAAAAGATTAGAATCCATTTTGGAAATTGATTTTAACATAGAAGTTGAAAGCGCGTCTGATGCAGGGCTTTTGATATTATCAAACATCGGAAACAAGCGCTCTGATATGGAATATCTGGCAGATTGTCTGAAAAAGATTGACAAAACGAATTATTCAGACATTTGTTATCTTGAAAACAAAAAGCACATGCCGATGTTAACCCCGATTATAAAAATGAGTTTAAGAGAGGCATTTTACAGCGAAAAAGAAACAATCCCGAAATCTCAAGCTGTGGGGAGGATTTCAGCGGAAGTTATAGCCGAATGCCCGCCCGGAATTTCGGTCTTGCTCCCCGGAGAATTGATTACGGAAAACCACATGCCGTATTTGACGGATTATGAATTTATAGAAGTTATTAAAAAAAGGGCATAAAGCCCTTTTTTTAAAATTCATAAACATCGACTTCAGTCATTTCCAAATAATCCTCGTAAGTTACGGTATTTGGTGCTTGCGCTTCGTCTTCAAGCCCTTTGTCGAGCAATTCGGGCTGCTTTTTGATTAATTTTTTGTCGCCCGATACGATATCTCTTTCTATTGAAGTTTTAATCAATCGGATTGTCTGCTCGGTTGGTGAACCGTCGCCGTTGACGACTTCTTGGACACCGTAGCTTACCCAATCGTCTTCAAGGTCTTCAATGTCTGTGTAGCCTACACCGCCATCCAGACGCTTTTGAACTTCGTTTTCGAGAATATTTATAACGTAAGGTTTTTGACTTTCAAAGTGGCACGGACGAACAATGTTTGTTCCGATAATTTCTTCAGGCTCACGATTTTCGTACTTTTTAATCATTTCGGATGCTATGTGCAAATGACCGATTTCCATTGCAAGAAATTCTTCCCAAACCTGTTTAATTTTCGGGTCAACTTCATCTTCATAACAGTTGTAGTACGTGCAAACTTCCGTAAATTCGTGGAGTAGAAGTTTTTCAAACGGTGATTCTGTCGGGTCGATTAAAGATTCATACATAGAAACGTGTTCTTCTTCAACGTCGCAAATTTCGCCGTATGTTCTTCTCAAATCGTCGTTTGCATACATCATACCGTGTTCTGCGTAAAAGTTATGGGTTTGCTGTTCGCCCGCAACAAGGGTTAAGATGTTAACTTTTGTTTGCGGTGCGGCAGTCGCTTTGTCGTAAGGCTTTCTAAGTCTTATGGCATTGCAGTTGTGGTGGTTTTGGGTAGGTCTGCCGATTACCACATCGGTTTGGTTTTGCAAAATTTCGTTCGGATTAATTCCGTCAATCATATAAGCCCATTGACTGTATCTGTAAAGGTGGTCAAAATCTTCCAACAAACCGAAGTCAAAAGTTTCTTTGACGTATTCATCAGGCTCGTTTTGTGCAAGCCATGAGGTCAAATCTACCGCAACTTGTTCATAGCCCAGAGTTGTTTCCAAAACCGTCTGGCATGCCGGAGTTAACCAGTTGACAGTTGTTTGGTGCATGTCTTCAATACGTCTTGATTGTGCGATTACTTTTTTGTCGTCTTCTTCTATCATCGGGCATAATCTTGCAAGCGCATGTTTGAAATTCCACGCCTCTACTTCAATCCCGTTCATCAAAATTTGTCTTGTTCTTGTGTAGCAATCGACATCGTATTTGTTAAACGGACGTTTTACAATGTCATGCCATGTTCTTAATTGTTTGTCTAATGGCATACCTTTTTCTTTTAAAGCATTAAATGTCATATTTTCTCCTTTCCTATAAACCTAATGCGTGAGCGAAAAGTTCGCCTGTTTTGTGGTTATAAAATCTTCCGTCATCTTTTGCAAAGAGGTTTTCCCAGTGGCTTTCGGGCGTGCCGTCAGTAGAATACGACGGATTTGTCATCATAATGTGGTGAGTGTTTGTGTCATATCTTAGTGGGAATAAATCTCCGGTTTGCATAAAACTTGGAAGTTTGTCGCTTGCTCTGTAAAACCCGAAAAGTGCCGTATTTATTCGGTTAAGTCTTTGTTCGTAAGACAAACCGCCTTCGTTGTTGTCGTTTTCCACCTCAACTCCGGGGGCATAATCTCTTGAATATTTCAACCTTTCGGATAATTCTCTTACCGCATAAAAATCATCTCCCGAAATATAATCAGTACCTGCTGTTAAACCCATATTCCTATAACGTTCAAAGTCATCTGAGCTTTTTTCACCGACAAAGCTTATGTCTGTTTTACCGCTGCGTGAACGAATTTCGTTTAAAATATACTGCATTTGAGGATATTCGGGTAATGCTCCGACCCCGGTGTAATTATCGCAATCATACCCGCCTATGTGTTTGGCGGAATCTATAAACATCGCCTCAAATCCTAAATCCATTAATTTTACGCACTCTTGTATGTAAATCTCCTGATGTTCGGGGTTGCACCAGTCAAAAGTCACGTCACTTTTGTCAGGGTAACAAACCTTCATCTGATCTGCCGAAATTACCATTCTGAACCCCGATTTTATTCCCCTGAAATGCGCCAAATCATTGAATGCTCTTAATTGTTCTTCTGCCGTTACATCAAGTGAATTTGAGATGATGTTTTCGCTATATCCTGCGTTCAATTTAATCCCGTAGATTGAATTTTCCTCAAAAGGACCTTTGTTGTAGCCGTCGCCAAATATATTAGGGAAAATTTGCGAGATTATGACGCAGTTTGCCCAGCTTTTTGCAGACGGCGGAATTGCGGGAAGAAGTTTTATCATGCTGATAATCCCGCAACAATCGCGGTCTTTGTGCATTTCGGATATTGCACGATTATTGATTTCAATATAATTTGCCAATCTGCCCCATCTGTCACCGTAGTTTGGTGTTTCAATAACATCGGGGAATTTTTCGTAAAAAATTCCGCCCTCCGATAACGTTACGATAGATTCAACAGCCTGTTTAAGTGTTCTTGTCAAAAGCTCGGCAGGCACGATGTTCGCTATCCATTTTTTTGTGGTGTTGAGCGCAAAGTAAGCATGTTCTTCACTCCATTTGTCTTTTTTTAATTTTGTTGTGTGATGTGAGGCTTTGAGCAGTTTGTTCGTGCAATTCATAATACCTTATGTATAAAAAAAAATTATTTTTATTACATTACCCGATTTGATAATTTATTTTGTCGTGCTAAAATGAAGTCGAAAAGGAGAGAAATTATGATAAGCGAAAAAATGGAACAGGCTTTTTGTGACCAAATTAACAAGGAATTTTATTCCGAATACTTGTATTTATCAATGCAAGCATACTTTGAAAGACTGAATTTGGCAGGATTTACAAACTGGATGAGCGTACAAATTCAAGAAGAACACGCACATGCAATCGGTATGTTTAATTATTTGCACGAAAGAGGCGGAAAAGTTGAGCTTTTGGCAATAGATAAACCCCAAACCGATTGGAAATCACCGCTTGACGTGTTTGAACATGTGTTAGAACATGAAAAATACGTAACTTCAAGAATAAATGCGTTAATGGATGTCGCAGAAAGCGAAAAAGACCGCGCAGCGTTGTCATTCTTGGATTGGTATTTGAAAGAACAGGTTGAAGAAGAAAGCAACGTCGGCGGAGTTTTAGCTAAATTGCAATTGATAGGCGATGATAAACACGCACTTTTATTGCTTGATAAAGAGCTTGAAGCACGTGTTTTCAACCAGCCGGTTATAGGTTAATCAATTAAAAAAAGCGAGCCAAGGCTCGCTTTTTAATTTATGAATAACTAGTCCACCACTTCATTGGCAAGAACGTATCAAATTTTTGCGGATAAGGAATTTTTACATTTACAAAGTGAGAACTACACTTTTCTTTTTAAAAAAACCAGGTCATAACCCATTACGTCAGCTAATTTTTTAGCTTCTGCATAACGCAATGTGTTATACCTCAATTTTTTTGACAAACCGTCGGGAGTAATTTTGTTATCGGTCATACTGTTATATATTTCCGACAATTTTTTCAGAGTAATACACTCTTTTAACATTAGTATACGTATATCTTCATTTGCGCTCATCGTATTAATAATAGCAAGTATTGACTTGAATAATCAAAATTGATATAATATAAGCATAAAAATGCTTATTAAAGTAAAAATTTGCTTTAACAATTAAGGGAAAGTGAATAAGCGAATAAGCCAATAAGCTAATAAGCACGTTACAAAATAAAAAATAAATGTAGAAACAATATAAGGAGAAAGAAAGATGAGAACAAAGAACAATGCAAAAGGATTAGTAAAACATGTCATTGCGAGGCGGCAAGCCGCTTTCCACATAGAGCTTTGCGAATTTGCCAATATGCGAGCGGAGCGTCGCAATCGCAAGACTGATGAAATCCAACGACAATGCGATTACGATGTCGCTAACGCTCCTCGTAATGACAGAAACCTAATCCCCACCCCTTGCGGGCGGGGAAGTGGTTGTGCACGAGTTTACGAGTGC
>CANQML010000126.1 GCA_947624935.1 Candidatus Gastranaerophilales bacterium
AATTCCATTGAGAAAGTTCCGCGACCTTGAGTGTTACTTCTCAAGTCTGTTGCGTAACCGAACATGTTTGCCAAAGGTACAATCGCTCTGACTGTTACGTTTCCTGTATTTCCGACAGGCTCTTGACCTTCTACACGTCCGCGGCGTCTTGAAATGTCGCCGATAATCGTTCCCGTAAATTCATCGGGAATTTCAATTTCAACTTTCATCATCGGTTCTAAAATACAAGGTCTTGCTTTTTTGCAGCCCTCTTTGATTGCCATAGAACCGGCGATTTTGAACGCCATTTCTGATGAGTCGACTTCGTGGTATGAACCGTCGTAAAGCTCAACTTTGACGTCTATCATCGGATAGCCTGCCAAAATGCCGCCCTCGAGCGCTTCTTCCATACCTTTTCTTGCAGGTTCAATGTATTCTTTAGGAATAGCACCACCGACAATTTTGTTTTCAAATACAAAACCTTCGTTTTCGCCCGCAGGAGCAATTCTGATTTTAACGTGACCGTATTGACCTTTACCACCTGACTGACGAACAAACTTAGAATCTTGATCTGCTGTGCCCAAAATCGTTTCTCTGTATGCAACCTGCGGTTTACCTACGTTCGCATCAACTTTAAATTCACGCAAAAGTCTGTCAACAATGATATCAAGGTGAAGTTCTCCCATACCTGAAATAATTGTCTGACCGGTTTCTGTGTCTGATTTAACCTTGAATGACGGATCTTCTTCCGCAAGCTTTTGTAACGCAATACCCATTTTGTCCTGATCCGCTTTTGTTTTCGGTTCAATAGCAACCGAGATAACGGGTTCGGGAAATTCCATTTTTTCCAAGATAATCGGAGCGCCCTCATCGCAAAGCGTGTCACCCGTAGTAGTGTCTTTTAAACCTACCGCTGCACATATATCACCTGCGAAAACTTCGCTTTCTTCAATTCTTTGATCCGCATACATCTGAACAAGTCTTGAAATACGTTCTTTTTTGCCGTTTGTTGCGTTCAAAACGTAAGAGCCTGAAGTAAGTTTACCTGAATAAACTCTCAAGAATGTTAAACGACCTACAAACGGGTCTGTCATAACCTTGAAAGCCAATGCTGAGAACGGTTCATCGTCTGATGAATGTCTTTCAACTCTTGTACCGTCTTCAAGTTCACCCTCGATAGCTTTAACATCAACAGGTGACGGCATATAATCTATTACGGCATCCAATAAAAGCTGAACACCCTTGTTTTTAAACGCTGTACCGCAAGTTACTGGAACTATCTGGTTGTTGCAAACAGCTTTTCTTAATGCAGCTTTAAGTTCCTCAACCGTTGGTTCTTCGCCTTCCAAATACTTCATCATCAAATCGTCGTCTGTTTCAGAGATTTTTTCAATCATTTCATCTCTGTACTGTTTTGCTTTTTCAACCAAATCCGCAGGGATTTCTTCGACTTTAATATCAGTACCCAAATCGTTTGTATAGATTTCGGCTTTCATGCTCATCAAGTCAACAAGTCCTGTGAATTTGTCTTCAGCACCGATTGGAAGCTGAATAGGAACGGCATTTGCGCCAAGACGTGTCTTGATTTGGTCAACAACACGATAGAAGTTAGCGCCCGTTCTGTCCATTTTGTTAACAAATACCATACGGGGGACTTCGTAACGGTTAGCCTGTCTCCAAACGGTTTCAGACTGCGATTGAACACCGCCTACCGCACAGAAAACAGCAACAACACCGTCCAATACACGAAGTGAACGTTCAACTTCAACCGTGAAGTCAACGTGTCCCGGGGTATCAATGATGTTAACCTGATGTCCTTTCCATTCTGCCGTAACTGCTGCGGATTGGATTGTAATTCCGCGTTCTCTTTCCTGATCCATAAAGTCCGTAACGGCTGCACCGTCGTGAACTTCGCCTATTTTGTGTGTTTTACCCGTGTAAAACAAAATTCTTTCGGTCGTAGTGGTTTTGCCCGCATCAATGTGCGCTGCTATACCAAAATTTCTGATTTTTTCCAGTGGAGTTTTTCTTGCCATTTTTATTTTTCCTTATTTTTTATCTCTACAAGAAAATTATCTCATAAAAAAAAATTTTTACAAGAAAAGTGTATTTTGTACGCAAATTTTGTTTACATGAAGTCGTTAAGACGTTAAGACGATAGGACGTTAAGTCGGTTAATAAGTGAGTGAGGTGAGTAAAGTGTTTATATAAGGATGGGTGGAACAATTGTCATTCCACCCATCAATAATTTATTCTTTGGGGAGTGCCACGGTTATCGTCAAAATTCCCTCCCCACCTGAGGGGGAGGGTTAGGGTGGGGGGGGGGGCAAGTTTTGTAGGTCGGATTTACTAATCCGACAAATTGTCAAAATTTGTAAGGGTAGTCCTCAGGTATTAAAAAAAATAAACTTTCTTCCTCTCCCTTGATGGGAGAGGAAAGGAGCGCAGCGACGAGGTGAGGGTGTCAACACCGTCAAAACTTGTAAGGATAATCCTCCGGTATTTTCCAGCCGTTGAGCATAATCCAATATGTGCAATATGCTCCACCGCCTGTGTCGCCTGTCATTTTTCCTCCGCAATTTTCCTTTATGGTTTCAATATTATTGTGCATGTCATTCATTAGCGGTATAATCAGTTTGTTTTTATCAACTGCCTGTTTTCCGCCACGAGACGGTGAAAATACAAAATAAAACCAATCTACTCCATATTTACCCTTAGGTTTGCCTATACTACTATATTGTAGTATATAGCCTGCATCGCCGTAATATCTTAAAAAACTGCCGTCGGGAAAATATATTTTTATATCACTTTCTTTTTCATTCGTACTGCTTTCAACTTTCGGGGATTTTATGTACGGCAAAAGGTATTTGCCGAACCAATCTTTCATACCTTCTTCATCTTTTGGAATTTTTTCCCATGTTATAGCTTGACCGTTATCAATTTCCGATAATTGAAACGCTTGATTAATTGTAGAATAAAAATTTACTAGCTTTGTTTCAACAACTTTTTTCTTGTAGCTTTGAATCAAGTTTGGTATAGTCATAGCCGCAACTATTCCGATGACGGCAAGGGTTATCAAGATCTCTGCAAGAGTAAAAGCTGATTTTTTACGTTCTGTTAAATTTTTCATATCTGACCTCCTGCGTATTAAGTTATCACACTTTTTACATTTTGTCAATATTATAATACTGACTTTAGATAATTATAATAATGTATTATCCACATCAAAATACTTATACAATAATAAAATGGATGATAAAGATTTTTTGAAAAAATTCGGGATGAATTTAAAAATACAGCGGTTGAAACAGGGCTACACACAGGAAGTTTTTGCGGAAATGGCAAACATGCACGAAAAACACATCGGCAAAATTGAAACGGGAAACCAAAATATAACGCTCAAAACCATTAACAGACTGGCAAACGCACTAAAAATCGATGCGGTAAAATTTTTTGACTTTGATTGATTTTCGCCTTTTTTTGTAATACAATTTGGCAAGAAAGAGGAAAAAATGCAAGTATCTTTAAATTGGTTAAACGAATTTGTCGACCTGACAAATGTTGATGAAACGCAAATAGCTCACGAGCTTACTATGAGCGGCTTGGAGGTTGAGGCAATTGAAGAAGTCAAGCCGAAATTTACTAATATAAAAACGGTGAAAATCGAAAAAATAGACAATCACCCCAATTCCGACAGGCTTCACCTTGTGACCGTAAGCACAGGTGACGGCTTAAAAACGGTCGTATGCGGGGCGCAAAACATAAAAGAGGGGCAAATTGTCCCTTATGCAAGTGTCGGAAGTCAAGTTCTGGACAGAAAAACAGGCGAAATGTTTACCCTAACCCCCGCCGTAATCCGCGGTGTGGAATCTCAAGGGATGTTATGTTCCGACGATGAGCTTGGCGTAGCCGAACGCAAACTGCAAGATGAGGACGGGATTTTAATTTTAAACAGAATTTTCCCCGATGTTCAAATCGGAGCTGATGTTAAAGATGTTTTAGGGTTTGACAAAGACGTCGTGCTTGACGTTGCACCGACTGCAAACAGGGGGGATGAAATGTCTGTCTTGGGTGTGGCAAGAGAATTGAGTGCTATATTCAATACACCATTGAAATTCAACCCTATTGAATGCACAAAAGACCTTTCCACAAACGAATTTGAAGTGGAAATAAAAGACGATGACGTTTGCAAATACTATTCAATCGGGGTTTTAAAAGGCATAAAAATCAAGCCGTCGCCCGATTGGATGCAGAAAAGACTTAACGCATCGGGCATTCGAGCAATCAGTAATGTAGTGGACATAACCAATTACGTCATGTTGGAATACGGAACACCGCTTCATGCTTTTGATTTAGATAAATTAAACGGCTATTTGTGCGTAAGACGTGCGCAAGACGGCGAAAAACTCACCACTTTAGACAGCGTCGAAAGGACTTTGACAAAAGATTCCGTTTTAATTGCGACAAAAGAGCACGGCGTATGTTTGGCGGGAGTTTTCGGCGGCGAAAATTCCGAAATTGACGACAACACCAAAAACATAGCGCTTGAGGCTGCGTATTTCACACCGACATCAAACCGCAAATCTTCTCATAGCGTTGGTTACAGAAGTGATGCGTGTGCAAGGTTTGAACGCGGAATTGATATTGAGGCGGTAAAACCTGCACTAATGCGTGCTATGCAGCTTTTGACCGAATATGCCGATGCAAAGGTCGAAGGCGTGGTCGAAACAGGCTCAAACAAGCTTGAACCGATTGAGATAACCTTGAGATTTCCGCAGGTTAAAAGGATTTTAGGCTGTTCAATCGAGCCTGAAAGATGTATAAACATTTTGGAAAACTTAGGGTTCAAAAAGCTCGGCGGAAACGAGGCGGCGGCGAAGTTTGCGGTGCCTTCGCACAGAGCATGTGATGTTACGCGCGAAATTGATTTGATTGAAGAAATCGCAAGAATTAACGGCTATGACAGGATTGCGCCGACAATCCCCGCCAAAAACGCTTTGCCCGACGTGTCTTTGGAAGAAAAAACGGTTAAAAAAGTCCATGACTTAATGTTATCTGCGGGTTTGAACGAAATTCAAACAAGTTCTTTAATCGGAAAGCCTTTGCTTGACAAGTTTATGGTCAAATTTGAGCCTGAAAAAGCGGTCTATGTCGAAAATCCTGCAAGCGAAGATTATTCAATGTTAAGACAGAGCCTTGCGGCAAGCGTTCTAAACTGCATGAAATACAATTTTGACAACGGTCAAAAGACTTTTTGGGGCTATGAAATCGGCAGAGCCTACAAAGTTGTTTCGCCCGCGGATGAAAAATCATCGGGCGTAAAGGAAACCAAGGTTTTGGCAGGAGTTTTGACGGGCGAGGTTGAAAATTCCAAGTGGCAAAGCACGGGCGAGCTTGATTTTTACACGGTCAAGGGGATTTTTGAGCACTTATTCAATCAGCTCGGCGTTGAGAGAAGAATTAAAATAACTCCCGTCGGCGAAATCGACTATATGCACCCGTACAGAACCGCGCAGGTTCAGCTTTTGGGCAAAACTCCCGAAGTCATCGGATATTTCGGGCAAATCCATCCGATATTAAAAGACAAACTCAAATTAAATCAGGAAGTATTTATGTTTGAGCTTAACCTAGATGCGGTAATCGGTGCGGTTAAAGAAACGGTTGTAAG
>CANQML010000127.1 GCA_947624935.1 Candidatus Gastranaerophilales bacterium
AACCCCGCCCCTGTGGTTGTAGCTCGCTTCGCTCACACAACCACTTCCCCGCCCGCAAGGGGTGGGGATTGCGTCACGACTACCGTCTTGTTTTGTAACATTTTCTTTTACTAATTCTTTTTTCATATTATTACCCTTTCTTTTTTATTTTACTGTTGGCTAATGCCAACCTACATACTACATATGGATTGCTTCGTCACTTCGTTCCTCGCAATGACGAATGCTACTATGCAAAGCTAATTGTGCCGAAGGCACATTAAACACCTCACTCACCTTACTCACTCTACTCACTTCACTCACTTGAAAATCGCCTCCGGCAAGATGCCGCAAGCGTTTTAAACCTATAAAATCGCTGAAACTCACTCCATGAGTAACTGGGGGGGGGGGTAGCCACCTCAATTCCTCTTATACTCTGCGTTTTCAGCAATTCTTCTTCCATACGTACATTATATACACTTTGACTCAACTTGTCAAGCAAAGTATACGCTTAAGCAAATAAATCCAATTTGTTTGCTAAAACATCATTTTTTACAACTGGCGTCAATTCACCGTTGCAATAATTTTTCTTGAAGTTCTGCGCTACCTGCGGACGGTCAATCGGCTGCTGCGCTCTGATTGACCTTATCGCTGATAAATTTCCAAAATGAATTGCATTTACTGACATTAATTTATTCCCCAATTTTTCCCTATATTATATTAAAGTATTTGGGTTGTCAAAAATTGCCATTTTGTTAAGAAATATTACAGCAAAAAGAAATTCTTTTGATTTTTATAATTGTAAATAGGTTTTGCCGGATTAAATTTGGGAATAAATACGGTTAAATCCTCCAATTCGCCGTTTTTGAATCCTGAAAGCCCGATAATTCTGTCCTCGTCTTTGAAAAGTTTTTTAATAAAATCCATAACTACCTCTTTTTTTCGTGTATAATGTTATTAATGGAAAAACCGTAAAAGTCAAAGGAGAAAATTATGGCAGAAAAAGTAACAAAAGAAATGGGAATTATGGATATAGTACAAAAATATCCGCAAAGTATTGAAGTGTTCCAAAAATACGGACTTGGCTGTATAGGCTGTGCCGCTGCAAGATTTGAAAACTTGGAAGCAGGTGCAAGGGTTCACGGATTTGACCCCGATTTAATGGTTGCAGATATCAACGCTTTGATAGAAGAATAAAATTTTTTGCAATAAAAAAAACGACCTCAATAGAGGTCGCTTTTTATTGTTGTAATTTATTACAAGCTTTTTGCAACCATTCTGGTTGTTTCAGCCAATCTTGTTGAATAACCCATTTCGTTATCGTACCAAGAAATGATTTTAACCATATTGCCGCCCATAACTCTTGTTAAAAGAGCATCAACGGTTGATGATTGAGATGAACCGATGTAATCGGAAGATACCAAAGGTTCTTCAGTGTAGCAAAGAACATGCCCGTCAGCGCCTGCTTTTAACGCTGCGTTAACTTCTTCAACGGTAACGTCTTTTTCTACTTCAAATACAACGTCAACGAGTGAAACGTCAGGCGTCGGAACTCTCATTGCAAAACCGTCCAATTTACCTTTTAATTCAGGGATGACAAGTGCAACTGCTTTTGCAGCACCGGTTTTGGTCGGAACAATGTTGAGTGCACCAGCTCTTGCACGACGGGGATCTTTGTGTCCTGCGTCTAAGATTCTTTGGTCGCCTGTGTATGAGTGAACCGTAGTCATCAAACCTTTTTTGATACCAAATTGTTCTTTGATAACTTTAGCAACAGGTGCCAAGCAGTTTGTTGTACAAGATGCCATAGAAATTACATTGTGTTTTGCAGGGTCGTACATCTTGTCGTTAACGCCCAAAACGATTGTAATATCTTCGTTTGTAGCGGGAGCTGAAATAATAACTTTCTTAGCGCCTGCTGTGATGTGAGCTTTAGCTTTTTCACCGTCTGTGAAGAAACCTGTTGATTCAACAACAACTTCTACACCCAAATCTTTCCAAGGAAGATTTGCGGGATCTTTTTCTGCGAAGAACTTGATTTTCTTACCGTTTACGATAATACCTTCATCATAAGCTTCAACTGTTCCGCAGAACTGACCCATAACAGAGTCATATTTAAAAATTCTGGCAGCATCTTCGGGTTTTAAGCCGGGGTCATTGATTGCAACATAATTGATTTCATCAAAAATGCCTTCTCTGATAGCTGCTCTTAATGTGTTTCTACCGATTCTTCCGAATCCGTTAATAGCTACGTTTACCATAATTTTTTCACTCCTTCTTATTATGTATAACATGTTATTTATAGCATTAACAAAAAAAGTAATCAAGCAAATATTTTTTTGTGTTATAATGAAGGCAGGAGAGAAATTATGGATCAGGAAACTTATATGAAAATTATGGGCTATGTCCCAACCGTTATTGAAGCATCATCTCGTGGAGAACGTTCTTTCGATATTTTTTCAAGACTTTTGAGAGAAAGAATTATTTTCTTAGGAACAGAAATTGACGACGAAGTTGCAAATTCAATCGTTGCGCAACTTTTGTTATTGGACAGCGAAAACAGCGAAAAAGATATTATGTTATATATCAACAGCCCCGGCGGTGTAATAACAGCGGGTATGGCAATATATGATACAATGCAGTTAATTAAATCCGATGTTTCGACAATATGTTTGGGCGATGCGGCATCTATGGGTGCGTTTTTGCTCTGTTCCGGTGCAAAAGGCAAAAGAATGGCTTTGCCCAACGCAAGAGTTATGATTCACCAACCTTTGGGCGGCGCTAAAGGTCAGGCAACCGACATCGAAATCGAAGCCAAAGAAATCATGCGTATGAAAGACATGTTAATCCGCATTATGGCAGAAAATTCCGGTCAGCCTTACGACAAAGTTAAAGAAGATTGCGAACGCGACCACTTCTTAACCGCTCAAGAAGCACTTGAATACGGTTTAATAGACAAAGTCATTACAAGAGATAAAAAGTAATTTTGTAACATAACTTAATAAAACTCTCAAAAACATGCAATTCCAAGGGTTTGCATGTTTTTATATATTTGTAAAGGTTAAAAGGTTAGTTATGTAGGAGTTACGACGATGGCTATTCTAATGTTCACCGCTCGAAAACATGACCTGATTGATAGGATTTACAGAAAACAAAACAGGTTACAAGAATTGACAAGAAAACTTAGCGATTTGCAACAATATTCGGCAAGTATAGCTGACGGTTCGGTGTCAATGTTCGATTTGATGAACTGCCCTGCATCAATGGTTCAAAGAACATTGATGTTTATGAACTGTTCACATAATATGGCGGTGCAAAATTCACAAATGAATTATACGCAAATGATGCCGATGTTAGCACAAGTTGATCCGCAACAGCAAATGTATTATCAACAGTGGATGAGGCAAAGCTTGTACAAACAGGAACGTGAAAAATTTGCTAAGATGGAAGCACAGTTATCAAATCAGCAAGAAAAAGAAATTATGCAGGAAAAAGAAAAACTTGAAGCAAGTCTAAAAATGGATGAAGCCGAACTTGAAAGCGTAAAAGAAGCTGAGAAAAAAGGTATTGAACAATTCAAACCTAATTATGTAGGTTCATAATTGTTACATCCTGAACTAACTGTGACTCGTAGTTTTACGAGTCTTTTAAGCATGCAAAATTAAGCTTACCTTTTTATCAAATAAGTCATGAGGAAGTTTCTCAATGAAAAGCTCGTTTGGAACGGCACAAATTGAGAAAATATTATTGGGTAAAAATCTGTCATAATAGCCTTTGCCATACCCTAAACGGTAACCTTCTTTGTCAGCCATTAAAGCCGGCACTATGATTAAATCAAGAATATCGGGTTTGACAGGCGCTGTTTGAGGTTCTAAAATGTTCAGCTCGGATTTTTTAAGGTTTTTATCATACGGGCAGACAAGTAAATTTTCGCCACAGACTTTTGGAAGATAAAAGTTTTTGTCGTCACGCAGCAAATCTCTTAAATCAACCTCATACTTTGTCGGATAAAAAATCATGACATGTTTTGCCGATTTATAAACCTCAAGTTTTCTTATTTTGTCGGTCAGATTTTGGCTGGTTTCTTTCATATCAAGCGTTTTTCTAAGATTTTTTGCATATATCCTGTAGTCGGTTTTGTTCTTCATTTTTTTAATATATAATAAATTCAAATGGTTGACAATTGCGAAAATAATTTAATAAACCCTAATTGGGCGCAACATGGCTACATTCAGGTTTATACGGGAAACGGCAAGGGGAAAACCACGGCGTCACTGGGTTTGGCTATGCGAGCGCTCGGGCGATGCTGGAAAGTTCTGATAATCATGTTCACCAAAGGCGGTGATGATTATGGCGAATTAAATTCGTTCACAAACCTTGCACCCTCAATTAAAGACAATTTGAAAATAGTTCAGGCGGGTTTGGACAGAATAGTTTACACAAACAACAAGACCGAAGCCGATACAACGGCAATTCAAAAAGGCTGGGAACTTGCAAAAAAAGCTATTCTAAACGACGAGTATCAACTGATAATCCTTGATGAAGCAAATATTGCAATCGATATGGGATTTATAGACGTTGATGAGGCGGTTGAAGTTTTGAAAAACAAACCCGAAGAAATGGAAATAGTTTTAACAGGCAGAAATGCGCACGAAAAAATAATAGAGATTGCGCACTTGGTTTCAAAAATCGAACCTGTTAAACACTACTGGGATACAGGCATTGCCGCAAGAAAAGGGATTGAATATTAATCTAGGTTTGTGGGAAAACCAGCTTTTTTATGCATATCACTGGTCGATAATCCACCCACATCAGGTGTGTGGCATGCCACCTCAGGGGTAAAAACCAAACTGCCACCGTTAGTTTTACGAGTATTAAATGTAAAGATATCGTATCCCCATTTGTTAGGACCCTGCATTCCGTTCAAGTCAACCGATATAGACCTAAAACCCCACTTAGGACGATAAAATATAATTATTGTTCCGTCATTCAATACCCAAGCAGGGTTAGTATTCTTAATCTCGTTTTCCATATAACCTTCACAATTTATTCTTGCCCAATTTGGTTCATCAGGATACAAATTTTGTTCAAGTGCAATATTATCAATCCCTTTGTAATTTGGGATACAACCATTTTTATAAGCATTATCATCGCATATTTTTGAATATTTTAAAATATGTTTCATATCCTCATACATCGTTGTGCACTCCTGCAATGAATTGTAATGATTATCATAGCTATAGCTACCGTCACTTTTGATACGACCTTGATAACATTCGTAATAAGCTCCGTTGTCGGCATATTGCTGTAATAAAGCATTATTGAGAAGACTGTAAACCTTTTTATATTTTTGAATCATAACATGCTCTTGGTACTTATTCATAATCGTCGGGATAGTCATGGCAGCAACAACGCCAATGACGGCGAGGGTTATAAGGGTCTCAGCAAGGGTAAATGCTTTGCATTTACGAAAAGTGAATAAGTGAATAGGCGAATAAGCGAATAAGTACTTTACATTAATTAGGCTCTGTGAATTGCCACAGTTATCGAGGCATGCTCCCTCGCCCCTTGCGGGAGAGGGCTGGGGTGAGGGGTTTTGACTGTCAATGCTTGAATTGACCCCGCCCCTGTGGTT
>CANQML010000128.1 GCA_947624935.1 Candidatus Gastranaerophilales bacterium
GATTTTATCGACTTCCGGAACCGTAAAACCCCCATATTGCTGGCTTGCGGCAGCCATAACAATATCGCCTATGACATCAAACGCAACGTCTAAGCTTTTTGGCTCATTATACCAGATATTACCCATTTCAAAACCGCCTTTTAAAACGGACGCAACATCAAAAAGACAACAGTTCATTGTGTCTCGTCTTGCAGACATGTCGTGAATATAGATATAGCCTTCTTTTATGGCTTGTTTATCTTCGACGGTTAAGAAGAATTTTTTGTATAATTCTTTGTTTAATTCATTAAATATTAAAGAGCGTTTTGTTGAAACAAGCGTCGAATCAGCATTTGCGTTTTCTTTATCGCCGATATACATAATCCTTTGGGATTCTTGATAGACTTTATCAAGCATTCTGACAAAGTCGGTTTTGTAGTTTCTGTAGTTTCGATAACTTTCGGCAACCTTGGGGCTAAGCGCCGAAAGCGCACTTTCCACAATATTGTGCATTTGCGAGATTTCGACCGTGTCTTTGTTCATCTCGAGCACGGATTTATTTACAAAAACACAAATATCTTTGATTTCTTTGTCCGAAAACTCGACAAGCATTCTTGTTGCGGATTTTTTAATCGCATCGACCACTTTTTGTATGTTATATTTTTCTTTTGTACCGTCTTTTTTAATAATTAAAATGTCATTTAGATTACGTCTTTGGAAATTTACTATATTGATGAGATTTTCGTTTGCGCTTTTAATTGCATCGCTCACGACGTTGTGCGATTGCGATTGCAAGTTGCTTTTTGTTTCTAATTCATTTGAAACTTTTTGCATTATTTCCTCCTGAGCTATAAATGTTCCCGTATTGTCTAAATTTTTGTATTGTTTAAAACTTATATATTATTTTAAAAAGTTTGTTTTTATTTCACATCCTGTTCTATTTATTTTACTACAATTTTATGAGCATGGACACATTTATTTTTACGAAATTTAAAATAATTTTATAAATATAAAACCCACTTTGACATAAAAGGATTTCCGAGGATTTTCAGAGGCCAAAAGCTTTATTGTTGTATAATGAAATCTTGAATGGTTCGAAATTACGCGAAATTGAAGCCGGTTTGTCAAAATTTGGCAGATAGTGTTTAAATTTAAGCTCGAGTTGGCAATAAATGTGATAAAATCGAGACTTTTGCAATTAACTTTGCATTTTAAATTTTATAAAAAACCTAGGGCGAAAATAAAGCTTTTTGGGCATATTTGTAAATATTTAAAAGCCCAATTATGTAAATCTAAAATTTCTCATCATCATAGGTAATCACTTTGCCATTTGCCCAATAGGGGCGGCTGTGGATGGGTTTGGTTTTGAATTTGTCCAGTTCCATTTCATTGAGAGCGTTTGCTTCTTTGGGGTCGTCTGAAATTGCTAATCTAAACTCATCTTCCCAGAAAAGATGCTTGTCTCCTATGTATTTTGTATACATGGCGCCTTTTTTGAAGCCGAGTTTGATAAATATCTCTTGCGTTTTTGTATCATAGGTTAAAATGTAGGATACAATGAGCTTTAGGCCGTTTTTGAGAGCGATATTTTTTAAATGTTCGATTGCAAATCTGCCGATACCTTTCTTTTGATACCTTTTTGCGATGTGGATTTGTGAAAGGTATATGTGGTCTTTTTCGATTACATATTTTATGAAACCCGCGTCTTTGTTGTTTTTGAGAATGTAGCAATAGCGAAAAATATTCTCTTTGATTGCGTTTTGAATGGCTTTGCAATGAATAAAAAAGGTTATGTAATTTATTTGTTCTTTTTCGATGAGATCGTTATAATATTTCGGGAGCAATTGCCGCATGAAATCGCAAAGCCTGGAAATTAGCTTGCTTTGCCTTTCTCTGACTTCGATTATTTCAAGACCTCTGCCGGGTTTTTTCATGCGTTCCACGGTGATTTTGCTTTCGTTATTCTAAACACCTCTAATGCCTTGCAGGCGCTTTGTTTGAGACAGTTATAAAAAATTGTCGATGGGGGGACTTGAACCCCCAAGGATTTCTCCACACGCCCCTCAAACGTGCGCGTATACCGATTCCGCCACATCGACTTGACAATTTTATTCAATTTTTAACGATACATGTTTTGAATTGCTTGTGGCGGAAGGTTCTCGTAAACTCGAACCCCTCTCCTCGAACGATACTCAATCGTTCTCGTCGGCAGAGTGCCACATCGACTTGACAATTTTATTCAACTTTCAACGATACATGTTTTGAATTGCTTGTGGCGGAAGGTTCTCGTAAACTCGAACCCCTCTCCTCGAACGATACTCAATCGTTCTCGTCGGCAGAGTGCCACATCGACTTGACTATTTTATTCAACTTTCAACGATACATGTTTTGAATTGCTTGTGGCGGAAGGTTCTCGTAAACTCGAACCCCTCTCCTCGAACGAAAGACCTTTATGGTTCTTGGTTGCTCGCGTTTAACGGGTCTGCGGTTGACGTCTGCAATGACTGCGTCATTTTCGCCGTCAAGCCTCGCCCTCAGCTCGCAATCCGCTCGGCAGAGTGCCACATCGACTTGACAATTTTATTCAGCTTTCAACGATACATGTTTTAAACATCAACATATACAGTTTTCAACACGTAATTACACAAAAATGACTATGTGTAACATAGTCATTTTAATATGCTGAAAATTTATTGTAAAGTCTATCGTCCGATTTCTATCGCTCTTTGTGCCATCGACTTTGTTATGTTTACCAGCGCAAGGTTTGCTTCATAAGCTCTTTGCGCCATTATCGCATCTGCTATGTCTACCATCGGGTTTACGTTTGATGCCCTTATATATCCGTTTTCATCAGCGTCGGGATGCCCCGGTCGGTATATTTTTTCACCCATTGTCGGGTCTTCTACGCAGCCGCTGAACGTTACTCCGCCATGCAAATACGGCAGTGTTCCCACCCCAAATACATCTTCCTTCATCGTGTTCATTAACCCGTGAAATGATATGTCGTCCGTTGAATTTAATACGGGGATTTTCCTCACGTAATTCGGTGTATCAAGGTTTGCTACGTTTTTGGCATGTATATCAAGCCTTAAACCGTGCGCCCTTAAGGCGTTTGAACCGATGTTTAATGATTCCATTATACTCATAAACTATACCTCTTATTTACCTACGTTTATTACGGTTTTCATCTCCGTAATTATGTTTGACATTCTTCTTGTCGCCATTGAATACAAAATCGCGTTTTCCTGTATCGCAATAAGTTCTTGCGCAGGATTTATTTCATCATAATCTCTTTCTTCCAAAATCGCAGAAGGTCCGAGTTTTTCGGACAATTTTGTTTCCAAAGGGCTGTTCATTGAACCTAAATACGTTTGGAAATTAATGTCGCGTCTTACGTAGCCGGGTGTGTCCATGTTTGCAAGGTTTGAACCCAGCGCCCTTTGTTTTTGCGCGATTAAGTCCATCATTAATGAAACTTTTCCGATACTGTTTAACGGTGTATACATTTATACCTAGCCTTCTCTTATGTTAATTGCTTTGTTATACATATCATCAACCACTTTCAACATTCGCATACTTGCAATCATTGATGCGTTAAGCCTTAACATTTCACTTGTCGAGTTGTAAATATTTGTGTTTGATGTTTCTATATTATTTTGTTTAAAACAGTTGTGTTCTTTTACCAGAACCGCTTCACCAGATTCATCCGTTGTCTTAAACCTGTTCATATCAGATTGCTCAAGGTTTTCGGGTGATGCAAATCTTACAAGCGGAATATTTCCGAGATACTTTTCGTTTGAATCTGCGGCGTCATAAGCTACTACATCCCCGTTTTCTTTTATCTGAAATTTGTAGCAATTGGTCGGGATTTTTATCCCCTCACCTACAATCCAATCATCGTTTGTTACAAGATAACCGTCTTTGCCCTGTTTAAAACTTCCGTCGCGTGTGTATTCAACAACCCCTGACGGTGAAACAACCGGAATAAATCCTTGTCCGTCGATTGCAACGTCATAAGGATTTGATGTAATTCTTATTGAACCTTGCGCAAAGTTGCTTCTTATTGCACCTTTCAAATACCCGTCCTCGCCGAGCATTTGCTCAAATCTCACGGTTTTGTATGCGTGCGTGTTGAAGTTTGCAAGGTTGTTACCGACATAACCCAGTCTTTCAAACTGGGTGTATGTGTTATTAATACTTTTTCTAATCATGCCTTGAATTGTATACATTAGTTATCCTTTCTATGAAGTTGTTCCAAGCTGACTGATTACTTTTTGAAGGTTTTGGTTCTGTATCATAAACAATTGCCTGTTAGCGTCAAAATTTTTGATTACAGGCATCATATTGATAAATTCTTCCTGCAAAGCCACATTTGAAAATTCGTTATAACCTTGTTTAACTTTAGGCTCCATAACGAGCATGCCGTTTGTGTCGACTATCCCCAAATACGCAACTTTTTCAAGCTTGCCGGATTTTGGGTTAAATACGCTGACCAGACCGCTGTCGTTTATTTTGACCTGTTTCGGGTCATCGGGAACAATGTGTAATTTTATCGGAACGCCCGTATTTGAAAGCACTCTTGAATCATCAAGAGTTAACAGGTTTCCCTCTTTATCCAGCTTAAATCTGCCGTCACGTGTTATTTTAATCCCTTCAGCGCTTTCGGTTTGGAAATATCCTTTTGAAGCAAGTGCAATATCCAGCGGGTTTTCGGAAATATTTATACGACCGACCTTGTCGTCAACGGTTGTTGAAAGCCCGTGTACGCCTATAAATTCTGTCAATGATGAGACTATGGCATCTTTTCTTTGATAACCTACTTTGTCAAATCCGTTTATGTTTTCGTTTGCCACGGAAATTAGTTCGCTATCTACATGCATCGCTCTGATTGATGCCGTTATACCGTGTTCTACAAATCTGATTCCGCCGTTTATTCTCATAAATTTATACCTCTACTTACACTTTCGGTCATTTTTAATATTTACGCAATAAAATATTAAAAAATCATCCGTTTGTATGGGTTTTGCATGTTTTTAATGAAGAATTTGGAAAAGTCAATGCGACGGCAAAATTTTTTTATGCTTCGAACAAATAGGATTAACATAAAAAAATTTGAAGAATATCCGACATGGAAATTAATTTATACTTTCATACAAACTCGACGCTTCTTGAACGCTTACGTTATTTTCGGGGATTTTAACTACTTTAACTTTTACCGTGCGGTTTGCATATTCAATTGTAATCTCATCTCCGACTTTTAGCTGTTTGGAAGGTTTTGCACTGTTTCCGTTTACCAAAACCCGTCCCGTATCCGATACTTCGTTTGCTACGGTTCGCCTTTTTATTAATCTCGATACTTTTAAAAATTTGTCTAATCTCATAAATTAATTATATCATATTCGTGTTATAATTTGGTTATGAAAAAGACTTTATTATCACTTTTGTTTTTATTGTTAATTCAAACCTGCGCTTTTGCTTTTGAAAGCAATATCAAGTTTGCCCAAGTT
>CANQML010000129.1 GCA_947624935.1 Candidatus Gastranaerophilales bacterium
GTTCGTAATTGTCATTTGTCATGGCATTTGCCCCCTCACCCCAACCCTCTCCCGTAGGGCGAGGGGGTAATGCGATACACGTCATTGCGAGGTGGCAAGCCACTCACCACATAGAGCTTTGCGAATTTGCCAATATGTCATTGCGAGCGACCGCAGGGAGCGTCGCAATCGCAAGACTGGTAAAATCCAACGATTATGCGATTACTACGTCGCTATCGCTCCTCGTAATGACAATATATTCCCACGTCATTGCGAGGAGGGCAAGCGCAGCCCGAAGCAGCAATCCACAAATAATCCGTCAAAATTTAAAAGGATAGTCCTCAAGTATCAAGAAATAAACTATCTCCCTCGCCCTATGGGAGAGGGTTGGGGTGAGGGGGTTATGTCATTGCGAGCGACCGCAGGGAGCGTCGCAATCGCAAGACTGGTAAAATCCAACGATTATGCGATTACGACGTTGCTAACGCTCCTCGTAATGACAATATATTCCCACGTCATTGCGAGGAGGGCAAGCGTAGCCCGACGCGACAATCCACAAATAATCCGTCAAAACTTAAAGGGATAATCCTCAAGTATCAAGAAATAAACTATCTCCCTCGCCCTACGGGAGAGGGTTGGGGTGAGGGGGTTATGTCATTGCGAGCGACCGCAGGGAGCGTCGCAATCGCCATGTTGGTGAAATCCGACAACTATGCGATTACGACGGCACATTCGTGCCTCGTAATGACAAAACTCAAAGTCATGGAGTCACACGTCATTGCGAGGAGGGCAAGTGTAGCCCGACGCGGCAATCTAATGAGTGGATTGCTTCGTCACTTCGTTGTCTTGAATTTTGACAACTCGCAAAAGCGTGGTTTTGCTCGTTTGGACGTGCTGGGCGGCTTACGCCGCGCGGCGCACTTGTCAAAATCCGCTCCTCGCAATGACGAATGCTATTATGCAAAACCCAATGTGGCTTGCCACCTCACTTTATTATTAATATTTACAACTTGCCCAAAATCACTTTTTGCAATATCCTTATAGTATGATTAAACAACTCAAGCTCAAAGATTATATTTTAATTGATGAACTGACCGCTAATTTTGACAACGGATTGAATATAATTACGGGCGAAACAGGCGCCGGCAAAAGCATTTTGATTAATGCAATCGATTTGGTTTTTGCGCCACGTGTTTCAAAAGACGTTATTAAATCAGGCAAAGAAAAGGCGGTTATTGAGCTTGTTATCGAAAACAAAAAGCATGATTTAACAAACTTTTTTGACCAAAACGGGATTGACAATTGGGGCGATGAAATAGTTATTTCCAAAGAAATCACCCAATCAGGCGTGCGCTCCAGAATTAACGGAACTCTGGCGGGTACGGATTTGCTGAAAACTTTAGGCGATTTGTTTGTGGATATTCATTCCCAGCACCAAACGTACACATTTTTACAGCCCAAATATCATATAAATTTGCTGGATTCGTTCGGAAAAACCGCTTACGGCACAAAACTTGATGAATATAAAACGCTTTATGACAAATATCAGTCGCTTGTAACCGCTTTGAATAACGCCCAAAATTCGGCGGATATGACAGAATCTCAGATTGAATTTTTAAAATTCCAAATAAACGAGATTGAAACGGCTCAAATAACCTCCGAAACCGAAGATGAAGAACTTGAAACCGAGTTAGAGGTTTTGGAAAACGCAGAAAAATTAAAAGAGCTTACGGGAACGTCATATTGGGCTTTAAACGGCGATGAGGGCTCAATTTATGAAGGGTTATTGAAAATCAAGCAGAACCTTTCAAAAGCTGCTCAGTTTGACCCGAAGCTTGAGGATATTGAACAATCTTTGATTGATGTAACAGAAAACGTCAGAGCGCTTGCAAGCGAGCTTAATTCTTATAGCCAAAGTCTTGAAAATGATACCCAAAGGCTTAATGATATCCAAGAAAGGCTGTTTTTGCTTGACAAACTCAAACACAAATACGGTCAAACGCTTTCGGATGTTCTAAAAACTTACGAAAACCTTTCAAACCAGCTTGCAGGAATTGAATTTTCCACCAAAAATATTGATGAACTTCAAAGCCAAATAAGCGCATTGCGCCTACAACTTGAACATAAAGCAAGTGAGATAAGCCTTCAAAGAAAAGATTTTGCAAGGGTTTTGTCGGTTCAAATCCAAGACAAGCTTGAATTTTTGGAGCTTCCAAAAGCCCGATTTGAAATAGCTCTCACCCCTAAAGAGCTATCCTTTGACGGTGCTGATAATGTGGAATTTTTAATCTCGACAAACGTGTCAGAGGATTTAAAACCGCTTGCAAAAGTCGCCTCGGGCGGTGAAATCTCGCGAGTCATGCTTGCGATTAAAACGATTTTTGCCCAAAATGACGACATCGACACGGTTATTTTTGATGAAATTGATACGGGGATTTCGGGCAAAGCCTCTCAAAGTGTGGCTGATGAGATTGTCGCGCTTTCAAAATTCCACCAAATAATACTTATTACGCATCAGGCGATTATCGCGTCAAAATCCGACAAGCATTTTTACGTCAGAAAATCACAAACGGACGAAACAAAAGTCGAGGTCTACGTTTTGACAGGCGAAAACAAAATCAAAGCGCTTGCAGAGCTTGCAGGGGGCGAAATTAACGAGCAATCGGTTGAATTTGCCCGCTCGCTCGTTAATCTTCAATAAAATCCCTGAAGTGTTGAAACTCCTGACGGATTTTTTTTAATGTGCAATCCTCAAGTTGTCTGATTCGCTCTTTTGAATACCCCATTATCTCGCCCAATTGTTCCAAAGTTCTCGGCTTTTCACCGTTTATCCCAAATCGGCATGTGATAATCTTCTTTTCTCTTTCGGGCAGACTTTCAATTAATTTGTCTATATTTCCCTTCATCATGCTGTTTTTTGCCTGCGCTTCGGGTGAATTTCCGCACTTGTCCTGCACGTAATCCCCCACGTTCAAATCGTCCGTGACGGGAGTTTCAAGGCTTATCGGCTCTTTTATAAGGGCATGTTTAATCGCCGTAAGTTTTTTTAACGATATTTGCAGCTTTTCCGCAACCTCCAAATCCGTCGGCTCTCTGTTCAATTCAAACGACAATTTGTTGTAAACCCGTTTGTACTTTCTGATTTTGTCCGCCATGTGAACGGGGATTCTTATCGTGCGCGAGTTGTTTGAAATTGCACGAATTATCGTTTGCTTTATCCACCATGTGGCATAAGTTGAAAACTTGAAATTTTTTGAATAATCAAACTTTTCGGCTGCTTTTATAAGCCCGAGAGAGCCTTCCTGCACCAAGTCCATAAACAAAATTCCCTGCCCGATGTATTTTTTGGCGATACTTACCACAAGCCGCAAATTTGCCTGCACAAGTTTGCGTTTTGCGATTTCCGACTTATTTTCTTTGATTTCCTTGCCGAGCGCCAGCTCCTCTTTTGTCGAAAGCAGTTTAATTTTGCCGATATCTTTCAAATACATCTGCAAAATATCATCGTCATGCGCAATTGCGCTGAATGTTTTAGGTTCGGTTTGCTCTTCTTCTTCCAGTAAATCTTCAATCATATCCTCTCCTCTCTTTGACTTTGACGAAAGAATATTAAAAATGTTTCAAGGGAAAATGAAAAAAACATTTAATGCTTTTGAATTAAAAATCAGATTTTTAAAGATTAATAGTATAAATTTTTATGTATAATAATTTTATGGAACATTGATTTATATGCAGGGTAAAAGGAACTCTTTTCTATAGGTAGCCAATCGACAATTTTATTTTAGACTTCGGGTTGGTACCCGACTAGAAAGGGGGTCATATGAACGATTTCAATATTAGTTTATTACTAATTTTTCTGATTTTGTGCATATTAAAAAACGGCTCTCACCTTAAAAGATAAGAACCGTTTAGACTTCGTACAGAGTTCCCGATAGTCTGGTAAACTATCACCCTGTACTTATATTATAAACGATTTTTAATTGTTTTCAACCCCAATGTTAAGTTTTATATTAAAAAAACTTTTTTGAAAAAAGAACCTGTAAAGGTTCTTTTAAATGGTGGGCGTTGGGAGACTCGAACTCTCGACCCTCTCCTTGTAAGGGAGACGCTCTACCAACTGAGCTAAACGCCCTCCGCTTTCACATACTACCAAGAACATTTTTTATTGTCAACTATGATATAATATTTTTATGCAAATTGGTGACTTGTTTGACGTTAATATCGAAGGTTTTTCCAATCTCGGGTTCGGCATCGCCCGAATAGACGGCTTTGTCGTGTTTGTCAACTGCGCATGTCCTGATGATTTTGTTAAAATTAAAATCACTAAACGCAACAAATCATACGCTTACGCCAAAATCGTTGAAGTTCTTACCCCCTCAGCTCACAGGGTTAAACCCTTTTGCGCACTCAACAATGTCTGTGGCGCTTGTCAGATGGGGTTTATTGATTATAACTATCAATTACAACTTAAAAAACAAATAGTCAAAGACTCCCTTTTTGGTATCGATACCATAATCCATGACCCCGTAAAAAGCCCCGAAATCCTGCAATACAGGCACAAAATTCAATATCCGATTGTTCAAACCAAAACTTCTAAAAAAGCAGGTTATTTCAAACCCTCATCGCACCAAATCGTTAATATTAAACACTGCCCAATTCAGCCCGCTATTTGTGATGAAATCATTGATTTTATCAGAAAAAGCGACATATCAGGTTATATAGAAAAAAATCACACGGGCGAACTTCGCCATGTCGCAATCAGAGTTTCATCATACAATAATAAGTGTCTTGTCACTCTTGTTTTAAACGCTGAAAAGCCTTCTGGTAAAGCACAAAAACTAGCAAAAGATTTGTACGAAAATTTTGATGAAATCTCCGGTGTGTGCCTGAATTACAACCCTAAACGCACAAATGTTATACTCGGCAGCAAAACGCAGTGCGTTCAAGGTGATGAATATATTTGTGAAAAAATTTTGGATAAAACCTTTAAAATTGGCGCTGATACTTTCTTTCAAGTTAACCCCAAAAGTGCTGAAAACATTTTCCGATACGTAAAAAATTATATAAAAGACAACTTTAAAACCCCCGTTGTACTTGATGCTTACGCAGGAATTACCGCTTTTGGAATTTGTATATCAGATATTTGCCGTCAGGTTGTAAGCATTGAAGAAAATTATAATGCTTGTGCTCTTGCCAAAAGTATTATCGACGAAAACGGCATAAAGAATATAGAAATCAATTCGGGTGATGCTTCAAAATTTTTTGCGCAGGAAAAACGTCAATTTGACGTAATCATTCTTGACCCACCCAGAAAAGGCTGTACAAAAGAATCTCTGGATTACGCCTATAAACTTTCTAAAAATAAAATTATCTATGTAAGCTGCAACCCGTCAACGCTTGCCCGTGATTTGAAATACTTAATCGAAAAAGGCGCTAAAGTCGACAGTGTTCAACCTTTTGATATGTTTTGTCATACCTA
>CANQML010000130.1 GCA_947624935.1 Candidatus Gastranaerophilales bacterium
AGCCTAATTAATGATAAGGGCTTATTCGCTTATTGGCTTATTAACTTATTCGCTTTCCGTAAACGCTTTGCGTTTACCTTGGCAGAGGTCTTGATAACCCTTGCCGTCATCGGCATTGTTGCTGCAATGACTATTCCAAACCTTGTTCAAAGCTACAAGAAAAAAGTTGTTGAAACAAGGTTATTACAATTTTATTCAATGATGAACCAAGCGGTTAAACTGTCAGAAATTGACCATGGTGAAGAATCTTCATGGCTGCTAGGAGATTCTTCTAAAAATACTTTAGAGCCGTATTCCATAGAAGAATATTATAATGAATATTTTGCACCATATTTAAAGACCGCAAAAACGGAAGTGCATTTGGATGCTTTTCAACCTTATGTTGGTGTTTATTTTGCAAATGGAAGTGCAGTGGCTATAACAAATAATGAAAATAAAAATGCGCCACCTCACTTCTTGTTTTTTCCGTTTGGGGTGATTACAGGTCCTCAGTATACTACGTGCAATAGCGGAATAGATTGTTTCACTTTTTATCAAAGCTTCCTACCGTCTTCATCTAGTTCCTTTTTGTATCTACATGGAGTGCAACCGTATTCATGGCGTTCGGCAGGATGGAAAGGTTTAAGTAAGGATGAAATTGACAAAGTATTGCGAGAAGATACTATTAGAGGATGTAATAATTCGCATAATGATAGAGCATATTGTACAGCAGTAATTATGCGCAACGGCTGGAAAATTCCGGATGACTATCCATTCAAATTTTGATAAGGTTGACCCCCCCCCCCCTCACCCCAGCCCTCTCCCAAGGGAGAGGGAGAAAGTTTTTAAAACATTTTTTCCGTGATAAAATATAGTCATGAAAAATGTTCGGCAAACAAACGTCAACACTCACCGTGATGCGTGGGTTGAAATAAATATTTCAAATCTTGAGCATAATATTAAAGAAATAAAAAAACATGCCGATTGCAGACTGCTTGGTGTTGTGAAAGCCGATGCTTACGGTCATGGCGCGGTTATGCTTGCGCCGACCATTCTTGCAAGCGGAATTGATATGCTCGGCGTCGCTTCAATCGACGAGGGCGCTGATTTGAGAAATGCCGGAATAAATTGTGAAATTCTTGTCCTGGGCGCCGTTCCCGTTTGGGCGGTAGAAAGCGCCGTTAAAGAAGATTTGAGCATCTCCGTTTTTAGTGAAGGGCATATTTTAGCCTGTCAAAAAGCTTATGAAAGAACGGGCAAAAAACCTAAAGTCCATATAAAAATTGATACCGGTATGAATAGAATCGGCGTTTCCCATAAATCTGCAGTTGAATTTATAAGAAAAGTTCAAAGGTGTAATTTTATTGATTTGCAAGGCGTTTTTACCCACTTTGCGATGGCGGAAAACAGGAAAGAAACCGAAAAACAAATTTCCCGCTGGAATAATATAATCTCACAAATTGATACAACAAATCTTTTATTACACATCCAAAACACCGCGGGAACATTCTCTTACAAAATCGAAAACACTAATATGAGGCGTGTCGGGATTGCACTATACGGGCTTCAGCCTGATTTTCCAAAAGATTTTAAGAATTTACCTGATTTAAAACCTTTGATATCTTTAAAATCAAGAATAGTACATATTCATAATGCAGATGATGGCGAGGGTGTAAGCTATTCTTATACCTACAGAGCAAAAGGCACAAGAAAAATCGCAACTGTTCCCGTAGGTTATGCCGACGGGGTTCCAAGAGCGCTGTCTAACAAGATTTTTGGGATTTTAAATGGCAAAAAAGTACCGCAGGTCGGAAACATCACCATGGATCAGATGATGTTTGACATAACCGGGGTTGATGCCGAAGTCGGCGATGTAATCACGCTTTTGGATGAGGAAAATTCAATCAATAATTGGGCAAACCTTTTAGGCACAATAAATTATGAGCTTATTTGCCGCCTAAAGGTCAGATTGCCAAGGGTTTATACGAGGTGATTTATGGATATAGGGATTGTGGGTTCGGGCCCTGCGGGTTACACAGCGGCACTGAATGCAAAAGACGATAACGTTGTTATTTTTGAAAAAGATTTGATCGGCGGAGTATGCTTAAACAAAGGCTGTATCCCGACAAAAACCATGCTTCATACGGCTGAAATCATAAACACCATAAAAAAATCCGATTGTTACGGGATTTGTGTAAATGATTTTTCGCTCGATTTTGAAAAAGTGCTCGAAAACAGGTACAGTGTCGTTGAAAAATTGCGAAACGGTCTGGAACGTTCACTAAAAAACGCCAATGTAAAAATCGTCAATGCAAAAGCCAAAATTATTGACAAAAATACGATAGATGCCGAAGGGCAAATCTACAAATTTGATAAAATAATTTGCGCAACAGGTTCTTCACCGAGAAAAACCACTGATTATGACGGGGAATTTGTCTTAACATCTGACGATGTATTTAACCTCAAAACTTTGCCTAAAAAAGTTGTAATTGTCGGCTCGGGCGCAATAGGGATTGAGTTTACAAGGATTTTTTCGGCGTTTGGGGTTGAAGTTGTGCTTGTAGAATTTGCCGAACACCTTTTGCCAAATGCCGATATCGATATTTCAAAGCGGGTTGAAAGACTTTTTAAAGACATAAAATTTTATACCAAAACTTCGGTTGAAAAAATTGACAAATCTAATAAGCTCATAATACTTTCAAATGGTGAAGAAATAACTGCAGATATGGTGATTTTGGCAATAGGCAGAGAACCGAACAAAGTTGAAAAAATTGATGGAGTAACTTATATCGGTGATGTTGCGGGCGAAATTCAGCTTGCACATTTTGCATCAAAGCAGGCGCTTGAAGAAGTTTGCAAAATCCCGTTTGAGAAAACGCTTGTACCGTCTGTAGTTTACGGCACACCAGAAATCGCATGGGTCGGAAAACGAGAGCAGGATTTACAAAATTTTGAAAAAAAATTAATTCCGATATCGGCGCTTGCAAAGTCCCAATGCGATAATTCAACCGACGGCGTAATGAAAATTCTTATCCAAAACAAAAAAATCGTCGGCGCTCACATTATGTCAAATGAAGCCTCCTCTTTAATTCAACAGCTGGTAATTGCAATGCAGTTTGATATTTCGCCTGATGATTTAAAATCGGTCTGCTTTGCACATCCTACATACTCAGAAGGGATACTCCAATGCCTGTAAAACGACTTCCCGATTACCTGAAACGTCCGATAATCGATACGGAAAAAACCCGCACCGTAAGAAAAATTTTGAAAGCGAAATGTTTAAATACGGTTTGTGAAAATGCGCGCTGTCCTAACAAAAACGAGTGCTACACAAAAAATACGGCAACTTTTTTAATTATGGGCAACAACTGCACGAGAAACTGCCGTTATTGCAATATAACCTGCAATAAGCCCGAGACGTTGGATACAGAAGAACCAAAACACATCGCTCAAGCGGTTCAGGCGCTCAATCTTAAATATGCGGTTATAACTTCCGTTACGCGTGATGATTTGCCTGACGGCGGTGCAAACCACTTTGCTCAATGTATTAATGAAATAAGAAAACTAACGCCCGACGTCAAAATCGAAATCTTGACACCCGATTTTAAAGGCGATAAAAAATCACTCGACATTATAATAAAATCACACCCTGATGTTTTTAACCACAATATAGAAACAGTCAAAGAATTGTTTAAAACAGCCCGCCCGCAAGGGAATTACGAGCGCTCGCTGGATGTTTTAAAATACGTAAAACAAAACAGCGACATCATTACAAAATCGGGCTTAATGGTCGGTTTGGGCGAAACAATGGAACAAATTGACACGACATTTAAAGACCTCAAATCTGTCGGTTGCGATATTTTAACCGTCGGGCAATATATTCAGCCGTCAAAAAATCATCTGACAGTCGAAAAATATTACACGCCGCAGGAATTTGACATTATAAAATCGCATGCCAAACTTGCGGGCTTATCGCACTATCAAATAGGTCCCTTGGTCAGAAGTTCTTACAGAGCAAGTGAATTATTTTGATCTCTTTTCTACGATTTTTAATTCGTAACCCAAGTAATCAAGCAATTCTTCTACAAGTCTGTATCTGATGCTTCTTGAGATAAACATTTTGGAAAGATTACTCGGAAACGGCACATTGTGTCCGTCTGCTTTCATCATTTTCAAAACTTTGCTCATGGATTTCCCGTTTCTTACGAGAATGACTTTTATTTCTTCATAAATGTTCATGCCTTTATATTATTTAATATTTGATATCTTGGCAAAAATCACAACTATGCTATCTTTTAAGATTAATTTTTTATTAGTTACAATAATAAAAGTTAAGCATAGGTCAGTTTAATATTATCCTTGCAGGTAAAAATTTTTTATGATAGGATGATTTTGTAATGATTTTTATAAAGGAATAAACGATGCAGGCACGCCGAGCAGCCAGAGAATTGGCATTTATACTTTTTTCGCAGTTTGATAAAAAAATAACCAATTATTCCAAAGATGATTTGGAAAATATAATTTTAAAATCGGTCAGAATATTAACAAGCAATGCCTCCGATGATTTGAAAGTCGCGGTAGGCTCTTTAATCGACTTTAAAAACCGCGTTGATGACTATGAAGCGGAACACGAGGTTAATTTAAACAGACCAATCGGGGCGGCAAACGTTGCAGTGCCTTTGACGTCCGATTTGACAAAAAGAATTGACGAGATGATTGATATCGCCGACAAAGCTTTGATGGCACTTGAAATAGCCGAATTTACGACGCTTGAATCTCAAAGCGATGTTAAAGATTATGCAATAAAAATCGCCGAATTTTTCCAAAAATACCACAGTGAAGTCGATGAAATTATCTCAAAATATTCAAAAGGCTGGGATATTGAACGGCTTGTAAAAATGGATAAAGACATTTTGAGAATATCAATTGTAGAGTTGCTTTACATAAAAGACGCTCCGATGAAAGTTGTTGTGGATGAGGCTTTAGAGCTTGCAAAGAAATACTCAACCGATGACAGCTCTGCATTTATCAACGGAATTTTGGCAAAAGTTATTGTTGATAACGGTTTGAAGTAGATTTTTCTCTTATGCAGATTTCATAACCCAACAGGTCAAGGATTTCTTGTACGGTTTCAAATCTTATCCTTTTTCGGTTAACCATATCCGATAAACCGCTGTCTTTCGGCACGTTGCAGCCTTTTTCACGAAGAATTTTTGCGACCTTTCTCATCGAAAGCCCTTTTCGCATTAAGCAAATCACCAATTCTTCTTTTAAATTTATCATATTAACAGTTTATTTTTTAAACTTCCACTTGACAAATTTATAAAATTCCAATAGATTATATATATTATGAAGGATAATGTCGAGCAATCATTACAATCAGCTATCATAAATCAGTTTGATGAAGAAAATGATATTATAATTCCGACAAATTGGTATAGCGAATTGGT
>CANQML010000131.1 GCA_947624935.1 Candidatus Gastranaerophilales bacterium
CGGACTTTTTTCAATTTAATGGTTACAAAGATAAAATAATTCCATGCTGCGGTGTAAAATCAGACTCAAACTTAAAAGTAAGCTGTTATGACACAGGTTGGGGCTGCACAGAATGGGTAGTGTATAACGGCAATATGGATTATCTGCACTGTCCGGATGAACTTTCATGGGACGGTAAACGTAAATGTTCTGACTAAGACTGTTACAAATGACTACGTGCGTAGCACTGGGATGGTAAACGTAAATGTTCTGACTAAAACCGTCACAAATGACTTTGCAGAGCATGATATTAATCACATGGCTATTGAAAAAATTTTTTGGTTGTTGTTATAATTTGAATTATGGATATAATCATTACCTCAAAAAACAACGAACGTGTGTTCAGTGAAAAAAACATCATAACTGTAGGTACAAGCCCTGCATGTAATTTTGTTTTGGATTTGGATTTTGAAGCTATGCTCACTATTCAATATGACTTTGCAATCAAAAATTACGTTATATTGAACACTTTTTCCAACAAAAATATTTTGTTTAGAAGTGAGCCGCTGAAAAGATTAGAGCTTGGCAGCATAAATAAAATTATGTTCAAAAACTCAAATGAATTTTTGAACATAAAAGTTTTGCAGAAAATCCCTGCTTAAAGTTTACTTCCCACTGCCTTGTAAAGCCCGATGTAATCAACAAAGCAATCCACTTTATTTGTTGCAAGGAGTTTATCCATAACGAGCAAATTTTCTTTTTCCTGTATTAAATCAAGTTTGGAAATAGTACCCTGTTCGTATCTTTGGCTGTTGTAACCGTAATCGGCTTTTTGCATGTCAGCTTGCTTTTGGGTTTGAGTTAATTTTTCTTTGTCCATTTTTATGCTTACCAAAGAATCGTTAACTTCTTGTATTGCCGTCAAATTTGTTTTGTAATAATTTTGCAAAACCCTTTCATATTCGGCTTTTTTAATCCTTAAATTAGCAATCCTTGAGCCGCCCGTAAAGAAAGGAAACATAACCGAGCCGCCCAAAGATGCCAACATGCCTTTTGTTGTGAAAATACTTCCGATATCGTGCGCGTTAAAAAGAGCCAAACCCGTTAAACTTATTGAGGGCAAAAATTCTTTCTTTGCTATTCTTACGTCAATTCCCGCTTTTTCAACAAGTTTTTCGGCTTTTAAATAGTCGGGTCGCTGTACGATTATATCGGATGAAATTTCTTGAGGGATTACGCCCGAAAAATTAAAATTATCCAATGATGTACGTTCCAAAGTATTTGCTTTTTCTGGGCTTTCGCCGATTAAAACACACATTTGATTCAAAAGCTGTTCACGCTGTTTTTTTAGATCAATCAAATCTGTCGTTGAACTTACATAAGCTTTGTTGGCTCTAACGGTGTCTGCGGTTGATGTTATACCTTCGTTGTGCCTTAAAAGCATTAAATCATAAATGGTTTTTCTGTCTTTGACGATTTCTTCCTGAATATTTATGATTTTATCGAGTTTGATTATGTTCAAATAAGTTGTGCCGACAGCGGAAGCAACGGAGATGTAAGCTCCGCGCTCGTCAAGTTGTGAGCTTTCCCACAATTTTTTTGCCGATTTTGTTTTATCTCTGTTTTTCAAAAACAAATCTATTTCATATTGAGCGATTGCAGGTGCGGCATAAACTCCCTCGGTGCTTGTCGAGCCGGGCATTTTTAACAAATTTGGCGCAAACCCGATTGTACCCGACGGTAACTCGCTTGCAAACTGCGCTCTTGTCTGTTGATAGTATTCTTCGACCGCCAGTGTTGCCATTTTCAAGTCATAATTGTTTTGAACCGCTTTGACTATATAACCGTTCAATTTGTCATCGTTAAAATTTTGCCAAAAATTCATATTTATATACGCAGACTTATCAGCCTGTTTTTTGTTCTTTTTAGCCATGCTCTTAAATTGTTTTGGAGCATTTTTTGGGGTATCTTCTATCGCAAATGCGGTGTTCATCAAAAACATACCTGCCAATAATGTTATTGCCGTAATCTTTTTCAATTTTTTTCTCCCTTGTTGCATTTTTTATATTAATATGTTAGCATAGTATTGTTGTAAATGCAACAAATTTTTTTTGCAACAGTACTATGAAAAAGATACATTACACGGAAAGTATTCATTATGAGATAGAAAAGACCGCAAGAGTCATGAAACTTTTGGCGGCACAGTTTTTCACCAAACTTAATTTGAATATCACACCGGATGAATACAGCGCGCTGGATGTCATTTCATATTACAACGGAATTTGTCAGAGAGATTTGGCAAAAATAATTCTGAAAGACAGAGCAAACACGGGAAGAATTTTAAATTCTTTAGAGAAAAAAGGATTTATAAAACGATTTGTTGATACAAAAAACAATCGGCTTGTGAGGAAAATGCAATTGACAAAAGAAGGCGGTGAAGAACTTAAAAACACCGATTTGAAACTGAAAAAGCATTTAAGCTCTGCGCAAAAATTCTTTTCTCATGAAGAAATTGAAAATTTGCAAAAATCTATAATAAAATTTAGAGAACATATAGAAAAGTTATTAGAGTTAAATATATAAGAGGTAAAAAATGGAAGAAGAAAAGAAGAAGAAACCGATTAACAAACATCTTTTGATAGGTGTTGGGATTTTAGTATTGTTATTGGTCGGGTATTTTACAATTGATGCAATAAAATACCAGTCAACAGATGACGCTTACGTGGAAACAACAACAGTTTCAGTTTCGCCAAAGGTTAGCGGTCAGATTGTAGAAGTTCTGATAACCGATAACCAGAGAGTTAAAGAGGGCGATTTGGTTGCAAGAATTGATGATACTGATTACAAGGTTAAACTTGATCAGGTATCGGCGCAATATGACAGAATTTTATTAAATCAACAAAACGCAAAAGCAAATCTTAAAGCTGCAAATTCAAACACCGAAGTTGCAAAAAAAGATTTGGAAAGATATAAAAACTTATATGAGGCAGGTGCGGTTTCAAAACAAACGCTTGATGCGGCACAAGCAAAATACGACAGCACGCAGGCACAGTTTACAACGGCAGAACAGTCAATATTTTCGCAAAATGACAGCAAAGTTGCCGATGCGGACTTAAAGGTTTTGAAAGCTCAAAAAGAAAGAGCCGAGCTTGACCTGTCTTATACAAACATTTACGCACCGCAATCGGGAACGGTTGCCTCAAGACGCGTTGAAAAAGGTATGTATGTTCAAGTCGGAACACCTTTGTTTACAATTGTTCCCGATAATGTGTGGGTGGTTGCAAACTTTAAGGAAAACCAACTTCGCCGCATGAAACCCGGACAAAGCGTTGATATAAAAATCGACACCTATCCGAACAAAACCTTCAAAGGAAAAATTGACAGCATACAAAGAAGTTCGGGCGCAAAATCAAGCCTTTTCCCGCCTGAAAACGCTGTTGGCTCTTTTGTAAAAATCGTTCAAAGAATCCCTGTAAAAATCATATTTACGGAAGAAATTAACCCCGATGAATACAATATTGTTCCGGGGATGTCAGTAGTACCGAAAGTAAGAGTGAGATAATTGGAAGAAGAACAGTATTACCCGAAAAATCCTTGGCTTTCAACATCTGCGGTGTTGTTGGCGGTATTCATATTCGTTCTGGACGGAACGATAGCAAACGTTGCACTGCCTCACATGGCGGGAAGTTTTTCCGCAACACGTGATGAATCCATGTGGATTTTGACAAGCTACTTGATTGCAAGCGGTATCGTAATCCCTGCGGTTGATTGGTTCAGCAAGGTTTTCGGGCGAAAAAATTTCTTTATTATAAGTATTTTACTGTTTACTGTAGCGTCAATGCTTTGCGGTATGGCAAATTCGTTAATGGCAATGGTTTTGGCAAGAATTTTGCAAGGGTTTGGCGGCGGCGGAATTGTTCCGATATCGCAAGCTATTATGCTTGAAAGTTTCCCGAAAAGCGAACGCGGCAAAGCAATGGCGGTTTTTGGAATGGGAATTATCATTGCCCCGATTGTCGGGCCTGTTCTGGGCGGTTGGATTACGGATAACTGGTCTTGGCCTTGGATTTATTTTATAAATGTACCGTTCGGGTGCTTGGCGGCAATTATGTGCAAAAGAATGCTCACAGATCCGCCCTACGCAAGACGTCAAAAGGGCGTAAAAATCGACGGCATGGGATTTTTAACCCTTGTTATTTGGATTGCGTCTTTGCAGGTTGTGCTTGATAAAGGTAATAACGCCGATTGGTTCAATGCCGCTTGGATTTGCTGGCTGTTTACAATTTCCTGCATTTCGGGAATTTTATTCTTTATATCCCAAATTGTCAGAAAAGACACACTCATTGATTTGAGCGTATTTAAAGATATGAACTTTTGCGCGGGAACTATTATTCAGGTGGTAATACAAGGCGTAATGTATGCCTCTATCGCGATTTTACCGCAATTTTTGCAAAGCATGATGGGTTACACCGCGTTTTTAAGCGGATATTCCATGATGCCTCGCGGGGTCGGAAGTTTGCTTTCAATGATTATCGTTGCAAATATTTCAAATAAAGTCAGCAACCGATTGCTTGTTATGATTGGTTTATCCATAATCGGCGGTGCGGGTCTTGTTTTGGGATTTTTGAACCTGCAGATTGCAAGCGTAAATATTATGATACCAAACTTCTTAATGGGTATGGGCATGGGATTAACAATGATTCCGATTATAAATTTGTCTGTTGATACGTTAAGAAACGAACAAATGACAAACGCATCCGGTATTCAAAACTTGCTCAAGACAATAGGCGGTGCAATCGGAACATCGCTTGTTGCAACAATGATTTCAAGATTTTCTCAAATGCACCAATATATGATGGTCGGAAAATTGTCTGACTTGAATCCTGCCTATGTTGAACGACTTCAATCAACCGCGGCAGGGCTTTCACAGTATGTTCACCCGTCGGTTGCAAGCCACATGGCGCAATACTCTTTGTACGGCGAATTAATTCAGCAATCAACACTTTGGGCGTTTATTGATTCCTTTAGGATTTTTGGATTGCTTTGTTTGGTAATTATTCCGCTACTCTTGTTTATAAGGTCAAACAGAAAAACAGCTTGATTAATAAAGCATTTTATAAACAAGTCTTACAATATTATTATCCTTATCCAATTTTTGAATAATTTTTTTCTTCAGAATTTCGGTATCGTCTAAGTGTTCATATCTAAAAAGCTCTTGAGCTGTAATATCAAAGGTTTCAAGTATTTTTTCCAAAGTTTGAACGCGGGGGAAAGTTTCACCTTTTTCTATTTTAATAAGGTTTCGGGTTTCAATCCCGATAAGCTCCGACAGTTTTTCTTGCGTCAGATTTTTTTCTTTTCTTAATTCTTTAAT
>CANQML010000132.1 GCA_947624935.1 Candidatus Gastranaerophilales bacterium
TTGTCATGGCATTTGACCCCTCACCCCGTCGCTACGCTCCTCCCCTCTCCCGCAAGGGGCGAGGGGGCATGTTCCAAAAACAGTGGCACTCCACAAAGCCTGCTAAATGTAAAGAACTTAACGTCCTATCGTCTTAACGTCTTAACGACTTTAAAGAAAGCCGCCTTTACTTTAGCCGAAGTCCTAATAACCCTCGGCGTTATCGGCATAGTTGCCGCCATGACCATACCTAATTTGGTGCAGAGCTACAAAGAAAAAGTTACGGTTACAAAGCTTAAAAAAACTTATGCGGTTTTGGCAAATGCTTTTAAAATGGCTGAATATGAAAATGGCAGTCTTTCAGATCAATTTGGTGATAATGCGCGGACAAATGCACAAAAACTTTATGAATATATTGCGCCTTATATAAAGACCTCAAAAGTTTGCGGTTTTAATTCGGGCTGTTTGACAAGCGGATATATTAAGGATTTAAACGGAAACGAATATTGTGACTACGATAACATACAGACAGAATTTAAATTTGTTATGGCGGACGGTGTCGATGTGTGGGTATATATGAAAATGGGTTCAACTGACGATGAGTATATAGGTAACATAAAAGTCGATATTGACGGAAAAGCCGGTGAATATACTTTTGGTAAGGATGTATTTATATTTATAATATCAAAAAACCATGGTATTTATCCTGCAGGTAGAGCAAATGATGTGAGTGTGGGTAATGAATTTGATAAATATTGTAACCTATCGTCTAAAACCGATAGCAACGGTGATGCCTGTACAGCGTGGGTAATCATTAACGAAAACATGGATTATTTGCACTGTGATGACCTATCTTGGAGTGGTAAACATAAATGTTCTGACTAAAACCGTCAAAAGTGGCTACGTGTCTTGGATTTGCTTCACGCTCGTAAAGTTTCGCCTATGTGGCTTTGCCACAGCTGGCTCAATTCACTCGCTATCCGGATTTATTCCTCACGCCATCCGTCCGCAAATCCGCTGCGTAACTCTTAAACGATAAGTATAAATATTCCGACTATAACTGTCACAAATGACTACGTGTCTTGGATTTGCTCCACGCTCGTGAAGTTTCGCCTTTGTGGCTTTGCCACAGCAGGCTCAATTCACTCGCTATCCGGCAAGAATGCCGTCCGCAAATCCGCTGCGTAGCACTGGGATGGAAAACATAAATGCTCTGACTAAGGTTGGATCATTTAGCCTCAACGACTGTACCGTCTTTTGAGTCCTTTAAAATCAAACCATGCCCGTCAAGCGTGTTACGGATTTTGTCGGCAATTTCCCAATTCTTCTCATCTCGTGCTTTTTTACGAAATGCCAAAAGCTCATCAATCGTTTTAAAATTTTCGCCCAAAACTTTTGAAACATCTTCAACCGCTGATTTTAATTCTTCATCGGATAACTTTGCTTTTTCAAAGCTGAAACCCAAAACGTCAGCGAGCTTATACAAAACGGTAAAAGCGTCTTTGTCGTCTTTATTTGCTTTGTTTGCCAAATCAAAAAGCACCGCAAGCGCTTTTGACGTGTTCAAATCATCGTCCATGGCGTCTGTAAACTGCTTGTATTCTTCGGTTTTGGTTATGTCCAAATCTTCGTTAATCTTGGTCGCTTTGGCGTTTAATAACCGTCTTACGCCTGCTTGAGCGCTTGAAAGCGCCTCATCCGAAAACTCTACGGGCATTCTGTAGTGGTTTGTCAAAATAAAGAACCTGATTGTGTTTGCGTCGTATTTTTTCAACAAATCGTCGATTGTTAAAAAATTGCCTAAAGATTTTGACATTTTTTCTTTGTTTATGGTTACAAACCCGTTGTGCAGCCAATAATTAACAAAAGTACAGCCGTTTGCGCATTCGGATTGTGCGATTTCGTTTTCGTGGTGAGGGAAAATTAAATCCGCACCGCCTGCGTGAATATCAATGGTTTTGCCAAGATATTTACGGCTCATGGCAGAGCATTCAATGTGCCAACCGGGGCGTCCTACACCCCATGGCGAATTGTAGCCGAATTTTTCATCCCGTTTCCACAAAGCAAAATCCAAAGGATCTTCTTTTAATTCTCCGACTTCAATTCTTGCACCGCTTTCAAGGCTGTCTATCGGCTGTTTTGAAAGATAGCCGTATTTTGGGAATTTTTTCACCCTGAAATACACATCCCCGCCCGCCTCATAAGCATAGCCGTTTTTAATCAAATCTTTTACAATAGAAATCATTTCGCCCAAAGTTTTGGTCGCAAACGGTTCTACATCGGGCTTTAGAGTGTTTAAAGCTTTCATTGATTTGCTGAACTGTTCATACCAATATTTTGAAACTTCTTCGGGAGTTTTACCTTCTTTTTCCGCTTTTTTCAAAATTTTATCGTCAACGTCGGTGACGTTTCTGCAATAAGTTACGTCATAGCCTTTGAATTTTAAATACCTGTATAAAACATCCCATGTAATATAGCATCTTGCATGCCCAAGATGTGCATAATCGTAAACCGTTGGTCCGCAAACGTACATCTTGACTTTGTTTTCCTCAATCGGTTTAAATTCTTCCAATGTGTTTGAATAAGAGTTGTGAAGTTTCATAAGTTTATTATGGACAAAATAATTAAATTTGTAAAGTGTCAAAAATTTTGTGAACGGGTTTGATTAAATCTTCAATCGGGCATTCTTCATCAAGTTCAAGCGTAACGGTCGGGATATTTCGTTCTATACCGCAGTATGTACCGAAACTTCCCGGAGTTGGATAGCCTATGTCGCTTTCAATCGGGTAATTTATTATCTCGGAAATTTTTTGCGCGATTTCTTTGGCATCACCGTCATAGTTTACGATTTTGTACGGAGTGTGGAGAGTAAGAATTAATTCGGGTTTAAATTCTTGAATTATGTCAATGACAAAACGGGTTTCGATTTCGCTTGCGGGAGTTTCACCGCCAAAGTAATTATTTTTTTCGCTTAGTTGCCAATTTTTAGTGGGGAAATTTCTGTTTAAATCGACGCCGTTTGCGTTTGTGCGGGTGTTTTGAGCCATTCCGTCGGGGTTTAGACAGGGGATAAACAAAAGCCCCCTCCTCGGAATTGTAAATTCCGGTCCTCCCACGAGGGGAGGACATAAAGTTTCTTGAATTTTTTCAAGTACGCCCGATAAATTGTTGTTTATATCATTATTCCAAAACCTTAAAATGCGAAAACCTTGAGATTTTAAAAACTCATCACGCAATTTATCGGCTTCAATTCCTCTTTTTTCATTATGCTGACTGCCGTCAAGTTCTATAATTAATTTTTTTTCAAAACAAACAAAATCACAAATATATTTGCCGATTTTTTGCTGCCTTCTAAATTTGGCATTTTCAATTTGTTTTCCTCTAATATTCTGCCATAAAATAACTTCTTCTCTTGTCATACGGTGTCTAAGGTTTTGAGCCAACCTTGTCATGTCCTCCCCTTGTGGGAGGACCGAAATCTTTGATTTCGAGGAGGGGGAAAGATATCTTTCTATCAAATATTTTCCCTGAGGTTCGTCACCATGAAATACTCCTATTACCAAAACTTTGCCCATCGGGTCGCCAACAAGCTCAATTTCATTGCCTAATTTGGTTTTAACACTTTTTATCATTCAAACAAAGCCCTTATAAATTCGTCCGAATTAAACTCTCTTAAATCTTCCATTTTTTCACCGACCCCGACAAGTTTAACAGGCAAATTCATCTCCTTTGCAACTGCCAAAACAATTGCACCTTTTGCAGACCCGTCAAGCTTGGTGAGCGCAACAGACGTCAAATTAACCGCTTCGGCAAAAACCTTTGCCTGCTGCAAGCCGTTTTGACCCGTATTTGCATCTATAACAAGCATACTTTCTCTCAAACTGTCGGGTGCGTTTTTGTCAATAACGGATTTTATCTTGCGAAGTTCCTCCATAAGGTTGTATTTATTCTGAAGTCTGCCTGCCGTATCTACAAGCAAAACGTCGTAACCCAAAGCTTTTTGAATGGCTTCGTAAACAACAGATGCCGCATCCGCTTTATCACGCCGTATAATATCAGCGCCTGCCCTTTTTGACCAGATGTCAAGCTGTTCTTCCGCTGCCGCTCTAAAAGTATCGGCTGCGGCAATAAGCACTTTCTTACCTTCCTGTTTGAATTTGTAGGCAAGTTTGCCTATTAAAGTCGTTTTGCCCGCGCCGTTTACACCCGTTATGAAATAAATGTTCAGCTCGTTTTCTTTGTAATTCAAAGTGTTATCGTGGCTTAAAACATGCTCAAACTCGCTTTTGAGATAATTTTTGACCTCTGACGGTTTAATTTTGTTTTGACCTCTCAATTTATCAACAAGCTCAGATGCGTAATTAACGCCCAAATCCGCGCTGATTAACAAATCCTCCATATCATCCAAAACAAAATCCGAAAATTCTTCCTCATCAGACACCGATTTTACAACATTTGTAACCAAAGCGGATGTTGTGTTGGAAACTTTCTTTTTAAAACTGTCAAAACTTTCTGAAAAAAACTTAAACATAATCAAATTTTAACACAAAAACATTTGTGCTATAATTAACCTATATTGCACTTTGAGTAGGGCGCAGTCCGCCCTTATTATTTTCTTTTCTGCATAAGGATTTGAAAGGGGGTGATACAGTGAAAAAACAGGTAATAAAAAATGCCCTATCACTACTAGGACATTTTTTACAAATTATCTCGATTTTCTTGTAGGGACTGCATAGTGGGCATCAGCCCACTCCCTACTCTTCTATTATACATCATTTTTCAAAAATTTCAAGTGTATTGTTTAATAAAACTTAAACATAATCAAATTTTAACATAAATACATTTGTGCTATAATAACTTATAATTGCACTTTGAGTAGGGCGCAGTCCACCTTTCTTATTTTCTTTTCTGCATAAGGATTTGAAAGGGGGTGATACAATGTCTGAGCAAATCAAAGAAAAAATAAAAGGCATCCTATTGGTACTAGGAAACCTTTTATTATTGATTTCTTCATTGTTGTAGGGACTGCATAGTGGGCGTCAGCCCACTCCCTACTCTTATATTATACATCATTTTTCAAAATTTTCAAGTACATGATTAATTTTTTTTAATAATTATTTTTTATATTTGCACCAAAGCAAAAATTGACGTTTGAGCTTTGCAAATTCTTGTTTTGCGTAGGTCATATTGTGTTTTTTTAAAATGTCTTTCAAGATACATTTTATATAGACCAATTCGCTATACCAATTTGTCGGAATTATAATATCATTTTCTTCATCAAACTGATTTATGATAGCTGATTGTAA
>CANQML010000133.1 GCA_947624935.1 Candidatus Gastranaerophilales bacterium
TTTATTTGTGTGATTTAAAAATTTATTTAATTTAACAAATAAATCCACATCTTTTGTTTCAACTGTCGTTCTTTTAAGAAATAATTTTTCTTTAAAATTTAGTATTATTTTACTCTCAATATACTGTTCTAAAACACTACACCAAAATATTTTATAAGAATATTTTTTTAAAATTTCTTTTTCATTATCAGTTAATCCTATTTGATTTATATACTGCTCGGTTGCTGCTGACACAATACCCAGTGTACCGTTTATCATACAATCATATAAATTTTCTAATGTACTTGCCATGCTTGAATTCCTTACTTTTCTTACATTCATACATTATAACAAATATTAAATCGGGCATTCAGGACTTTTTGTTTCTGTTTGATATGATTTTGCTAAACAACAGTTGATGTTTTTAGATACAAGAGTGATGAATTGTGTAGCTTGAAAGGAGCATATTATGATTGAAAAAGATTACAAGCTATATGGAACGAAGATTCTGAATCTTAAAACACAAGAAATTGGCTTATTAATTTGTTTATGGGAAAACAAATTCGCAGATAAAACCGTAGATTGTCTTGGATTTCTTCCACGCTCGCAGAATTTCGCTTTTATACCTTACGGCATAGTCAGCTCAATCTGCTCGCTATCCGGTCGTTGCCGTACAGAAATCCGCTTTGCAATTTGCGTTGATAAAACCGGCAAGCGATACAACATTGAACTTGATAATATAAGAGGTTTTGACGATGATTTTTACAAAGTGAACAGTTGAGATGAAACCGAAACTTGTGAGCCTGTATCTAAAATGGAGCGAAGCGAAATGATAGTGAAAAATAAATTAACTAAAGAAAAATTGGATATACCGTATTCTGAATTCAGAAAAAAATTTGCTAAAGAAATTCAGGATGCGTTTGAAAGTTACCGTAAAACACAATTAAATATTCTTGGAACTTCAAAGATGACAACTCATTAGAGTTTAATTTTTACTTTGAACTTCAATGGAATTTCAATCATTTTGGAATGTCTAACTGGTATATTGAACGGATGTAATTTTAAACACATATAAAACACCTTTTAAACAGCATTTATATACTGTTTAAATTTTTGCCAATTTATTTTAAAACTTCCGACTAAATATATCAAACTTGCGTTCTTTTATGTCAAAATCCCTGATACACAACAATGAACTGTGCCCGAAAAAGTGGATATGTATTTTATGGTATAGGTTAAGAGACTCGAACTCTCGACCTGATATTTAATTGTCATTCATAATTTAACTCTGTATTGAAGTAATATCAAGTAGTTTAGGTTATTTTGTATCATTATGACATAATTGTTATTTTTTTATTTTTTTATTTTTTTATTTTTACACCTTTTTCTGTCATCTGAAAAACGATAAGGTATATTAGACCTAAATATACTTATAGAATTGTCAAAACCATTATTAGATAATAATTTTTTAACATCGTTCTTATTATAAGGACATTCTTTTCCAAGTAATATCGAATTAAATATTTTTCCTTCACCTACTCTTGCATGTAAATTTAGATCATAATCAATACATTTAACTATAAATTTGGCTTGAATATTTGGATTTGTATTTTTTTTAAAATATATCCTTTGTTCTTCTGGTTTTGCATAATCTTCCTCAAGAGAATGAAAATTTTTATCAAGAATTTGATCATCAATCATAGATACAATTATGCGCCATTCATTTTCTATATGAAAGGCTTTGTGCTTCATAGTCATAGCAATATCACGAATTTCGTGTGCTAATAAATCGGAATTGTCTGTACCCCAATATTCATCTGGGGCTTCAAGCTTTGAAGTAATGTTTGATAATCTACGCTTTTGTGATTGTATATCATAAGCTATTTTTACCCAGCCAAGTTGGTCATGGTTATCTAGATATAAATCTTTTGTAAAAAATTTCGGGTTAATACCTATGCACACACCTCTGCCATAATCTCCATAAGAAGTTCGCCATTGTCCTAAATCATCGTGCTCAGATGAAAAACAAGCAATAAAATAGTTTTTAAATCCATAATAATTATCTGTATCTATCTGATCCAAAATATCTTGTTTAGTGTTAAAGTTAATATTACTTATTAAGTCTTTATCATCTAATAATTGTTTTACATATAAATTTAAATCTTCTGAAAGATCATTAGTCCCATTAATGCTTGAGAATCTCCATGTATGGTTTCTTACAATCTTTTCAAAAGTATCCCAACTTGTATAATGATATAGCACTGGTGGTATTAATAAATTTTTGAGTTCCATACTTTTTGTTCCCTTTCTTTAACTATAATTTAATCCCTCTATATAATTATACTAAAATTTTTATAAAAACTTCCGACTAAAATATCAAACTAGCGATATTTTATGTCAAAATCCCTGATACAAAACAGTCATTCAACCCATAAGAAAAGCCACACGAAGTGGCTTTTTTTATGGCGGGAACGACGAGGCTGTCTTGGATTTGCTCCACGCTCGTGAAGTTTCGCCTTTGTGGCTTTGCCACAGCCGGCTCAATTCACTCGCTATCCGGACTCGTTTCACTCCGTCCGTCCGCAAATCCGCCGAACTCAAAATGGAGTTCTCGCCATAGTACATTCACAGAATTAAAAAGCGGTAGAAAAATCCTACCGCTTTTTAATTCGGGAACGACGAGGCTCGAACTCGCGACCTCATGCGTGACAGGCATGCGCTCTAACCAAACTGAGCTACGCTCCCATGTCGCTATACACTAATTATATCCGCTAAATTTTTTTTTGCAATACTTTTTTTATTTTCTTATTAAAAAAGGCTCATATTGAGCCTTTTTCTAATTGTATAACGGTGCAAGCTTTTTCGATTGCTGCGGTATCACACCCTCCTCTATCGGAAGATATACCCTGTAATCAATCTCAGAAAAACAGTTATCAATACTTTCTATTTCCCTAAGCTCGTCCTCGTTTATGTTTCCTCTTTCTATCATGTCGCAGATTTTTTCAAATCTGTCCACATGTTGTCTGAATCTGTCTGTTGCATAATCCTTTGCCTGCCATGTAGTTATCAAGAATGGCCAATCTGAACTTTGTAACAACAGATTTTCTCTCGCCATTTGGTTTAATGCTCTGTGTAAAACCTTGTCCTGCGGAATTTCTTCGTATTTGCTTGCAATTTCTGTAGCTCGTTTTTCACAAGAGTGTATAATCGGCCACATCCATTCCGTTAAATGGTTATTCCATACCCAGAAATGACCGCCTTGTCCCCAAGAGCTTTCAGGGATTTGGATTGCCTCTGTTGGCGGATGCGCTTGAAGATATTCGCCTGCTGTCATTCTGTCAACCTGCGGTAAATAGTTGTTGAATTTTCTTATAACCTGCTTTATAAATTCAACACCTTCAAACCACCAGTGCCCGAATAATTCCGTGTCAAACGATACCATAACAAGCCCTTCTTTACCGTTATTAGCCATTTTATAATCATTTAACATGTGATAAATTAATGTTGTATAGTGATCTGAGTTTTCGTTGACCTTATTTAGTGCCAAAACAGGGTCATAAAGCATTTTATCGCCCAAATCCGTTGTCGGAGAGGTTATTCTCCAATAGTGCATACCGGATTTGTCGTCTTTTTTGTGAAATTCTCTGAAACATCCGTCGCCGGGATAACCGTCAGCGGCAGACCATACCTGATAACCTGCTCTGTCATTACGTCCCATAACCGCAACTTGCGCATCCGGAAGCCAATATGCAGAATAAGTATCGTAACCCGTCGGTGCACGGTCAGGCAAAGGTATGTATTCAATGTTTCCGTAAACACCGATTACACGTCTGTTTCCGATGGAATTTCCGCCTTCTATTACGTGTGATTCAGTGAAGAAATACTCAATGCCGTTATTTTGTAATGTTACTTCAATAGCCGGACGCCAATGCTTTTGACCGTCTTTTCCCACATATTCATAACCTTGCCTATATGCACATTCGGGCAGCCAGCAGCCTTTTGCTTTTTTGCCGAAAAGTCGTTTTGTTGTGTCAGAACCCACTTTGAATTGCGCATTCAAGTTGTTATCGGTTGCTAAAAGCGGTGAAAAACCGTGCGTTGCACCCGATGTGGTTATTTCAATACAGCCTAAATCCTGATACTTTTTGAAATTGCCGATTAAATCCATTCCGTATTTGTTTACAAACGAATCTTTTATATGATTAAACCAGTCAAAATAGTATTTAGCCAAGTATTTTAAGTGCTGTGAGTGCGCAACATTGGGGTCGGGATATCTTTCCAAATCCTTTGCGACTTTCTCAATTCTGGAATCCAAATACTTGACAAACCCGTGTTTTAGGTGTTCATCATTCAATTGTTCCGCTAAAATCGGTGTTATACCCACTGTTAATTTTGCTTTAATTCCTTCATCGTACAATTCAGAAATCGCATTTAACAGAGGAACGTATGTTTCAGCCATACATTCATACAGGTTTTCTTCTCCGAACGGCCACATTCCTGCTTTCCTGTAAAACGGCAAGTGGCTGTGTAACATAAATACAAATTGTCCTGTTGACATTGATGCCTCCTATGGTTAATATAAACCAATTCTATATATTATATATATAGCACATTTGGTTAAAAAATATAACCCTTTAGGATTAATTCTTGTGAATAATTTTACAAATATTAATATAATGTAAGATCAACACTTGCAAATAAAAATTTTTTGTATAAAATAAGAATACTCACATCCTCAAAAGACGCAGTCATTAAGCGTCGCAAGAAAGGACAAACGAATGGCAAACATTAAATCTGCTAAGAAAAGAGTATTAATCGCGGAAAAGAACAGAGTAAGAAACGTAAGTTTCAAAACATCAATCAAGACGGCGGTTAAGAAAGTGTTAGAACTTGCAAAAGGTAGTGATAAAGACGCATTAAATCAAGCTTTATCAAAGGCTTACCAATTGTGTGACAAAGCTGTTTCAAAAGGTATTTTGCACAAAAATACGGCAGCAAGAAAAAAATCAAGATTAACACTTGCAGTAAACAAATTAGCAAACTAAAAAAACTCCCGAAAGGGAGTTTTTTTAGTACTTGACAAGATTTGAGAAAATGTATATAATGTACGTATGGAAAGAGAAAAGCTGAAAACACAGAGTATAAGAGAGATTAAGGTGGCTAGCCCCCCCCCCCATGCTCATAGAGTGAATTTCGGCGATTTTATAGGTCTAAAACGCTTGCGGCATCTTGCCGGAGGCGGATTTAAAGTGAGTAAAGTAAGTAAGGTGAGTGAAGTGAGGTGGCGAAGCCA
>CANQML010000134.1 GCA_947624935.1 Candidatus Gastranaerophilales bacterium
TATTACGCCCGAAGAGATTCGAACTCCCGACCTTTTGGTTCGTAGCCAAACGCTCTATCCAGCTGAGCTACGGGCGCTTAACTACTTTATATTACATTGAACAAACTTTTTTTTCAAGTTTATAATTTTTCTGATACATTATTGTAACAATTTGATTGTATCGCCGTTTGATTATATAATTGAAGAATATGAAAAAATTTCTTTTTACAATAATCTTATTTTTTATAACGATTTTTACCCAAAGTGTCTTTGCTGACGAGGTTTTCAAAATCACTGCGGCAAATTTCGACAACTCTAATTCAATGATTGTGATAAATATGCCTGACGACTCAACACAACCTGTTATGAATGGCGTCAAGCTCGTTAAACTTGAAAACAGGGTTTATTTTGATATTCCATCAGCCGTTTTGACTATCCCAAAACAGGATTGGAAATTTAACACAAAAGGCATTACGGAGGTTAAAATAAGCCAGTTTTCGACCTCACCTAATGCCGTTCGGGTTGTACTTTATCACGACGATAGTTTTAACCCTGCTAATCTCAAATTTTTAAGATTGCAAAACAACATTATTATCAAGCTGAAAAATTCCTCGGTTGACGGTCAATACTTTGCCAAGACTTACAAAGACGACAGAAAAAGTGATTTTTACGAGCCGATTTCGGTGGAAATCCCCGCAGAAGGTACAATTGCGCAAATCCATGAGGCTTTAAACGACACTAAACTGGATGTGAAAAAGGATTTGAAACTTAAAAGCAAGTATTATGTAAATAATCTTACCGTAAATAACAATTCAATTTCGATAAACGGAACGGGGAATGCGGCCGTTTCAAAGTCGCTTGTTTTGGATAACCCGTCAAGAATGGTTTTTGACCTGCCAAATACGGTAATAAATCATAATATCCACAAATCCGAATACAAAATTAATGAAACAGACAGTGTAAAAATCGCGCAGTTTGACACAAATACCGCAAGGCTTGTTATAACAACGCAGGCGCCAAAATATATTCCTGTTATATCTTCTGACACGCAGTCAATAGCGTTTGTTTTAAAAGATAACCACGAAAAACTTTTCAGCTCAACAAGCGACATAATCGCATACAACAAAGAAAAAACCAATCAATCCAACTCAATGATTTTGTCGTTTAACCACCCGATAGTTTACGGAATTGACCGTACAAATACACAGACAACCGTATATTTGTACAATGTTTCAAAATACAATGAAGATACTTTTGAACAGACATATAAAAACTTGGCGTCGATTAGTCTTTTGCCAAATGTCGGGATGAAATTAACAATTCCGTCATCGGAAAACACCGAAATTTACACGGGTGCTGACGGAAAAACTCTAAAAATCCAAGTTGCAGAACCCAAAAAGGCTGTCGCCCCGCCAAAACCCGTTACAAAGGGCAAAATTATAGTAATAGACCCCGGTCATGGCGGAACGGATTGCGGTGCAATCAGAAATAACGTTACAGAAAAGGCAATCACTCTTGATGTTTCAAAACGGGTAAGGGATTTACTCACAAAACAAGGATTTACGGTCTATATGACACGTGATACTGATGAAACCGTTTCTTTGCAGGATAGAGTAGCTTTTAGCGAAGAACATCATGCAGATGCGTTTGTAAGTATTCACGTAAATTCAAGCGAAAAGCCTGAAATTACGGGGATTGAAACACATTACTGGAGAGAAGAAAGCCTTGATTTGGCAAAAGTAGTTCACGCATCTTTGGCAAGTCATATTAACAGCAAAAACAGAGGCTTGTTTAAGTCGAAATTTTATGTTATAAATCATACGACCTCTCCTGCGATATTAGTCGAAATCGGGTTTATATCCAACATGTGGGAAAGAGGGGAGCTTGTAAGCGATAAACGCAAGCAGGCAACAGCAAAAGCTATAGCGGAAGGAGTTCAAAATTATTTCAAATAGACCCATAGCATTTTTTGATTCAGGAGTGGGCGGGCTGACTGTTTATGCCAAGCTCAAAAAACTTTTGCCGAATGAAAATTATATTTATTTTGGCGACACAAAAAATATGCCTTACGGCGAAAAAACCGCTGATGAATTGATGAATTATGCAAAAACTATTTTGGAATTTTTCGAGCAAAAACACGCTAAAGCAGTCGTTATGGCTTGCAACACGACTTCATCGGTGATTTACGACAAGATTAAAGATAAGTATGACTTTAAGATTTATCCGATTGTGCAATCTTGTGCCAAGATTATTGCAGATTTAGACGTTAAAAAAGTCGGAATTTTCGCAACAAATGCTACAGTGAAGTCAAATGTGTACAAAAAAGAAATTCAAAAACACAATTCCAAAATTGAGGTTATTCAAATCGCTTGCCCCGATTGGGTAAGACTTGTGGAAGAAAATAGAAAAGACGACAGGGCGGTTGAGGTTAAAGTTAAACAAATGCTTGACTATAAGCCTGACAAAATAGTTTTAGGGTGTACGCACTATCCGTATTTGATTGATACTTTAGCCAAATTTGCGCCTAAAGATATGTTTATTGACCCTTCTGTTTACTTTGCAGAATTTATTAAAAATGATATTGCAAAAAGCACAGGGCATGGTTTTGAAGAAATTTACGCCAGTGCAAACCCTGTGCAATTTATGCGGGCAGGAAAAATGTTTTATAAGATGAAAGAACCCCCGAAGTTATTTTTGGGTTAAGATTTCAAGACACTTTTCATAGCTTTCGACGACGGTAATTTTATCGGATTTATGAAGGTTGTCGTTTGTGACGTTGAGCGCCGTAGAATTTTCTTTTACGGCAAAAACGGGGATATTGCGCTTAACGGCTTCAAAAACAGGGATTGAACCCAGCGCATTATAAGGCATAACAAGAAATTCAAGATTATTAATATCAATCCCTTCGCCTGTAACGGGAGCGTTAGACAGCCCCAAAAGCACGCAGGGCAAAAATGTCGGAGTGATGTATTCCGATGCGGATTTAGGATTAACAATGTCAGAGTATATTTTATAATCCTCAAAAGCCGGTGCGTGAGCGCAAGGGATATTCAGTTCTTTTGAAATATAATGAGAAAGTACTGCCTCCACGCCTCCGACAGGATCTGTTCCAAGAGCGTTTGCATAATCGGGGTTATCGTCCTCGGGGTCTTTAAACAGGCACACCAAAGCGATTGCATCAACATCTTTAAGCTTTAATGCGGCTTTTTTAAGCGTTTCGACATTTCTAACCGAACCCGTTGAGATACCGGATGGCGTCATAAAAAATTCTACTCCGACAGACTCATCAGTTATAACATAATCTGCTACATTAACTCCGTAGACGGTTTTTACGGCGTTGATTGTATTTATGTGAATATTCAAAACATCTTGCGGAATGCTTTTATCAAACACAACACCGATTTTGTTGTTAAAAGACGGCTTTAAAGAGATTTCGCCTTTAAAAAAACGGTTAAGTGTATAACCTTCCACATAAAGCATATTGTCTGTAATCCCCGAAAACCCGCCTGCATTAACGACATTGGGGTTGACGATGAGTTGAAAGTGCTTTGCAAATTTTCTTGCCCAAAGGCTTGCATCGCCTGCAAAACCGCCGATTGAAGCACCTATTCCCGTTGGAACAATAAACGCACCTGTCATAAATAAATAATACAATAAAAAAGCGGGTTTTAAAACCCGCTTTATTGTCCGACGCTTCCGTATGAAAAGTCGCTTTTTATATTGCTTTGGAGTAGTTTAGTCCAACTGCTTTCATATTGTGTAATCTCATTTAATCTTGTTTCAAGATTGTTTTTTTCCATTTCAAGCTCTGATTCCCAAGAATTAAGAAGTGCCAGGTCAAATTCGTGGTCATTTTCATAATCATCAATAATCATCATATATTCATCCGTACCATAACCATATTCCGGATCATAGTAAGCATCTTGCAATTTTTGGTTGTATTGTTCCTGCAGTTCGGTATTTTTTCTTGATGCCGAAAGCATGTCAAACATAACATCCGATAATTTAGTGTTAATTTCTGATTTTTGTTTTGTGTACATTAATAAAGTTTCATGAATGTTTGAAATAGCCATCGCTCTGTCCTCTTATTTTTATCTCTTACTTATATAAAAACATGATAAGAAGCTGTATTTCAGCAAAGACCTATTTTGTTACATTTGTTAATAATTCACGGAAAAGCTTATACTGTAAAGCTTTTGAGGAGTTTAGCAAATGCATGTGAAGAAATTCCGATAATATTTTCAAAATCGCCTTCGACTGATTTTACAAAACCGTCGGGCAGCTCTTGGATGCCGTAAGAGCCTGCTTTGTCAAAGGGTTTGAAGTTATCAACGTAATCGGTTATTTGTTTTTCGGTCAAATTTTCAAAAGTCACATAACTTGTTGTTGAATTTATTTTATAATCAAGAGTCTTAGAATCAATTATTGCAATTGCGGTAACGACTTTGTGGGTTTTGCCGGACAATTTTTTAAGCATAAAAATAGCATCGCTTCTATCTTTTGGCTTTTCAAGGATTTGGAAGCCTAAAACAACTACCGTATCAGCGCCGACGACAAGAGTTTCGGTCTTAAGATTTTTTGCAACCGCCAAAGCCTTATTATATGCGAGATTTTCCACATAATCATAAGAAAAATCCGTCTTCGTATGTTTTTCTATGTACGGAGACGGAATGATTTCCAATTCGTAATCCTTTAAAATTTGCGCCCGCCTTGGTGATGACGATGCCAGGACTATTTTTCCCATTCCCTGTTCCTCTTTTGAGATATAGTATCACAAAATGAACAAAAAATCTTTTAGTACTGTTGCGGGGCTTTGTTATATCTGGCTGAACGTGCGTTTATTGCATAGCATGCGATATTCAGACGCTGTTTTAAAAGCATCATGTTTTTGTGCATACTTGCATAATCGTTCATAGCACCCAGCATTTTTTGCGGATCGACCATTGATTCCATATTTTCATGGTTGTCGACCTGTTCTTCTGCATATTTTTTGACCAGCAGCTGGTCAATGTAGTCCTCAGCACCTATTGACATGTGAGATTCCTCCCAAATTCCTATATTGTCCTATTAATATCCTATGTATATATAAAGTATATTCTTCCCAAAAAATTGCCTTTTTTCTTG
>CANQML010000135.1 GCA_947624935.1 Candidatus Gastranaerophilales bacterium
TTAAACGCATAAATTCACTGAAACTTAATCTATGAGCGTTCGGGGGGGGGGGCACCCCATCTTCTCTCTTATAACCCGTGTTTCCAGCAATTCTTCTTCCATACGTACATTATATACATTTTGACCCGACTTGTCAAGAGTTATCTTGCATAAATCGCATTCTTATCCACATTTAACTCACTTGGCTTATAATCAGTCAAATATTCAATGGCATCTTCCGGCGTCTGCGCTATATAATAAATACTTCTCATATTCCTGTTCGCAAATTTTTGTTCTATTAAAACCTCAAAAAACTCGTTCAATTTGTCATAAACCCCGTTTGTATTAAGTAAAATTACAGGTTTTTTGTTGTAACCGAGCTGTTTTTGAACAATCATTTCCGACAATTCTTCAAGCGTGCCAAACCCTCCCGCAAGTGCAATAACCGCATCAGATATGCTGTCAAGCATTGCTTTGCGCTCTCTCATACCTTTTGTCACAAAAAATTCATCGCAGCCGTCAGTAAATACTCCCATGTTTTGCAATTTTTCAGGCATAACTCCGGTCAACTTTGCGCCGTTTGCTTTGGCTTCTTTGGCACATGCCCACATCAATCCCAGATTACTTCCGCCATACACCAGATTAAACCCGTTTTCACCTATGAGTTTTCCAAGCTTTTCGGCATCTTTATAATAAACTTCGTCCAAAAAATTTGACGAAGATGCAAACACGCAAACATTTTTAATCACGAAATTCACCGCCAATTCTGTAATAATAAGAACAAAACAGCCCTAAGCCTTTTTTAGAGCAGTCGTTGGCGAGATTTTCCATATTTTCACTGTACCCGAACGGTTCCACAATCCCGCCGTCATATATGTAAATCCCGAAAATATCTCTGCCCCATGTGTTTGGCAAAAGTACGCCGTTTATGTCAAACATCATCATAAATAATGCCTTACCCTGCAAATCTTTTATCCCGACGATTTGCATATCGGAAAAATACAAGTCGTTAAAATAAAATTCACTGTTTTTAGGCACTTTTGAACCGTTCAAAAACCTTGTGCGGTAGCGTCTTGGCAATCTTTCCGTTTGATGAAGCCGCATATAGGGTTTTATCAATTGGGTTAAAAGTTTTTCTCTTTCTTGAGCGTTTTTTGCGTTAGCGAAGCTTTTGAGTATTTCGTCATCGACTTGAGCGTTAATGACGTTAAACATATATTCGGCTTTTTCGTATCTGTCGTTCCATTTTGTAATAAATCTTGCCTGAAGGTAATTTTCAAATCTTACAGGAACAAACATCATCAAAAATCCTAAAAGGACGAATAATGTTATAGAGTATTCAAGTTTCCAAAAGTGTTTTTTCATGCCATATCAATCAATTTTTTTTCTTTAATAAGTTTATCATAAACCCATTCCGGAACGAAGCTTTTACCCAAATTAATCTGACCGTTGATAATATTTGGTGTGTGGAAATCCGAGCCGCCTGTTACGATAAGTCCGAGTTCTTCCGCCATTGAAGAAAAATATTCCACGCAAGCGGGAGTGTGTTTTCTGTGGTAAGCTTCAATCCCTCTCAGACCGCAAGTCATCAATTCTTTAATCAAAGTTTCTGCGATATCCAAATCGTGCGGGTGGGCTATAACGGGTATCCCGCCGGCGTCGTAAATTATTTCGACCGCATCGTGGGGGGAAACTGTTTTTCTTTGGACGTAAACAGGTGAATTTTCGTTGATGTATTTTGCATAAACATCAATGAGGCTTGTTGAAGGGCTGGCGTTTGTAATCGCTTTTGCGATGTGAGGACGCCCGATACTGCCGCCTTCTGCAACAAGCTTTTTGACGTCTTCAAATTTTACCTTCAGTCCTTCTTTTTTGGAAAGTAAAGCCAAAATTTCTTTAGCTTGTTTAATTCTTGCCTGCTGTTGGGCTTTAATCATAGCTTGAAAATCGTTGTCATTAGGATTCATAAAATAGCCGAGGATATGGACTTCGTAATTTTTATAGAGGGTGTTGACCTCTATACCTCTTATGAGTTCAAGTTTTGAGCCTGTTTCATCAAGATGTTTGCGAGCGATATCGTAAGCCAAAATATTATCGTGATCGGTAATTGCTATAGCGTCAAGCCCGACTTGATCGGCTGTATCGACTATTTTTTCGGGTGAATAAATCCCGTCAGAGTAATATGTATGTATGTGCAAGTCAACTTTCATTTTTATCCTCAATTCTTTTGATGGAAAGAGTTTTACCGTTTGATGAATCTATTTCGACTTCGACGGCATTAATTTGAACTTCTTTTCCTTCGGCGACTTCATACCGCTCGGGCAAGCCTGTTGTTAAACGTGCAAGCGATGTATTGTATTCCATTCCGATGACGCCTTGTGATGCGCCGCAAAATCCCGCATCAGTGATGTAGCCCATACCGTTTATTATTTTTTCATCGGCGGTTTGTACATGGGTATGAGTGCCGAAAAACGCGCTTACGTCTAGCTCGCTACAATATTTTGCAAAACAAATTTTTTCCGCCGTCGCCTCTGCATGAAAATCAACTATTACAATCGGCGTTATTTCTTTCAAACGTTTTATTTCGTTTACGAGCAAATCCCAACGGAAATCGACAATGTTTAAGAACACTTTGCCCAAAATATTTATTACGGCGACTTTTACCCCATTGCATTCAAAGACTTTTGAGCCGACGCCTTTTGTTGTGTCGGGGTAATTAAAGGGTCTTAGCAATTTATCTGCGTTATCGATGTAGGAAAAGATTTCCCGCTTATCCCAAATATGATTACCCGAGGTCATGCAGTCAATCCCGTAAGAAACAAGTTCTGTGTAATTTTTTTCGGTCAAGCCAAAGCCATGAGATGCGTTTTCCACATTAGCGATAACGAAATCGTATTTTTTATCTGCCAAAAAATCACGCACGGCAAAGCGGCCGGGTCTGCCGACCAAATCACCCAAAAATAATATTTTTAATTTCTTTTTTTTCATTATTTAGCAATTTCGGTGGTTCTAAATTCACGTACAACTGTAACTCTGATTTGTCCCGGATAATCCAATTCATCTTCGATGCGTTTTGCGACATCACGGGCGAGTTTTTGAGATGCCAAATCGTCAAACATTTCCGCTTGAACTATAATTCTGACCTCACGACCTGCCTGAACAGCGAAGGACTGCTTGATACCTTCGTAGCTGTTAACGATTTCTTCGATTTTTTGCATACGTTTGATGTAAATTTCCAAGGTATCACGGCGGGCGCCGGGTCTGCCGGCAGAAATTGCGTCGGCAATTTTGACGAGTACTGCTTCTATGGAATTTGCTACCACATCATCGTGGTGGGCTTCTATGGCATGTATAATTTCGCTTTTTTCACCAAATCTTGTTGCCAATTCAACCCCGAGTTGAACATGTGTTCCTTCTTGTGTTTGGTCGATTGCTTTTCCTATATCGTGCAAAAGTCCTGCGCGTTTTGCAACGGCTTCGTTTGCGCCGAGTTCTGCGGCAAGCATTCCTGCGATATGACCGACTTCAAGCGAGTGCTTGAGGACATTTTGACCATAACTTGTTCTGTAATACAATCTTCCTAAATTTTTTATAAGCTCTTTATTCAAGCCCATTATACCCATTTCAAATGCGGCGTTTTCGCCTTCGGTTTGAATTTTCTTTTCGATTTCTTCTCTGGCTTTTTCGACCATTTCTTCAATTCTGACGGGATGAATACGACCGTCAACGATAAGTTTTTCAAGTGCGAGTTTGGCGATTTCACGTCTGACGGGGTCAAAGCTTGACAATACAACTGCTTCGGGTGTATCGTCAATGATTAAATCGACGCCTGTGAGCGTTTCAAGTGCACGAATATTTCTGCCTTCACGTCCGATAATTCTGCCCTTCATTTCATCGTTAGGCAATGCTACAACGGAAACTGTTGTTTCGACAACCTGTTCTATCATACATCTTTGCATCGCGGTTGACAAAATTTCTTTTGATTTTTCAAGTGCGTTTTCTTTAATTTTTGCCTCGTTTTCTCTGATTAACTGCATTTGTTCTTGAGCCAAATCGTGTTTTAGCTGTTCAAGAAGCATATTTTTTGCTTCTTCGGCAGACATGCCTGCAATTCTTTCAAGCTCGGTTGTCTGTTTTTGGACAATTTCAGCCAAATAATCTTCTTTTTCAAGAAGTTCATCGAGTTTTTTTTGAAGCTGGATGTCTTTTTCAGTGTATTCTTGAATTTTATCTTCCAAAACATCTTCACGTTTAGCCAGTTTTTGTTCTTGGCGGGCAATTTCTTGTCTGCGTTCTCTTTCTTCTTCGTTAAGTTTTTCTCTGTCGATTTTAAGCTCATCAATAGCTTTAATTCGGGCTTCTTTAAGCAAGAGTTTTTCTTTTTCCTGTAAATCCAAGCGATCTTGCTGAGTTGTTTGCAAAACGCTTTTTACCTTGTTTTGCTGAATAATCAGCACAGCGATTAGGATTATTACCAAAGTAATCGCAACAATCAATAAAAAGTCCATAATATTATCCTATTCTATTTTTTATAATATAGGCAACGACCCGACACATATATCCTATCGGGTTTTTATTTATTCTGTTGTTCAAATAAAAATCATTGCATATATTTCCAAAAAATATTTACTACTACATCTGTAAACATTTTAACATACATAAAAAATTTTGTATAGTAATGATTAAAATTTTGATACAAAATTAGCTAAAAGCTTTGAACGACCGCTCTACGTTTTTGCTTATAACTTCTTTTACCGAATCGTATTCGGTTTGAAGTGCGTTGTGCTCGGTATCGAGTTTTTTGATATCGTTGTCGTATTTTTTATCTTTTACTTCAATTTCGTTAAGTTTATGGTTGTATTCGGCTTCGGCTTTTGCAATCGCTGTTTCATCATCAACCGATGAAATGTCAACACAGCTTGACCAGACTGTCGGTTCCCAGGTAATACCTTCACTTGTAATTTCAATAGCTTTGCCGCTGTCCTCACTTGAGCTGATATACTGTGCCTGCACAAACGTTACTATTCCGTGTTCCAGTGCAAACTGTATCCAGGCTTCGCTTTTCATTAAGTTTTCATCCAACTCTTTGTACGTAACCTTTGCATTCTTGTTCTT
>CANQML010000136.1 GCA_947624935.1 Candidatus Gastranaerophilales bacterium
TATTCACTTTATTAACCACTTCACTCACCTCACTCACTTTACTCACTTATCAACCGACTTAACGTCCTAACGTCTTAACGACTTAATGACTTTATTAAAGCACTTATTCGCTTATTGGCTTATTCACCTATTCACTTTATTAACCACTTCACTCACCTCACTCACTTTACTCACTTATCAACCGACTTAACGTCCTAACGTCTTATCGTCCTAACTACTTACATAAAACTTGCAAAAATCTGTCAGATATTGTATAATAAGTTTGGAGATAATTATGTGGTATGTGTGGGCTGTAGCAGGTTTGGTATTCTTAATTTTGGAAATGCTTATTCCAAGCATGTTCTTTTTGAATTTTTCCGCAGCCGCATTTATTGTGGCAATTTGTTCCGTTTATATCACCGATTTGACGGCGCTTGTCATTATTTTTACGGCAATATCGTTGATTTCTCTGTTGTTTTTGCGCCCGCTATTGGTTAAAAAAACTCACATTTCGCAAGAAACCGGAATTAATGCCAAATACATCGGAAAAACCGCTAAGGTTATTGAACCTGTGACGGATAAAAGCGGCGTTATTTCGATTTATGATGAAAGGTGGCAGGCAAGAACCACGGACGGCGAAATCCCGTCGGGTTCAAATGTTGTAATAGAAAGAAACGAAAGTTTAGTAATGTTTGTAAGGAGAATATAATGAGCATATTTTTATTTATTTTATTAATCGCACTTGCAATTTTTGTTGCAAAAGGAGTTGTAATCGTTCAACAGGCGGAAGTTGTTATCGTTGAACGTTTGGGAAAATACGAAAGAACATTGGAATCGGGGTTAAATTATATCGTGCCGATTTTGGAGGCACCAAGAGGCATAAGCTGGAAAATCACACAGCGCACGCTTGACGGTACAAGCTATTCTTATATAAAAGAAAGAACAAAAATCGATTTGAGAGAATCGGTATATGATTTTCCGCGCCAGACGGTAATTACAAAAGATAACGTATCAATCAGCATTAACGCTCTTTTGTATTTCCAAATAGTTGACCCGAAAAGTGCTGTTTACGAAATCCAAAACCTGCCCGAGGCGATTGAAAAATTAACTCAAACAACGTTAAGAAACCTTGTCGGTCAGCTTGATTTGGACGAAACACTTGTATCGCGTGACAAAATTAACAATGAACTTCGAGCGATACTTGACGAGGCGACAAACAAATGGGGCGTTAAGGTCAACAGGGTAGAACTTCAAGACATTATACCTCCTGCAGATATTCAATCCGCTATGGAAAAACAGATGAAAGCCGAACGTGACAGACGTGCCGCTATTTTAGAGGCGGAAGGCGAGAAAAAGTCAGCAATACTTAAAGCCGAAGGGCAAAAAGAGGCTGCAATTAATCAGGCAGAAGGTGAAAAGCAGGCTGCCATATTAAAAGCCGAAGGTGTTGCGCAAGCACGTGTTATTGAGGCGGATGCGGAAAAAGAGGCAATTCAAAGGATTATTGACGCTTTAGCAAACAAAGGTCAACCCGACAAATACCTTATCGCAATGAAATACCTTGAAACAATGACCGCAATCACAAGCGGCGAAAATAACAAAATCGTCTACATGCCTTATGAGGCAACCGGCATTCTTTCATCAGTCGACGGCATTAAAGAGATGTTCAACGGCACCGCAAAGTAAAATATTCTAAAATCGATGACGAAAATTTGTGACATTTTTTCATGTTTTTGCTACTATGAAGTAAAGGGAGACATGGAATGATTATAACACGAATGAAAGACCATAATTGTGGAGAGCTTAATCTCAAAAACATTGACGAAGAAGTTACACTATCAGGCTGGGTTTCAACCATACGTGACCTCGGCGGGATTTTGTTTATAGAACTTCGCGACCGCTCGGGATTTTTCCAGCTGGTTGCAAACCCGCAGATTAATCCGGACGTACATAAGGCTTTTGAAAAGGTTAGAAGTGAATACGTAATAACGGTAAAAGGCAAAGTAACAAGACGTCCTGAAGAAACTTACAACGAAAAATACCCCACAGGTCAAGTCGAAATGTACCCAAAATCGGTAGAAGTTTTGTCGGAGGCAAAAACGCTGCCGTTCGTGCTTGATGATGAAAACGTTTCGGAAGATGTCCGCTTAAAATACAGGTATTTAGACATTCGCCGTGAGTCAATGAAGTCAAAACTTATACTTCGCCACAAAATAGTTCAGGCGGTGAGAAATTGTCTTAATAACAAAGACTTTTTGGAAGTTGAAACACCTATTTTAATCAAGACGACTCCCGAAGGCGCAAGAGATTACCTTGTTCCCTCACGTGTCCAGGAAGGCAAATTCTATGCGCTCCCGCAATCACCGCAAATATTCAAACAATTACTGATGGTAGGCGGTATCGAAAGATATTACCAGATTGCAAAATGTTTTAGAGATGAGGATTTGCGCGCGGACAGACAACCGGAATTTACTCAAATCGACCTTGAAATGTCATTTGTTGAGCAACAAGACGTTATAAAAGTAGTTGAAGATATTATAGTTGATGCGTTCAAAGCCGCAGGCGTCGAGGTTAATCCTCCGTTTATTCAAATGCCGTGGCAAGAGGCTATGGACAGGTTCGGTTCTGATAAGCCCGACACCCGTTTTGGCTTGGAATTGTTCGATATCGGCGACATAATTTTAGAATCAAATTTTGATATTGTTAAAAACACTCTGTTAAACGGCGGTATCGTACGCGGTATAAAAATCCCCGGCGGTGCAAGCTATTCAAGAAAAGATATCGACGATATCACAAAACTTGCGGTATCGTTTGGCGCAAAAGCGCTTGCAAACATCATCTACCTTGAAGATGGCAGCGCAAAATCTCCCGTTTTGAAGTTTGTAACAGAAGATCAGGCAAAACAAATTCAAGAAAGAGCAGGCGCAAAAGCCGGCGATATAATCTTCTTCGTTGCCGATAAACCCAAACTCGTTTACGATATTATGGGAAGATTAAGATTGCATTTCGGTAAATCCTTGAATTTGATTGATGAAAGCAAGCATAATTTATTGTGGGTAGTCGATTTTCCGATGTTTGAATGGAGTGACGAAGAAGGCAGATATATGGCAATGCACCACCCGTTCACATCACCTTGTATTGAGGATTTGGATAAACTCAAATCGGGCGATTTGGGCAACGTAAAATCAATCGCATACGATATTGTCTACAACGGAACTGAGCTTGGCGGCGGGTCTGTGAGAATCCACTCATCTCAAGTTCAATCGGAAATCTTTAAAGCTTTAGGCTTGAGCGAAGATGAGGCAAAAGAAAAATTCGGATTTATGGTAAATGCTTTGCAATATGGAACGCCTCCGCATGCAGGGCTTGCAATCGGTCTTGACAGGCTTGTAGCGCTTTTGGCAAGAACCGATAGCATCAGAGATGTAATAGCATTCCCGAAAAACTCGGGTGCAAAAGACTTGATGAGCGATGCTCCGGGCGAAGCTTCGTTGCAACAGTTAAGAGAGCTTCATTTAAAAAGCACGGTAAAAAAATAAAAATTTTATTTTTTCCTATGCCTTGCTAATTTTTCTTGAAACAATTTTTCTCTTACACGAGCACTTGCTATCTTGTTATTATAGCGATCTAAAGCCGTTCTCATAAATTCTTGTCTTAAATTTTCACAGCCTTCCTCCATTTCAAGGCTTTGAAATCTGCCGCCGTGAAATCTGACAATTCCGCTCACTTCCTGACCGTCTTTCATTACTGTGCTGACTTCCATAAAATTTCTGTGTTCAAACAAATCAGGCTGCTTGCTCATTTTCTTATAAATGTTGTTCATCATTGACGAAAAATGTTTGGGTAAATGCCCTCCGTTAAAATTCTGTCTTGAATAATTCGGGGAAGTAAAATTAGGTTGAATTGTTAACATGATATCTCCTTTTTTATTTTAAAACCCGACATATATTTTTTTGCTAGTTTGTAACGATATATTAATTTGTATTATAATAAATATATGGAAATATTTAACCGTTTGAATGAAAATAAAGGATTGTCGCTTGCGCTCGGGTATTTTGACGGAGTGCATTCGGGACATCAAAAAGTTATCAAATCGGCAGTTGATTTTGCAAAAGAAAATGCCACAAAATCCGCCGTTATAACTTTTAAAGATCACCCTTGCTGTTATTTTTACGGTGTTTGCCCCAAATATATTCTGCAATCACGCAGAGAAAAAATCGAAGCGCTCGGGGTTGACTTTATGTACGAGCTTGATTTTGATAAAGAATTATGTTCACTTAGCGCAGATGAATATTTAAAAAGCGTTTTGATAAAATACTTTGAGCCGAAAGCAATTTCGACGGGATTTAATCACAATTTCGGTGCAAAAAAATCGGGAAATGCCGGATTTTTGAGAGAAAATCAAAAATTGGGCTACAAATATTTTGAAATAGAACCGCAAAAACTTGACGGAGAAATAATAAGCAGTACTGCAATACGGAAATATTTGAGCGAAGGAAATATTGAAAGAGCAAATGACATGCTAGGGGGAAACTTTAAAATTCAAGGGAAAGTTATAAAAGGTGAGCAGCTTGGTCGTACAATTGGCTTTAAAACGGCAAATTTAACTTACCCCAATGGGCTTATAGATATACCGTTTGGGGTTTACGAAACCAAAACGCAATATGGCAAAGCTATAACAAATTTTGGGATTAAACCAACCATAAGCGACAAAAACGAACCCGTTTTGGAAACGCATATTTTGAATTTTGAAAAAGACATCTACGGCACAGATTTAGACATTGAATTTGTAAGGATGTTACGCAAAGAACAAAAATTCAACTCACTTGATGAATTGAAGGCACAGATAGCGAAAGATGTTAAGTCGGTTACAAAGTGAATAAGTGAAGTCTTGCTCGCTCGCGCAAAGCGAATAAGTTAATAAGCGAATAAGCCAATAAGCAAATAAGCGAATAAGCACTTTACATTAAATAGGCTTTGTGGAGTACCACTGATACCGTCATTGCGAGGAGCATAGCGACGAAGCAATCCATTTAAAGTTTGTAGATAATGTCTAGAAAGTCAAGAGAATAATTTTTTTTGGGAATGTATATTTAAGGCAAGCAAAACCAGGG
>CANQML010000137.1 GCA_947624935.1 Candidatus Gastranaerophilales bacterium
CCCCCCCCCGTTCAAGGTTTTTAATTTCAAAATCATTTTAGTATCCTCCAATTTTTTTACTACCAGTCCATTATAATGAATTTTTTACAATGTGTCAAGAATTAAATAATAAAGTCGTTGTCTTGCTCGCTCGCATATAACGGGTCTGCGGTTGACGTCTGCAATGACTACGTCATTTTGCCGTCAAGCCTCGCCCTCAGCTCGCTCGCGCTAAGCCCTTATCATTATTTAGGCTCTATGGAGTGCCAATGTTTTTTGTGTTTTTCTTTAATCGTTTCATTTTTCTCTCCTTGTAAATAATTTCCTTAATATTAAATTATATATTTAATTTTAAATTATTAATTTAAAATTGTCAAGATTTTTTGCATGTAGTGTAATCTTGATTTATGGATATATGTAAAGAGATTAAAAAAATACTGGTAGATAAAGAAATTACACTGACTGAGCTTGCTAAACGCATATCCGATGCTAAAAACAAGCACTACAGTGTTCAAAATCTTTCACAAAAACTTAAAAACGGCACTATTAACGCTAAAGAAATCCAAATCATCCTTAGTGCCATTGATTACAAAATTTGTTTCTTACCTTCTACTTATTCAAGGTAAGATAAATTTCTGCCAACCTGCCGCCCTTTTTGGATTTGAAGTTGATTTCCTTTTTGCTGTCTTGGGGCTTGAAATCGTCTTTTTGGTAATTGATTAAATATTTCATAAATTCCGGACTAAACATACTACTCCTTACACACATATTTATAAAAACATTTGCACTTTGATTTTTGCTATTTGTTAAAAATTTTTTTACAAAACGTAAATATGTTATAATTTTTCTATGAAACAAACCTCAATTTTTGATGTTATATCCCCGATAATGATAGGGCCGTCAAGCTCTCACACCGCCGGTGCCGTACGCTTGGGGCTTTTGGCACGAAATATCTACAATCGACCTTTTCAAAAAATCGTGTTCAGACTTTATAATTCCTATGCCCTGACCGGCAAAGGTCATGGCACAGAAAAAGGGCTTTTGGCGGGAGTTATGGGGTTTGGCGTTGATGACAGGCGCATTAAAGATGTCTTTGAGCATGTCGAAAATATTGATTACGCATTTGAGTACGAGGAAAATTTTAAAAAACACCCTAATTCCGTTGATTTTATTTTCGATGATATGAAAATTTACGGCGAATCAATCGGCGCCGGCGAAGTTTTAATTAGAAAGATTGACGATTTTGAGGTCGAATTAACGGGCAAATATAACACTTTGGTGCTGGTTTATGATGATGTTGCCGGCATGATTTCAAAAGTCACAACGATTATCCAACAAAAAAATATTAACATAGCCACCCTGCATTGTGACAGGTATTCAAAAGGCGGGAAAGCCTCAATGGTTATAAGTATTGACGGCGAGTTAGACGCCCGCACAGTGTCTGATGTAAAAGCATTGGACAAAGTTTATTTTGTAACATACGTAAAAAAATTGGATGAATAATGTACACATTTGAACAATTACTGAATAAAAACGAAGAAATTTGGAAAGCGGCGCAGGAATTTGAGGCGAAAAGCTGTGAAGTGCCCGTTGAAACCGTTAGAAAATGCGCTTTAAACAGCTTGCATGCGATGAAAGAGGCGGTTAAAACAGGTTTAAATTCAACCGTCATGTCAATGAGCGGTATGTGCGGTGATGATTGCGACAGATTGCAAAAATATTACTCAAAAAATCCGTCTATTTTCGGACATGTGTTTGAAAAAATCCTTGAATATTCGCTTGCAACAAGTGAAGAAAATATCAGAATGGGGAAGATTGCGGCATGCCCGACGGCAGGCTCTTGCGGGATAGTGCCTTCGGTTTTGTTAGCTTTGGCGGAAGAATTTAAAAAAAGTGAAGAAGAACAAATCAATGCGCTTTTAACGGCAGGTGAAGTCGGAAGAATTATCTCGGGCAAAGTTGCACTTGCCGGAGCTGTTGCAGGTTGTCAGGCGGAGTGCGGAACGGCATCTGCGATGGCGGCTGCCGCTGCGGTTCAGCTTTTGGGCGGAAATCCCAAACAAATCGTTAATGCGGTCGGACTTTCTTTGAAAAATCTTTTGGGGCTGACTTGCGACCCTGTTTGCGGGTTGGTTGAAATCCCTTGTGTCAAAAGAAATCCGTTTATGGCAATTCATGCAATGTGCGCTTGCGAAATGGCGCTTGCAGGTGTTGAAACCAAAATCCCCGTTGATGAAATCGTTGATGCGATGGAGCAAACGGGGCAGTTGATGTCACCCGCTTTGAAAGAAAGTTCGCTGGGCGGGCTTGCAAGAACAAAAACAGCTTTGGAGTTGAAGAAAAAATTATTTAATTTATAATAAAGATATGGAAATTACACGTTTAAAAAATAATATAGAATTTTTACATAAAAGAAATGCGGATACACCCCGCGTGGCATTGTGTTTTAACATGTCATTAAATGATCCTGTGCCAAACCCCGGGGTTTATACGCTTATGTCAAGGCTTTTGATGCAAGGTACAAAAAACAGAACCTCCGAACAGCTTGCAAACGAGCTTGATAGGTATGCAATCGAATTTTCAACCGAATTGAAACTGGATTATCTCAAAATAAAGTTTGTATGCTTAAACGAAGATTTTGACAAAGCCATGGAAATTTTGGAAGATATTGTCAAAAATTCCACGTTTGAAGAATTTGAAAAAGAGCGTATAAAACTTGACGGTGAAATCGAGGCGCAGTTGGATTCTCCGCGGGCAAAAGTTGTTGATGATTTTTACAAGACAATTTATGACGGTCACCATTACGGTTACACAAATACCGTTATCAAAAATAATTTAAAAAACCTGACAAAAGAGCAGGTTATAGCGGGTTACAAGACATTTTTCAATAACAGCAAAAAAGTCATAGCGTTTGTGGGCGATTTGGATTATGAAAAAGTAAAATCTGCGCTTAATGAAAGGTTGTCTGACTTGCCAAATTCTACAGAGCTTGTAGACAATGAAAAACCCGTTTTGAACGAAAAAAAAGAAACAGTAATTTCAAAACCCGATGTAAATCAAGCGCATATAATTCAAGGCTGGATTGCTGCAAATGCCGATGAAAAAGATTATCCCGCACTTGCGCTTTTAAACATTATACTTGGCGCTTCGGGGCTTTCTTCAAGGTTGTTTTTGGAACTTCGTGACAAAAAAGGTCTGGCTTATGTTGTCAGAACTTCTTATGATATTGCAAGATTATGTTCAATTTTTTCAATCTATATCGCAACCGAGCCTAACAATATTGACGTTTCATTAAAAGGCTTTGAAGAAGAAATTGACAAGATTAAAAACATTTTGGTATCGAAAGAAGAACTTGAAAATGCTGTAAATAATCTTTTTGGTAAATGGGCGTTTTCGCAGGAAGATAACAGCCGTCAGGCGACAAATTACGCACATTATGCAATTCTCGGTTTAGGATTTGACTTTAACGAGCGAATCCGCTTTGAAATTAAAAAAGTTACGCCCGAAATGATTAAGGATTGCGCAAATAAATATTTTAACGACAAATACGTTGTGTCGGTAATAAAGCCTTAGGTAATGGATGATTATACTTTTTGTTAAATAATTAATTGATGAAATTATACTGTATAATTGCGTTTATTTTGCTTGGGTTTTTATTGCCGGCTTTTGCGGACGAAAGCAGGGAAAAGGCACAAGAAATTTTTACACGTCATGTAAAAGAGAACATGACGTTTACTTATGTGCCAAGAGGGCTTATAGTGAGTTTAGACGACAGTATATTTTTTAACGAGGATATGGATAAAATCAAAGAAAGCGGAACATGCACGCTTAACGAAATAGCCGAAGCTTTAAAAGAAATTGACTATGTATGCGTAATCGAAGGGCATTCCGTCGGGATTAATCCCGACAAATCAAGCTTTAAAACGAATTGGGAATTGTCGCTTGCAAGAGCAAACAATATTGCAAAATATTTTATGCGATGTTCAAAAATAAGCCCGAATAAGCTAGTTTCAATCGGCTATGGCGAACTTGTACCTGATAAAATGAGCAACCGAATAGATTTTGTTATAATGCATTATGATGAAGACCGTTAAGCAACAATCGAGCGGCGCAAACGTTCAGAACGACTTTCGCTCAGTATGTTTTTCAACTTCATAATTCCTTGAGCATGGAGCTGGCATACTCGGGATTCTGACATGTCTATTGTTTCCCCGATTTCTTTTAACGTCATGTTTTCTTGATAATAGAGAACCATTATAATTCGTTCTCGTTCCGGTAATCTTTGCAAAGCCTTCTCCAATTCCTGTTTAATATTTTTTTCTTCCGCTTCTTCCGACGGATTAAGTCTGTTAGTATCTTGAATAGTGTCGATTATTTCAGTGCTTTCTTCAGAGTTGCTTTTTTTGTCGTAAAGCGATGTCATTGTAACGTCTTCTGCCAAAAGCTGGTTAATTTTTTCGGGTTCCATATCCACTTGGTTTGCAATTTCCTGAGTGGTGGGCATCCTGCCAAGCTCTTGTTTTAAATATTCTTGCGCCTCTTTTACAACTTTTATTTTACGTCTAATACTTCTCGGCAAAAAGTCTTGAGAGCGGATTTTGTCTAAAATTGCGCCTCTTATACGGATAAGTGCATAAGTTTCAAATCTGGTGTTTTTTTGCGGCGAATATCGTTCGATAGCGTTTATAAGTCCTTCAACTCCGTAGCCTGCGATATCTTCCAACGAAATTGTCGAAGGCAGGGTGACTTTTACACGTCCTACAACGTATCTTATCAAATAAATATATTGCACAATGAGCGTATCTCTTGCCGATTTGTCGTTTTTGTCAGCCAGATATTTGCCCCAAAGCTCAACCAGCTCATCTTCAGAAAGCCGCTTTATATTGTTGTAGGATGTAAAATCGAAATCCGAACTCATATTTCCATTCTAAACAATATTAAGACAACTTCATCAACTAAAAAGAGGAAATGCAAAAATATCATTAATGTGATGTAGATTAAATGAATGCTTGACAAGATTTGGTAAAATGTATATAATGTACGTATGGAAAATGGAATGCTTGAAACACAGAGTATAAGAGAGATTAAGGGGCTC
>CANQML010000138.1 GCA_947624935.1 Candidatus Gastranaerophilales bacterium
AAAACACATAAATTAATTGTTAATTTTTGAATAAAACTTAAAAAAATCTGTTATAATCAAATTATGGATAACGATTTTATATCAACGGTCAGCCACGAATTAAGAACGCCTTTGACATCTATCAGAGGGTTTTCGCAGACTATGCTCAATTCATGGGATAAGCTCGACGACGAAACCAAAAAAAAGTTCTTGAAAATCATCGAGGATCAGTCAAACAGACTTATTAATCTTGTTGAGAATATGCTTTCGGTTACAAAAATGCAAGAGGAAAAAGACGATTTTGTTTTTAAAAGCGCCAACATAAAACCGCTTGTTGAACCCGTTATTGCAATTATCAAAAATACTTACAAAACCCACAAGTTTGTATTTGATTACAATGAAAACACGCCTGAAATCGTTATTGACAAAGACAAATTCCAACAAATAATGATGAATTTGATTGAAAATGCCGCAAAATATTCTGATGATAACACAACTGTTACGGTAAAAGTTTCACCTGCGGGCGAATTTGTTTCGATAAAGGTTATTGACACAGGGATAGGAATTTTGCCCGAAAATTACAATCGGATTTTTACAAAATTTTCAAGAATAGATAATCCTTTAACGCGAAAAGTTCAAGGAAGCGGTCTGGGGCTTTATATAACAAAGAATTTGACTGAAAAAATGGGCGGAAAAATTACCGTCGCATCAGGCGGGGGCGAAACGGTGTTTGAAGTATTAATGCCCGTAAAATCGGTTGAAGAACAGGCGAGGGCAAAATGCGCACGGTAACTTTATTGATAGATAAAAGGCTTGAGCTTTCGACCAAGTACAAAAAACTTTTGGAAAATAAAGACAATGCCGTGATTGTTTCAAAGGATTTGATGTCGGCGATGAAAACCATTCAAGACACAGAACCAGATTTGATAATAATATCCGATAGCATAGACAACGATTTAACCGATTATTGCAAAAAAATTCGTGCTTTGACATACAGCATGCGCCCTGTAATTGTCGCGCTATCAAAATCCGCCGATGTTCAAGACAGACTTGATGTATTAGAAAGCGGCGCAGACGATTTTATTAGTGAGCCTGTTAATTTGGAAGAATTTGCTGTTCGTATCAAGGCTCATTTGAGGCGTGAATTGGAATCCAATTTGGACGATAAAAAACTTTTGCCGAACAAAAATTATACGCTCAGAGCGCTAAAGCGGGTTATAAAGTCTGAAAGTCCATGGGCAGTTATGCTTATAACCATAGACAATTTTGAAAATTACAAAGAATCATACACAGAGCTTGCATCAGACAAACTTATTCAGACGTTTTTGGCGATAATACAATCGGCTCTGGGTGAAAAAGATTATTTAGGAACGATTTCGGACAATGAATTTTTACTTGTAACGGATTTGTATAAGGCGGACAAGTTAGCAAACTTTTTGACTTTTGCGTTTGAATCTGTTGCGCCGAAATTTTACTCCAAAGCGGATATTGAACGTGGCTATATAATTTTGCAGGGAGATGAACTTGCTGGACGCAGGTCAGATTTTGTACGGACTACAATCGGAGTTGTGACAAACGAATACAACAAATTTAACGATATATCCGAGATTATAAATGCGCTTGTACATACAACTAACCTTGCCCGCATATCTATGCGCTCAAATTATTTGATAGAACGCCCGAAAATCAGCGCTCCCGATTCTGTTTTAAAAAAAGAATACAACCGAAAAATAAGCGTTATTGAAAATGACGAGGCTATGGAGCTTTTATTGAGAACGATATTGAAACTTCAAGGTTATGAACTTGTTGAAAAAGAGGATTCACCGGCGGTAATCATTTTGGATTCGGGTGAAAACGGGCTTGATTTGTGCAAAAAATTGAAAAACGGCACATCAAAAGTCATTGTGACGTCAGTTTTTCACGATAAAGAGACCGTGTTAAATTGCGGGGCGGATTTGTATTTGCCCAAACCTTACGAGATTTCACAGCTTGTAAAATGGGTTGAAACATTTATGAAAGAGTTTAACCGATAAGATTTTCTAAAGTTTCTGCGTTTTTTGCTGCGTTTTTGGAATTTGATGTTGTGGTTTTTCGGATATAGTTTCTCAAAGCCTCTCTTATAAGTTCACTTCTTGACCTGTTTTCGGTTAAAGCAAGCCCGTCCACTTTGCTTAAAAACTCATCAGGAATTGTAACCAAAATTTTTGCCATATTTTGTCCTCACAGTGTATTTTAACATATCATAGTGTATTTGCAACTAACCCGATTGGGTTATGGACAAAATATTAAAATTTTAATAATAATAGATAATGAAAGGAGAATATTATGGACGAAAATTACGAAAATCAGGAGCACAATAACTATTGTAAGTTAGAAAAACATCCTGTGTGGAAACACATTTTGCATGCTTTAATGTGTCTTTTGGGTGCATTTTTGGCGTTTTACTTTGTAACGGATTGGTATTTTAAATCAATGCTTGACCCTGTACATCAGATGAGAAGAATTGACAAAGCGATGGAAAGAAGCGACCGCCAAATGGAGAAAAACTTCAAAAGAGCTTATGTAAAAGGTCAGCAGTTGGAGGACAGAGCAAGCAGACTTATCCGACTTGAAGAAACCGATAAGGGCTACAGGGTTTTGGTTGATTTGGTACCGTTAAACGACAGCGAAAAAAATGTTGACGTAAAAACAAACGGAAATGTGCTGACCGTAAGAGCAGCTAAAATAAGCGGTTTTGGAGATAAAAAATCACTTGTTGAATTTACGCAAAGTTACATGTTTGATGATGATGTCGATTTAAACAAAATAACCAAAGAGCGTAAAGGTGATTATTATATAATAACAATTCCGCAAGACTAAAAAAGCTCCCGAAAGGGAGTTTTTTTTACCCCTTGACAAGATTTGAAAAAATGTATATAATGTACGTATGGAAAGAGAAACGCTGAAAACACAGAGTATGAGAGGAATTAAGGTGGCTACCCCCCCCCCCCAATGCTCATAGAGTGAGTTTCGGCGAATTTATAGGTTTAAAACGCTTGCTACGATTGTGTAGGAAGCGGAATTGGTGTGCGGGAAAGGTTGCGAAATCTTGCTCGCTTGCATTCAAAGTGAATAAGCGAATAAGCCAATAAGCGAATAAGTGCGAAACAGAATATAAACTGAAATAGATGTACAAACATAGGAGAAAGAAAAATGAGAACAAAGAACAATGAAAAAGAATTAGTAAATGAGTTAAACACACTCCCTCCCCACCTGAGGGGGAGGGCTGGGGTGGGGGGTCATGTCATTGCGAGCGGAGCGTCGCAATCGCAAAGTCATGGTGTTTTACCAAGCCTGCTTAATGTAAAGAACTTATCGACTTAAAGACTTAACGTCTTAACGACTTAAAAAATGTAGGTTGGCATTAGCCAACAGTAAAATATAAAAGAAAGGGTAATAATATGACAAAAGAATTAGTAAATGAAAAAGTAACAAAACAAAACGGTAGTCGTGACGCAATCCCCACCCCTTGCGGGCGGGGAAGTGGTTGTGTGAGCGAAGCGAGCTACAACCACAGGGGCGGGGTCAATGTCAGCATTGACAGCCAAAACCCCTCACCCCAACCCTCTCCCGCACGAAGGTCAATTCGTCGGGGTGAGGGGGCATGTCACAATAATAGTGGCACTCCACAGAGGTTAATTAATGTAAAGAACTTATTCGCTTATTCGCCTATTCGCTTATTCGCTTTAAAACGTGCCGCCTTTACCTTGGCAGAAGTCCTGATAGCCCTCGGCGTCATCGGCATTGTAGCCGCCATGACTATCCCAAACCTTGTTCAAAGCTACAAGAAAAAAGTCGTTGAAACCCGACTGGTAAAATTTTATTCAACAATAAATCAAGCAATAAGTTTAGCAGAAATTGATTATGGGAACAAAACCGGGTGGATGGTTGATGATGTTGATGTACTATGGGATAAGTATTTAAAACCCTATATGAAATATACAAAAGAAGAAACCATAAATAATTTTGTACTAACAGGTGGTGACCGAAAATTTAAGCGAGTGTATTTGTCTGACGGAAGTGTATTTGTATTTGATATGTATCATCATGATACTTATGGCGGGCACTTCTACTTTTGTCCATTTGAAAAAGATTGCACATCTGATAATGTTGATACCCCTGATTATATTAGCAAAATTTTCAGGTTTGGTTTTTGGCCCAATGAAAGCCACGAAAGGTTTAAATACCATAAAAACAAGGGCGTAGAGCCGTATTTAGTGAATTGGGACGGTAAAGAAGCAAGTTTATATACTAACAAAGATATAGGTTGTAATAAAACAGCAGAAGGAATGTTTTGTACCGAAGTCATCCGCCGTAACGGTTGGAAAATACCGGATGATTATCCTTTCAAGTTTTGACATATATGTCATTGCGAGCGAGTGTAACGAGCGTCGCAATCGCAAGGCTGGTAAAATCCAACGAAATGCGATTACTACGTCGCTGTCGCTCCTCGTAATGACGTATACCGCAACGGCGAGAGCCCCCTCACCCCGTCGCTACGCTCCCTCCCTCTCCCACACGAAGGTCAATTCGTCGGGGCGAGGGAGAAAGTTTATTTTTTGATACTTGAGGACTATCCCTTCAAGTTTTGACATTTTGTTGACCTGCGGGCTAAAAAATATATATGTGTTATGCCACTAATTATTATCGGTTAAACAGAAATTTTTATGATAAAATTCACTTATGAGTAAAATTTCTGCGATAAATTCTATTGATGCATTTGAGCTTCACAAAATTCTTACATCAAATAAACTTTCAAACAAGCAAAAAGTCGAGTTTTTAAAAAACAATGCGCATATATTAAAACATGTTTCGACAGAAAACATAACGAAAAAAGAATTGGAACAAATGTTAAAAAATCGACCGCTCATTCGTTTCCGTCCGCTTAAAAACTCTTTTACCAAACAAGGCGATATGAAACTTTTGGCTGAAGCTTTGGGCGTTGAAAAAAGTGAAATTAACAGATGTATAAATTCTGTTATTAATTCCGATTTTCTTATC
>CANQML010000139.1 GCA_947624935.1 Candidatus Gastranaerophilales bacterium
CCCTGTTAAAGGTTCTCTGTTTCAAAATCATTTTAGTATCCTCCATTTTTTTACTACCCGTCCATTATAGTAAATTTTTTGCAGAGTGTCAATATCAAATACGAAAGCTTTAAAAACATTAATTTAATTCTATATACACCCTTGCCCGTTCGATTATGTATTCGCTCACATCCTCACCTTTGCTGCGCTTTATCCCGTTTCGCTTTTCTAAATATCTTTTAAATTCCAGTGCCTTAACCTGCGATTTGTAAAACCCTTTTACAACACGCTCTGATTGATACGGGTCAATTTTATACAGTATGAAAATTTCTTCCTTTGATGCGTTCACACCAACAATATGACCTAATTTTAAATATTGTCAAATATTTGACACAAAACTTTGATGGTGCAATAATAAGCATGTTAGTGTTACAATTTGTTAATTTTTTTGTTTTCAGGTAGCAAAATATTTTTTTACGAGTCTTATATGAGCATTAAGGAGTATATTATATGTCGACGGTTCAAAAAATTTCTTTCAAAAGCAGTACTAATTTATTAAGTACATTTAGTAAGGTAAATCAACAGGTCGTAGCTCCCCCCCCCCCAAGCACGACTTTACGTTCCAATACTGCGCCTGTTGAAGCTGAACAACAAGTTGTTAAGCAGCCTGTTTTGCAACCTGCACCGCAAGTTGCTTCGAAAGCTGTGCCTAAATCCATTGATAAATACATCGCGCCTGCAGCACTCGCGCTGTCTGTATTAACTGTTCCCACAACTTATCTTCTCACAAGGCGCTCAAACACGAAAGCTATCGGTAAACTTCAAAATACCATCAATGAACTGACCGAAAAACTTGGGAAATTGAATATTGAAAAATTAAACGATACATTAAACAACTCTCCTCAAAAGCTTGTTTCGGGTAAAACAAGCTTAGTCAGCGTTCTTTTGGGAATTGGCACCGGCGTCGGTATTGGTGAATTTATAAACCATAACCGCGATGAACTCAAAAAAATGGGATATACTGACGACGATATCAACGAAGCTCGCAACGTTTCAACAAATATAGTTGATAATCCCCAAAAGGCTTTAGACCTATCAAAAGGACTTGATTCAAAAGTTAGTCAGGCTGTATCTGATGCCTCTAATGCAAAAGCAACGGCAGAGTCTATGGATGCGAGAGTTAATGATGCAAGAAACAGAGCCGATGAGGCTATGAGTGTGTCCGTATCAGGTATAAAACCCGAAGAAAGTAAATTTTTCAAAAAATATTATGATTTGAACATTATGCAGTATCACGATTGGGAAAAGAAAATTAACAATCAAAGAACAGATGCTGCAATGAAGGCTATTAATAATGCCGCTATAATACGACTTTCACGTAGTGCAGATGACACGCTTAAAAGTATTAAAGCATACAAAGAAAAATACAAAGACAAACTCACCTCAACGTGGGCTTTAACCGCTGAATTTAAACCCATAAAAACGGGCGGTTTGGGTGATGTCCCCGTTGATTTGCAGGATAACTTTACAAAACTGGGTATAGATAATCCTGTATTTATTCCGATGTACGAAACTAACGGCGTTTCAAATTTTGTAAAATCAGACGACGGTGTAACCGCACAATACAAATACGATAAGAAAGTTTATAATCTTACAAAGCTTGCCGAAACGGATGTAGATGTATGTAAAGGCGGAAAACTTACTCCGCAAAAGGTTGAATTTTATCTTCACAAAGACGGCAATAAACAACTCATATTTGTAAGAAATAAAAGTTTTAAAGGCGCAATTTACGAAAATACTTCACACGCGGATGAACCCGAAAAGTTTGCTCTGTTTTCAAAAGCAGTTTATACCTTGCTAAAAGTTAAAGTAAGTGATGCTCTAAATGACAATAACGGTAATAAACCCGATCCGATTACTTTAATAAAATACCCCGCATATTATGAATTAAAAGCACCTAATTCACTGATTTTGAATGATTGGCATTCTGCTCCGGTGGCCGGTCTTTTGAGATACAAAGCCGCTATGGAATACAATTACAATGAAATCGGAGATGAAATGTTTGATGCATTAACCAATATGCCGATATTGATGATAGGGCATAACCTTGGCTTACAAGGTCGATCTAACGACTCAAACGGAACTATCATCGCAAATAACAACGTTACACAAAATATTATAAATACTCTTTATGATAAATTTGCTATGGGTATAGTGGAAAATGCGCACAGCGGTATTAAAAATGAAGATTTGTGCAATACCGTACTTTTAAAACGTACAACGGCAGATAAACACTTCAATCCGCTCTATCATGGTATTGCGCTTAGTGATTGGTTTGTGCCTGTTTCCAAAAATTACGCAAATGAGATTGTAAATGATGCAACTAAATCGCATATTTGTATGCCGCTTTTGCAAGTAAAGAAAAGCACCGGCACGATTGAAGGTATCATTAACGGTACGGATTTGGTAAAACACAATATGGCGGCAGTTTCAAAAAACAACTATGTTCAGGATCTTGTTTTAGAAACTTATGACAAAAATACCGATATTAATAAAATTATGGAATTGCGCGGAAAAAATAAAGCGAAATTCTATGACATGTTTGTAAAACCGATTCTTGACGGAACGCTGGATAAGCCTTCGTTGATTAATAATCAAAAGCTCAACATTGAAAAAGAAGATTTTGTCAAGACTCCGCTGCTTGCATTTGCACACAGATTGACCGGACAAAAAGGGGTTGAAATTTTAAATGGGGCGATAGTTAAATTATTTGATAATTGGGAAAATGATTTTGGTGACAAACCGAAACCGTATTTCATCATTGGCGGACCGCCGGAAGAAAAGGATCCACTTGAAAATTTGAACGCTTTTGTAAATCCCTTTCCTTCCAATAAGGAGAATAAACCTGAGCCTACAGAGCAGGAAAAACGAACAAAGCCGGAAGTATTAAACAGAGTAATAGGGCTTAAAGGCAATATGCCTAATCCGGCTTTGATGTCGTCATGTACTTATTTTGTAGCGCCTTCGACCTTTGAGCCTTGCGGGTTAACTCAAGGTGAATGTTTTGCAAAAGGTACTCCGATAATCGCGACAAATACGGGCGGATACCCCGATACTATTGAAGACGGTAAAACAGGTTTCTTAGCGCCTGAAATTAACGCACAATCGCTCTATGAAACAATTGTCAGAGCATTGAAGATGTACTACAATGAGCCCGAAAAATATCAACAAATGATTATGAACGATTTGAATGTTGATTTCAGTTGGGCAAGACCGGATAAACAAGGTCCTATCTATGAATATACCGATAAACTCGGATTTGACAGAGATAAACTTAAGGACATTGCAACGGCTGCGTAAACTTTTATCACATTTTATGAAAACAAGGAGTATTTACTCCTTGTTTTTTATATAATGATGTTGAAAGGGTTAAGATGGAAAGATTTTTTGGAATTTTCGGCATAATATTTATTTTTGCACTCGCTTTTTGGATGTCCAATAACCGAAAGGCTATCAATTACAAAACGGTCGTAACGGGGTTTATACTACAGATTTTGCTTGCTGTTTTCGTTTTTAAAGTACCTTTTGGACGAAAGCTTTTTATGCTGATTGGTTTATTTATCCAAAAAATTCTTGATTTTGCATATGTTGGCGGCAAATTCGTGTTTGGCGGACTTATCAGTGACAAGTGGAATGTGATTTTTGACGGTCAGATATTTACGCTGCAGCTTATATGTTCAATAATTTTTATGATGATTTTGGTGAATATTCTTTACTATTACGGCATAATGCAAAGGGTTGTGGCGGTACTCGGGAAGGGTATGAATAAACTGATGTCGGTATCGGGGGCTGAGGCGTTATCAAATGTTGCAAGCGCGTTTGTCGGACAAATTGTTGCACAAATAATGATTAAACCCTATCTTGCAAGGCTTACCCGTTCAGAGCTTTTGGCGTCAATGGTGGGAAGTATGGCATGTATTTCGGGAGCTATTATGCCGATTTATATAGCTTTGGGCATTCCGGCTCAATATTTGCTCGCATCATCAATTATGGCGGCGCCGGGTGCACTTGTTATATCAAAGATTGTTTACCCCGAAGTCAATACGACAGAAACCGGCGAGGATTTTAAAGTCACGTTCAGCCGCAGAAGAAGAACGCACGCAAATGTAATCGATGCAATATCAGCGGGTGCGTCAGAGGGTATGAAGGTTGCAATTAATGTTACCGCAATGATTTTGGCACTTGTGGCGCTTGTTGCATTTATTGATTGGATTTTGGGCGGATTTGGAATGCTTATCGTCAAATATTTGCATATAAATACTTTTATCGGAATGGATTTGGCGCATCTTTCTTTGAAGATGATTTTAGGACAAATTTTTGCGATATTTGCCTTTCTTATCGGCGTTCCGCTACATGAAGCGACAACTGTTGGAAGTTTAATGGGGACAAAGCTTGTCTTAAACGAAATGGTTGCATATATTGATTTAATGAATTTGCCACAGGCGCTTTCGGAGAAAAGCTTTTTGATTGCAAGTTTTGCGCTGTGCAGTTTTGGTAATTTCGGTTCAATTGCGATACAACTTGGCGGCATAGGCGAACTTGCGCCAAACCAGCGCAAAAACCTTGCAAGGCTCGGGCTTCGCGCACTTATTTGCGGAACTTTAACCTGCTATATGTCAGCGGCTATCGTCGGTATACTTTTTTAAGTAATTTTTCCAATTTTCGTCAAGATTTTTTATAAATCTGTGGGCATCAATTACATCGTCGTAGCTTATCGGCTCGGGATCAATTTCTAACGGCTCTTTCACGTCAAAATTTGATACGCCGACAAATGCTATGCCAAAACTCTTTCCGCAATTTTGACACGTAAGATGAGTTACCAAAAGCCCGTCCTCTTTGCGCTTGATTTCAAACGAATTTTCGTCAAAACCGCTTTTGCATTGCGAACAACATAAATTCTCAAAAAGTACTCTAAATTTCTTTTCCATCCTCATACAATTATACCAAATTTTTCAAATTTTTGTTATTTTTTT
>CANQML010000140.1 GCA_947624935.1 Candidatus Gastranaerophilales bacterium
CGAAATCCTAACCTTACCCATGCCCTTGACATTTACAATGCCCGCATTCTTCGCCTTCTCCAGCTTGCGGTTCTGCGCTTCCAAATACCACACCTGCCGTACGAGCCGCGCCTGAAAAGCCGCATCATTCTCCGCGAGCTCCTTCGCCCGCCGCTCCGCGTGTATTTTCCACCGCCGCTTGATCCTCTTATGCCGCTCCCACAGCACCATGCCGACCAAACAAGCCCCCGCATAAGCCGCCGCCACCGCACATAATGTAAACACTTCTAACATAATCTCACCTTCTTTCTATGACATTTCCCGCGCCAGTTTCGCGACGGAAATATAATTCTTCGGCGCGTCGAACGAAAACAGCTTTTTCGCCACCGCCCTGCTGATCCCGCAAAACTTCGCTACGTCCGTAACCGTTAATAAAGTTTTATCTGGAAACTTTGATATTATCAGCTCCAGATTATCCCGATACGAAGGCTTCTCCCTCGGCATCATAATCACTCCCTCTCATTTTTTAACGTTGTTAATAATCTCATTTACAGAAGTCTTTATAGTTTCTATCGGATTTTTGAGCGTATTAATTTCATCAAATGGGAATAATCCATCACGCGGCTTGTTACTCGGCTTTCTGCGCATGGTTTCAATTCGGTTGGTTTCAAAAATATGTCTCTGTAAATCAAGCTTGAGCTTGTTAATTTGAACCTGCAAACTGAATACCGCAACCGCAATCGTTACAAAGCCTATTCCCGAAAGTATAACCGCAATCACCATTAATCTGTCCATCAGTTTCATCTCCTAAAATCAAGTAATATACCGTCACATGGTTCGTGTCGGACATTAACTCACGTATTCTCAATTCGTGCCGAATAAGTGAAATGCCATTCAGCAGTATCAATATCCAGAGTAAAACGATAGTGCCTTTCAGCTTGTCTATCTCATGCTTCATGCTTGTTTCTCCATTATACAGTTGATAAGTCACATCTAACCACATCAGATTTTGTTTTTATGTGTATAATAAGTTCTGTTGTTCCATCAGCCGAGGTTGTTATTTTGAAATCCGAAACATCCTTTATAACACGCTTGTCAATAATGACAACGTAACGATTATCGCATCTGACTATTGATATTTCCTGCGCCTTTTCCGGCTTTGACGATTCAGCCGTTATTTTAAACTGTGTATCGGATAAGCAGTTTGAAAAATTGACATTTCCTACGGTAAAATTTATGTTCACTGTTCTTCACCTCGTATGACGCGTCTGTTTCTGGCGTTTTCTTCGCAATATCTTGTCTGCGCCTCTATCATATACCGGCGGCTTAAGTTCGTTGAGATATACCATTGGTGATATTTTTTGCGGAATAATTGACATTGCGTCATAACCGTTCTTTAAAAAATATTTCGTACCCGATTCCGTGTTCATTATCTGCACCAAACAGCACCTTCCCGTATATCCCGAATCCGTGTCCCACTCATTCAGTGCGAGATAGTCGCCCGCCATAAAACCCCTATCATTTTTGAGTATTTCGAACGACTTACATCCCGACATTAATTGCTCAAAATGTCCTGTATAAATTTTTAACTCGTGTATCATTTTTCTCACCTCCTATGCCACATCAAACAAATCATCAATCTTACACCCGAGCGCCCCTGCCAAAATCGGCAGCTTGTCCGCTCTTGGTAAAGCCTCGCCGGTTTCCCATTTCGCAACCGTTGAACGGTCAATGTTTATCTTTTCCGCAAGCTGCATTTGCGTCAAATTAGCCTTTTCCCGCATGATCTTAATTGCGTTCAATCTTATCACCTCCGTTATGTTGAAACTTTTTCACTCTTTCTCCTTGAAATGCCGCCCACCTTGTGGTAGAATATTGTCAGCCTGATATGACAAAGAAAGGTGATGATACCGCAATACGCGAGGGTGCGTCTCGCGTTTTTGTCAGTGGGCGACATATCAAGAAGAAAGAGCTGATTATAATGTCTATCGAAATATTAGCCGCTGTCGTTTCCGCAGTTGTAGCCCTGACCGCTGTAATAGTTCCATTAATTACAGTTGTCATAAATAATAAACATCAACTGGAATTGCAGAAAATATCTTTTATATCTCAAACGCGTCTTGAAATTTATCAAGAGTTCCTTGATTATATGCCTCTGACATTTTCTCTTAACGCATTTGCCGATAAAGATATATGTGTAAAACTCCGGCAAATTCTTTCTAAGGTTTACCTTGTATGCAGCGATGATACAAGAAAACTTTTAGATATTTTAAATAACATTATTGCCGAAGGCACAGCCGATGTAGGCGCGGATAAACGCTATTGGCAAGCATACATTGCTCTTAATCGTTCTATGCGTAACGACCTCAAAGAGTTGAGATAAACAGCGCGAGTATTATACATATGCAACTAACATATACGCTATAAATCACACATACTGCACATGATGTTAATTTCCGCATAATACATATTCCGATAGTTGCTGCTATAAATACAACAGCCAGACTTACTATTTTAATCTGATATAGTAAAACCGTTCTTCCCTCCCTAACGCCGATAGGCGTTTTTTCTTCTTTTTATTCACATCTTTTCTGAACTATATTCACATTATACACTATTGTTTTTCTGTTGTCAACAGTTTTTGTGAAAATTTTTCAGAAACTATTGACATTGTGAAAATAATTCACTATATTATAAATAATGAAAGGAGATATGCGCCATGCTGAACACAAAACTAAAAGAATTAAGAAAAGTCAACAAAATAACACAAGAACAGCTTGCCGAGATAATCGGCGTGGAGCGTTCAAGCGTGGGGAAATACGAATCACCTACAAAGCCGGTTATACCATCGCCCGATATAATAACTCGGATTGCTGATTATTTTAACGTATCCGTTGATTATCTCCTTGACCGCGAAGCGAAAAACAGTGCTACCCATAAATTTAATAACGACTTTATAGCGTATGATAATATTTATCCAATAAAAAAACACAAAATTCCTCTGTTAGGCGAAATAGCTTGTGGAACCCCAATTTTTGCCGAGGAAGATAGAGAAAGTTACGTAGAGGTCGGAACAGATATAAAGGCGGATTTTTGCCTAAAAGCACACGGTGACAGTATGATAAATGCTCGTATTCTTGATGGTGATATTGTATTTATCCGCGAGCAACCTATGGTAGAAAATGGAGAAATCGCAGCAGTTATTATTGATGATGAAGCAACATTAAAGCGCGTTTATTATGAACGTGGCGAAAATAAAATAATTTTATCACCTGAGAATGCAAAATATAAACCGCTTGTATATATTGGTGAGGAATTAAATAGTATAAGAATTTTGGGAAAAGCTGTAGCTTTCCAAAGTGATGTTATATAAATAGGTTTTAATACCAATAAAACAATAAATCATACAACAACAGTGTGTTAAAACTGCAAATATACGTGGAAAGTATAATAATTCATATATGGGAGGATTGCCGCATGGGTTTTATGGAATGGCGCAACGAAAACAAAAGACGATACGAAGAAAGCGTCAGAAAAAGCAAAATGACAAAGTGTAAAGTATGCAATGGTGATATAGCAAAGTCTGCAAAAACCTGTCCGCATTGTGGAGCTACAAGAACGAATAATAATCAAATTGCGCAAATATTATCGATTTTTATAGTATTTGCAGCCATAATTGGTTGTTTTTATACGGTAAAATATATATTGAATGATGATACATACAGCCAAACGACAAATACCGATACAAAAAACGAGGTCACCGATAATGAAACTCTCATTTTCGAGGACTCCTATATTAAGGCTTACTTCGTAAAGTTAATAGAACAGGACGCTATACAAGGCGCGTTTTATTTGCAATTACGGGTGGAAAACAAGTCTACACAGAAAATTACAGTATCGTTAAATAACGCGTCTGTAAATGGAATGTCAACAATGATAGGCAGCGGCGTTCCAATGGAAATACAGCCGGGCAACGCATCAAAGCAGCCATTTATAGTATTTTCCAATAATTTGAATATAAACAGCGTTGCAGATATATCTGATATAGATTTCAGCTTTTATCTGTTAGATGAAAATATGAACGTCATCGAAGAAACAGACATTATACAATTATCAGTTTAGGCTATTTTCAAACCGGAAACAGTCACACAATGAAAGGAGATCCACATGATTACAGCAAACAAATACATAAAAATGCTCGGTATGAGCATTGACGACGTATGTAAGACTATTGACAAACTACCCGAAAAAGACGCAAGGGATTTTATGAAAATGGTTTTTATACAACAGAAATACAAAGTTCCGTTTGAGGATATTCTTACGGATTCACAAAAAAATAAAGAGTTAATAGAAACTCTTTCAAAATACATTTCATAAATATCTATATTTGTGAAAGGGGGTGATAAATATGAAGAAATTTATTTGCGGTCTGCTTGTAGGCTGCGGGCTGTCGTCCGCGTGCTTCGGGGTCTTTATCGGCTCGTCCGGCGGCGCGGAAAAGAACCAACCGCGCGCACCGGAGCATGGATCATATATATACGTGTATAAAACCAAACAAATACCGCGTATTACAAAACCCAAAAAGCCAAAAAAGAAGTTTATCCGCTTGCGCTGATATGCAGCGGAAGGAGTGTTTTGTGATACACTCAAAAGCCAATACTATTGTATCACATTCACTCTAATTTTGCAATACCTTTTTGACGAACAGCGAAAAAAGGAGTGATTTTTGTGAAAAAACGAAAGGACGGTCGGTTCTGCAAAGTAGTCACACTGCACGATAAGCGCATTTACTTTTACAGCTCCGAGCCGACAGAGAAAAAAGCCGAAAAAGATATACAGCGGCAAATATTAGCCTATTCGGAAAAAGAGGAAAGGGGAAAGACATTCAAAGAAGTCGCCGAGGAATGGAACGAGCGGTATCGCGAGCAAATTTCGGATTTGAACTATAACAAAACAGTCAGATCCGTATACAACAGGGTATTTGAATTTTTTGACGGATATGAT
>CANQML010000141.1 GCA_947624935.1 Candidatus Gastranaerophilales bacterium
GGGGGGGGGGTAGCCTCCTTAATTCCTCTTATACTCTGTGTTTTCAGCCATTCATTCTTCATACGTACATTATATATATTTTTGCTTAACTTGTCAAGCATTAACATACATTATTTACTTTTAAAATAATCGCAAATTAAAGTTTTCTTCCGCGGAATAAAACTTTTTATACTTTCGGCTATTATATTTCTCTTAGCATCTTCAAGCTCTTTTTTTAGGATGGCTTTTTCCAAAACGACTTTATTATAAAGCTCTGCGCATACCGAGCTTTTTTCAATATGGGGTTTTAACTTTGCAAGCTGCATTTCTTTTTCTTTTATTAAAAGTTCTTTTTTCACTGCGGACCTCTTTGTCATGAGAATAATATTTTTTTACAAATATTAAATCGACTTTTTAGGTGATTTTAACAATTTATCGGCAATAAATCATACTTATAGCCCATTTCCAACGCAGACTTATTCAGCGGTAAAAGATTTTTTCTATGTGGCGGAATGACCGTTTCAAGCGCTTTTTCAAGCTCATCAAGACTTATAAGCCCGCTTGATTTTGCAAGCAAGCCTAATGCAATTATATTAGTCATTTTTACATTACCTAATTTTTCTTCCGCGAGACTCGTCAACGGCGCAAAAACATACTTAACATCATCACGCGGTTTTGCCTCAACGGCAAGCGAAGTATTAACAATAATTGTTCCGCCTTTTCTTACCCCCGGCAAGAACCTGTCAAAAGATGCTTGATTTAACGCTATAACATAATCCGAATTGTAGCTTTGAACGCTTCCGATTTCTTCATCAGACATTGTAACCGAGCAGTTAACCGTTCCTCCGCGCATTTCAGCACCGTAAGACGGATACCACGTAACGTTTTTATCTGCCAGCATAAAGGCATTGGCAAGAACTTCACCCGCCAACAATACGCCTTGTCCGCCAAATCCGGCTATTAAAAATATTTTTTCCATAAATTATCCTCTTATATCTTTATACACACCGGGTTTAAATACTGGCATCATTTCGTTTCTTACTCTTTCGTGAGCCTTTTCGGGTGTCATACGCCAATTTGTCGGACACGTTGATAATATCTCAACAAACCCGAACCCTAAACCCTTTAATTGAACATCAAATGCGCTTTTAATCGCTTCTTTTGCTTTTTTAATATTTGCTACCGTATCAAGTGAAACTCTTGCGGCATAAGCTGTTCCGTCGCAAAGTGCGACATGCTCGGTAATTTTTATCGGATAACCGTAATATTCGGCATTTCTTCCCATAGGAGATGTAGTTGTAACCTGCCCCATCAATGTTGTAGGCCCTAATTGACCGCCCGTCATGCCGTATGTTGTATTATTTATGCAAATAGCGGTCAGGTTTTCGCCCCGAAGTGCCGAGTGCATGCTTTCTGCCAAGCCGATTGATGCAAAATCGCCGTCACCTTGATAGGTAAAAACAAATTTATCGGGTTTTGCCCGTTTAACCCCTGTTGCAACGGCTAATGCTCTGCCATGCGGCGCTTCAATCGTATCCAAATTTAAAAAATCATATATAGTAACCGAACATCCGACCGATGCAACGGCAATTGTATCTTCTTTTAAGCCCAATTCGTCCAAAACTTCCGCAACAAGTCTTACCGCAACACCATGGTCACAGCCCGGACAAAATGTGTATTTCATATCTTCTCTGAAAACTTCGGGTATTTTAAAAACTTGCATAGTATTCCTCAATCTGTTTTACAATCTCAACCGGTGCGGGCGGAATTCCGACGGGCTTATTGATTAGTTTAACATCATCTTTTACCGCCAATTTAACATCGTTTATCATCTGACCCATATTTACTTCGACCGAAATAAACTTTTTGCCCTGTTTAGAAAGTTCACTCAACCTTTTTGACGGGAACGGGAAAAGCGTAATCGGTCTGAGTACACCGACTTTTAAGCCTTTTTCTCTGCACATTTTAGCGGCGATTTTGGCATTTCTTGCGGTACTGCCAAAGCTTACCAAAATAACGTCGGCATCATCCGTTCCGATTTCTTCCCATTCGGTTTCATTTTCTTCAATAAGTTTGTATTTTTGATGAAGTTTTTGCAAAAATTCGCACTGATTGTGAGCCGATGGTGCGTAAGAGCGGATAATTCTTCCGTCACGGTTATTTGCGCCATCTAATGCCCACGAAGAATTGTCAACTTTGGGGTACGGGTAATCTTTAAACACAACGGGTTCCATCATCTGCCCGAGCATACCGTCCGCCAATAAAACCGTCGGGTTTTTGTATTTATGGGCAAGATAAAAGGCTTTGTACGTTAAATCAGCGCATTCCTGAACCGTTGACGGTGCAAGGACGATGAGTTTGTAATCTCCGTCGCCGCCGCCTTTGGTTGCTTGAAAATAATCACCTTGTGAAGGATAAATGTTTCCAAGCCCCGGCCCGCCTCTCATAACGCTTACCAAAACAACGGGCAATTCATCCGATGCGGCATAAGAAAGCCCTTCCTGCATTAAAGCGACCGCGCACGATGAAGATGATGTCATGGCTTTTTTGCCGGTTGAACAGGCACCTATCACCATATTTATCGCTGCCAATTCACTTTCTGCCGAAACATAAGCCCTTTTTAATTCCTGCATTTTGCCGCTCATAAACTCGCCGATTTCACTTTGCGGCGTAATCGGATATCCGAAATAGCATTCACAACCCGCCATAACGGCAGCGTTTGCTATCGCATAATTTCCTTTTGTCAAAATCTTTTTATCGGTTACCAGTTCCATTATCCCCTATGCACCTCTGTGATTGCCATATCAGGACATCTTGTCGCGCACATAGCACATCCAAGACATGCCCCGTCTTTATCATCAAACTCTACAATTCTGTCACCGAGTTTGTTTGTTTTATTACTTACTTTTATAAGTTTTCTCGGACATTCGTTTACACATAAATAACATGCTTTGCATCTTGTATCATCTATTACTATGTAATTTTTCATACCATAATTGTATCACTAATTAATTTCTTTAAAAGTAACCTTATATAATCTTTACAATTTTAATAAAGTAACTTAATATTTTTGCTATATTTTTTTTGGTTCTGTTAAAATTATATTGTAGGTTATATAGGGAAAATTTTAAAATGGCACAAACAATTGAAGAACTTGCCGAAATATTGGAAGGCATAAAGAAAGAAGCTGACAGAAACGCTGAAAACACCGATAAATTTTTAACGGTTATCAATAACAAAATCGAGTTAATGGCAAACGACACCGAAACCGATGATTTAATAAAGGTATATTTAACCGAGTTAAAAAAGGTGCTTGAGGACAGGTATTCGTTTGTAACGGGTGAATTTGAAAATCTTGAAAAAGCTTTAAAATCAATAAGCGATGAGCAAGCTAACCTTTCCAAATCATCCGAAACCAAGGAAATGTTTGATATTTTCTCAAGCAACATGCAAAGTGTCGCCAAAGAACTATATAACCAAAAAGAGTTGTTGGCACAGTATGATGAAAGATTTGCGGCATTTGCGGCGGATAAGACCGACAAAAACGACATTATGGAATTTGTTCAAAATATCAGAAACGATGTTGAGGCTGTCAATAAAGGCTTTGAAGAATCTATTGCGGATATAAACGCCAATATTCAATCCATTTTTAAAAACCTTATAGTCATGGACCCGACTGCCCAAAACGATATCGTAAAACGGGAGCTGGAAAATATTTATTTATCAGTTAATGCAATATTATCATCTTTGCATATCGTCGACCAAAAAAACGATGAATTGTCACAAGCCATAGGCAAGCTCGTTTCCAAAGAAAATTATGAACAATCACAAAATAAACTTAATTCATTAATAGAAAAAACTGACAACGTTTCAAACGAATTAAATTCCGTTGTGCACAAAGAAGATTTAGAAAACGTAATCGGAAAATCAACCGAGATTTTGGATAAACTCGACACCATGCCTTTGAGAGATGATTTAAAATATTTTGCGCAAAAAAATGATGAACTTGCGGCGCAAATATCTTCACTTCCTCAAAAATCCGATTTTGACAATATAACCTACCAGACAAATCAAATCTCGGAAAAATTGGATAAAACCGCAACATCAAGCGATATTGAGCAGATAAATACCAAAGCCGACAGGCTCGAAGAACAGATTTCATCCCTTCCGCAGCAAGGTGATTTTGCGGATATTTATAAAGCTATCCACGAATTTTCCGAAATTTTGGACAAGCTTAAAGACGAATTGAAATCTTCTGACGAAAGCACCTCAATTGCAATACGTGAGCAATTAGACAAACTTAATACGGTTTTGTCAGCCGTTGTAACCGAAAATGATTTTACGGGTTTCAGACACGATTTGGCTGATTTTATCCAAAAAATCATTGATAATTCCTCAAGTCTTAATCAAAATCTTGACGTTAATAAACAAACTTTGCAGGAATTAATCACGAAAATTGAAAGCCTTGACATCCACAAAGACATTTATACGGTTGCAAACGCACTTGACGGTTTGAGGGGAAGTTATGATAACCTTGAGCAGCATTTGAATGAAAATATTGTTTCATTAAAAGAGCTGATAAGCAGCAACGTAACTGTCAGAGATGAAAAATTTGCCAATCTGGATGAAAAATTAAGCACATATCTTACAAATACCGAAAACATTGCAAATGATACAGCAATCAAAATCGGCAATTCAATGTCTGAAATTAACGATTTGAAAACAGAAATTGAAAACATTTCCAAAGAATTGACCAATCGTGACTATTCTCAAGATGAAAGCAATTCAAAGCTTATAAGCCTTATAACATCAGAGCTGGGCGAATTGGGAGTGACTTTAAACACTTTACAGGACAATGTTCAAGCGGGAGTTCACACAGAGCTTGTAAAAACGTCAGAATCCGTTGAAGCTAAAATGAACGAGCTTTTAACCGCTTTCGATGAGTTTAAATCCGAAAACAG
>CANQML010000142.1 GCA_947624935.1 Candidatus Gastranaerophilales bacterium
CCGCCCCTGTGGTTGTAGCACTCGTGAACTCGTGCACAACCACTTCCCCGCCCGCAAGGGGTGGGGATTGCGTGACGGCTACCCTCTCCTAGTGGAGAGGGTTAGGGAGAGGGTTTTTCTTAATAACAGTGGCATTCCACAAAGCCTAATTAATAGTAACCACTTCACTCACCTTACTCACTCTACTCACTTCACTCACTTAAAAAAAGCCGCTTTCACCCTTGCAGAAGTTCTTGTCACGTTAGGCGTTATTGGTGTTGTTGCCGCGATGACTATCCCGACATTAGTAAATAGTTACCATGAAAAGCAACGCATAACACAGTTGAAAAAGGCGTATTCGGTCTTAAATCAAGCCTTTACCATGGCGGTTGCAGATTACGGTACACCTGACAATTGGGGTTTGACAATCACAGATACAGGCGAAACAGATGAAGAAGGCAACCCCATATATGACAGAACAGGTGCCAAAAATATTGCGACAGTATTATCAAAATATATTAAATCTGAATCGTTAGAGAAAGGAACAATTATATCAGATACAACATATTCTCTTGACGGCAGGCTCAATACAGGTATGTCACCATGGAAAGCATCAAATGTCAATTTGTATTATAGGATGAACGACGGTACGATATACTCTCCCGGTTGGGTAGAAAACCTCAACTGTGAACCATATTGTGGTGATTTTTGGGTGATTCTTCCCGGTGGGAAATCAAAAACACTTGGTGTAGACGCATTTAATTTTGATTTAACAAAAAAAGGCATAATGCCCAGGGGTGATACTGCAAAAAGAACCGACTATACTTTTTATAATTCTTGCGTCAAAAGCGATACTGATATAACAGAAGGTGAAAATGGCAGAGGTTGTGCAGCTTGGGTGTTACAAAACGGGAACATGGACTATTTGCATTGTGATGACCTATCTTGGGACGGAAAGCATAAGTGTTCTGATTAATTGCTATTTGCTTCGCAAAAGGTGAGTTTTCGCCAACATCTTCAGTCCATAAAAAAAGAGCCAAAAGGTTTTTATTTAAAAAGACGAGACTCTCACACCTGGGCGCTTGTGCGCCTGCGGATACAGGCTCACAACTACTCGGCTAACGCCTGCGTGTGTTCGCGTCTTGCTACGCTCGCATTAAACGGGTCTGCGTCAACCTGCTCACCCTGCTCACCGCAGGGTAACCCGTTGACTTCGCCCTCTGCTCGCTTGCGCATCGCTATTTTGCTTCGCAAAAGGCGAGTCCTCTCCAACATCTTCAGTCCATAAAAAAAGAGCCAAATGTGGGTTTATCTTGACCTGCTCGCGTTTAACGTGCCTACGTGTCCCCAACTAAGTCCTTCGGACAGATTGATGTTGTTGGGGACACTGTGCACTCAGCTCGCAGGTCGCCGAACTCAAAATGGAGTTCTCGTCACTATCTTCAAGCTAATAAAAAAGAGCCACTTATGTGGCTCTTTTTTATTAGCGGAAGACGAGACTCGAACTCGCAACAACCTGCTTGGAAGGCAGGGACTCTACCATTGAGTTACCTCCGCATACCTCAATATTATTCTAAACATGTTTTTTTTGCAACACCTCGAGAATTAATCATTTGGAATTACTTAATACTCAAAAATCTTATCCTCAAGAATGGTGAAACTTTCGCAAAATAACGTTATCATAATATAGTAAGTTCATTTCATCAAAGCACTTTTTCGGGGTTACGACAAGATTTTATCTTTGGCGGTTTTTGCATGTTGTGGACTTACATCTAAAAAGGTTTGCATCGCAAACCTTTTTATTTTATAATTGCCTTAAAAGGAGCTATTCTTATGACAACAGAAGTTAAAGCAAGCCATATCTTAGTTAAAACAGAAGATGAAGCACTTAATCTTTATGACGAAATTAAAAACGGCAAATCATTCGCTCAAGCCGCTATGGAAAACTCACTTTGCCCCTCAGGCAAAAGCGGCGGTGATTTGGGGTATTTCGGACGCGGCATGATGGTTAAACCGTTTGAAGATGCCGCATTTGAACTTGAAGTCGGCGAAATCTCAAACCCCGTCCAAACACAATTCGGCTGGCATTTAATCTTGCTTACGGATAAAAAATAATGAATCTCGCTATCCTCAGAAACTTTATGGCAGAAGAAAAAATCGACTTTCTGCTCGTTAATTCCACTAATAAATTTTTGGTGGAATATAACACTTTGGATGAAAATTCTCGCTATCACCTCACTAACTTTACAGGTTCAACAGGCGATGCGCTCGTTTCATCAACGGATGTTTTCCTTTTTGTCGACGGCAGATACCACATTCAAGCCGATTTGGAAGTCGATAAAAATATCGTTACCGTCGTTAAACTTCAAACAGGTCAATCTTTTTTAACTGAAATGCTCAAAAAAATTCCTAAAGATGCAGTTCTCGGGCTTTTTTCTCAAAAAAATTCCCAAAAAACCGTCGAAACCATACAAAAAGAAGTTAAAATAAAACTGTTAAAAACCGACCCGCTTGATATATTCAAAACCTCGCCACAATCTGAAATCACCCCTATAAACGACGATTTGGCAGGCATGTCAAGCGAAGATAAAATCAAAAAAATAAATACCGACGGCGCAATCATTTTAACCAACCTTGAAGAAGTTTCTTACCTTTTCAATTTGCGCGATTTCAGCATGCCGTTTTCTTCCATGGTTAAAGCAAAAGCCGTAATTTTGCCTGATAAAGCCATGCTTTTTGAAGAAAACAGGCTTGATAAGTTTGAAGAATTTATTAAATCACTTGATTGTAAAATTTACGTAGATAAATCATCAATTACGGCGTATGACTATGAAATCGTAAAAGATAGAGCAATTGAAATGGCGATAAGCCCCGTAAAACTTATGAAATCCGTCAAAACCGATGCCGAAATCGCACACTATATTGATGCGTTCAAAAGAACTGACAAAGCCGTTCTTGCCGTCAGAGATTACATCGTAAACAACGAAAACCTGTCAGAATTTGACATCGCAAGGAAACTTGAAGAAGAATTTTTCAAAAACGGCGCAAAAAGCCTAAGTTTTAATTCTATTGTGGCAAAAGACAAAAATTCCGCACTCGCGCATTATACAAAATCTTCGCCTGACGAGATTTTACACGAAGGAAGTCTTGTATTAATCGATTGTGGTGCGTACTTTGAAGGCGGTTTGGCAACCGATATAACCCGTGTTTTTGTAAAAGGCGAGCCTTCAAAACTCCACAAAAAAGTCTACACAACCGTCTTGAAAGCCTTCTTGAAAGCTTACAACACCAAAATAACAGACGGAATTTCAGGCTATGACATTGATTTTGAGGCAAGAAAATTCTTTGATGAAAACAAAATTGACGGATTTGTTTTCAATCACGGACTTGGGCATGGCATAGGGATAAATGTCCATGAAGCTCCGCCGAATTTAGGCAAAAGCGAAATTGCCAAAACTCCGTTAAAAGAAAATATGTGTTTTACCATAGAACCCGGACTTTACGGAGATTTCGGGGTACGCCTTGAAAATTCCTGCTATCTTAAAAACGGCAGGATAAATTCTTTTGTACATGTGCCTTACGAGCGTAAATTAATTGATTTTAACATGTTAAATGATGTTGAAAAATTACAGCTTGAGGAGTTTGGTATCATATAATATTTGCAAAATTAATAACGAATGTAACGAATTGTAAATATTTGACGAGGGGGCTGAAACCCAGTTATAATGCCTGTAGGCTAGGCTAGGCTAGGCTCATTTTATATTTTTTTCCCAAAAAAAATTAAAGATTTTCGCCCAATGTGCCGACATGGTTATTGGAAAAAAGGTAATCATAGGGAAAAGAGATTTGATTAAGCGGATTAAAAAATCCGCTTTTTTTTAATCAATTTTTTTATAGTAAAATTTACTTATGGAAATTACCAGCGTAAACAATGATTTGGTAAAACAAACCGTCAAACTTCAACAAAAAAAATACCGGACGGAAAAATTTTTGCTTGAAGGGTTTAAGGTTATTGATGAGGCTTACAAATCAGGCATTGAAATAGATTACGTCTTTTGCAAAAACCCCGAGCAATACGGTTTTTTAAAGGAAAAGCTGATTTTAACCAATGATGCGGTTTTAAAAAAGATTTCCACAACGGACACTGCGCCCGATGCGGTTGCGGTCGCAAGAAAGAGAATTTACGACAAGTCTGTTTTAAAAGATGCAAAAACAGTTGTTTTGCTTGAAAATATAAAAGATTTGGGCAATTTAGGCACGATTTTGAGAACATGCTGCGCATTTAATGTTGATGCGGTAGTTTTGTTCGGCGAAAGTGCTGATTTGTATAATCCAAAATGCGTGCGCTCATCGGTCGGGAATTTGTGGAAAATTCCGGTGGTCGAGATTAAAGATTTTGACGAATTGAGTGAAACTTTTAAAAGTTTTTCAAGAATTGCAACATTGCCGAGAGCAAATAATTTGTTAAATAATTTTATCCCCAAACGCCCGTGTTTGGTTATGTTTGGGAGCGAAGCGGACGGATTAAGCCAAGATTTGATTAATTTTGCAACCGACAGCGTAAAAATTGAGATGTCGGATAGCGTTGAATCGTTAAATTTGAGCATTTCGTGTGCGGTAATTCTTTACAAAGTGTACAAATGTAACGAAATGTAAATATTTGACGAAGGGGCTGAAACCCAAGTATAATGCTGTATGTTATGTTATGTTATGTTATGAGTATTTTTGCACCTTTTTTTCAAAAAAAGTTAAAGATTTAATTTGATATTGCCGTTATAATTATTGGAAAAAAGGTAATCATAGGGAATTTGACAAGCGGATTTCAAATCCGCTTTTTTATTTATCAAATGTTTTTATAGTAAAATTTATTTATGGAAATTGCTGAAGTAAAAAATGT
>CANQML010000143.1 GCA_947624935.1 Candidatus Gastranaerophilales bacterium
AATGTGCCTTCGGCACAATTAGCTTTGCATAGTAGCATTCGTCATTGCGAGGAACGAAGTGACGAAGCAATCCATATTGTAGTATGTAGGTTGGCATTAGCCAACAGGAAAATAAAAAAGAAAGGACAATAATATGACAAAAGATTTAGTAAAAGAAAAAGTAACAAAGCAAGACGGTATTTGTGACGCAATCCCCACCCCTTGCGGGCGGGGAAGTGGTTGTGTGAGCGAAGCGAGCTACAACCACAGGGGCGGGGTTCATACCCGTCATTTGTCATGGCATTTGACCCCTCACCCCGTCGCTGCGCTCCTCCCCTCTCCCGCAAGGGGCGAGGGGGCATGTTTCCAAAACAGTGGCAATCCACAGAGCCTAATTAATAGTAACCACTTCACTCACTCTACTCACCTCACTCACTTCAAGAAAGCCGCCTTTACGTTAGCAGAGGTACTCGTCACGTTAGCTGTCATCGGCATTGTTGCCGCGATGACAATTCCGACATTAGTAAGTAATTATCAAGAAAAGGAAACAGTTACCAAAGTAAAGAAGTTTTATTCAACTATATCACAAGCATACCAACTCGCGACTATTGACTACGGCAAGGCGTCTGAATGGGGAATTGAAGGCAGAGATAAAGGTAGCCAAGATGATGAAGAAGAAACGTATAACGCAGTTAACGCAATACTTGTCCGCGATAAACTTTTAAAGTATGTTAAAACATCAAAAGTTTGCGACAACGCAAAAGACCAAACAGCTTGCGGGGTTGCAGATAAAATTTATATGTTAGATGATAATATTAATCCGGGGATGCCTTCTCAAACTGCATCGGCAATGCTTACTGACGGTAGTACCATTTTGGTACTTGCTAATTCTGCAAATGATACAAATCGAGGACCCGGTGAGCTTTCTCATGTGTGGGCAAATATCCATTATGACGTAAATGGTATAAAGCCGCCTAATACTGAAGGAAAAGATATATTTGCCTTTTACTTGGCAGAAAACAGCGTTATTCCTTTTGGTACACCAAATGAAACCACCTATAGTTTTGAAAATGATTGTGCTTCTTTTGGTTCACCTTGTACAGCATGGGTCGTTTATAACGGTAATATGGATTATCTGAAATGTCCTGATGACCTCTCTTGGAACGGGAAGCATAAGTGTTCCGACTAAGACCGTCACAAATGGCTACGTGCGTAGCACTGGAATGGGAAGCATAAATGTTCCGACTAAGACCGTCACGAGGCTTGCGTGTCTTGGATTTGCTCCACGCTCGTGAAGCTATGAGGCTTTGCCACAGCAGGCTCAATTCACTCGCTATCCGGCAAGAATGCCGTCCGCAAATCCGCTGCGTAACTCTTAAACGATAAGTATAAATATCCTGACTAAGACCGTTACAAATGGCTACGTGCGTAGCACTGGAACGGGAAACATAAATGTTCTGACTAAAAACTTTTTATGAAATTCGCCCGCTCTGCTTGAAACATTTTTGTTTTTATAGTATAATCTTTTCAGGAAGAGATAGGAGAAAAAATGTTTGAACGTTTTACCGAAAAAGCTATCAAGGTCATAATGCTCGCTCAAGAAGAAGCAAGACGTTTGGGACATAATTTTGTCGGCACCGAACAGGTACTTTTGGGACTTATAGGTGAAGGAACGGGCGTTGCCGCAAAAACATTAAAATCCATGGGCGTTAACCTCAAAGAGGCAAGAGCCGAAGTCGAAAAAATCATCGGCAGAGGTTCGGGTTTCGTTGCGGTGGAAATTCCCTTCACGCCCCGCGCAAAACGTGTACTTGAACTTTCCTGGGATGAGGCAAGACAGCTCGGACATAATTATATAGGTACGGAACACTTGCTTTTGGGACTTATCAGAGAAGGCGAAGGGGTTGCGGCACGTGTGCTTGAAAACCTCGGCGTTGACTTGAATAAAATCAGAAGTAACGTTATAAAAATGCTTGGCGAAACTAAACCGCAAACAACGGCAAGCGGCGCAAGCTCATCAAGCTCATCAAGCTCCTCGGGCGGAAAAACCAAAACCCCGAGCCTTGACGAATTTGGCAGAGATTTAACTCTTGCGGCACAAGAATTAAGGCTTGACCCTGTTGTCGGCAGAGAAAAAGAAATCGAGCGCGTTATACAAATCCTTGCAAGAAGAACCAAAAACAACCCAGTTTTAATCGGTGAACCGGGGGTTGGTAAAACCGCCGTTGCCGAAGGGCTTGCAATCAGAATTGTTAATGCGGAAGTCCCCGATATTTTGGACGGCAAAAAGGTTATTCAGCTTGACATGGGGCTTTTGGTCGCAGGTACAAAATACAGAGGCGAATTTGAAGAACGTCTTAAAAAGATTATGGACGAAATCAGACAAGCCGGAAATATTATTCTTGTAATTGATGAAATGCACACGTTAATCGGCGCAGGCGCCGCAGAAGGTGCAATTGATGCGGCAAATATCTTAAAACCCGCGCTTTCCAGAGGCGAAATTCAGGTTATCGGTGCGACAACGCTTGATGAATACAGAAAATACGTTGAAAAAGACTCCGCACTCGAACGTCGTTTCCAATCGGTTATTATCGAAGAACCGACCGAAGAAGAATCAATCGAAATTATTTCCGGTATAAAAAGCAAATACGAGGAACACCACAACTTAATAATCTCCGATGAGGCGGTTGTTGCGGCTGTTAAGCTTTCAAGCAAATACATTACGGACAGATTTTTGCCCGATAAAGCAATCGATGTTCTTGACGAGGCAAGCTCAAAAGTCCGTCTGAAAGTTTCCACGCTTTCACCCGAGGGCAAAGAAATGGAAAAAGAACTCAGAGATTTAATCAAAGAGAAAGAAGATGCGATAAGAAATCAGGAATTTGAAAGGGCATCGCAATTAAGAGATGAAGAAGCGGATATGCGCGATCAAATTCGTGAAATGTCAGCAAAATGGCGAGAAGAACACGAGGCAAATAAGCCCACCGTTACGGCAGAGCATGTTGCGGAAGTTATCGCGCTTATGACGGGTGTTCCCGTTACCAAGTTAACCGAGGGCGAAAGCGAAAGACTTTTGAAACTTGAGGACACTTTACACGCTCGTGTTATCGGTCAAAACGATGCTGTTATAGCTATTTCAAAGGCAATCAGACGTGCAAGAGTCGGTTTGAAGTCCCCCAACAGACCTATCGGAAGCTTTATCTTCTCCGGTCCGACGGGCGTCGGTAAAACTGAACTTGCAAAAGCTCTTGCAGAAGCTGTTTTCGGCTCCGAAGATAACATGATAAGGGTTGATATGTCGGAATTTATGGAAAAACATTCAACCGCAAAACTTATCGGTTCACCTCCGGGATACGTCGGCTACGACGACGGCGGTCATTTGACGGAGCTTATCAGAAAGAAACCTTATTCGGTTGTGCTTTTCGACGAAATCGAAAAGGCTCACCCCGATGTGTTCAATATTATGTTGCAAATCCTTGACGACGGTCGTTTGACGGATTCCAAAGGACGTCATATCAACTTTAAAAACACAATTATCATTATGACGTCAAACGTCGGCGCAAGCATGATTACGACAACGTCAAAATTAGGTTTTTCGACTGCCGAGGATGAATCCAAAGACAAATACGAAAAACTCAAAGAAACGGTTACGGAAGAAATGAAAAAAGCATTCCGTCCCGAATTTTTAAACCGTATTGATGAAACAATTGTATTCTCGCACCTGAGCAAGGAAGAAATCAGACAGATTGTCGATTTGATGCTGAAAGACTTGTTCAAACGCTTGCAGGAACGTGAATTATCGGTAGAAGTAACCGACGAAGTCAAGGATCATTTGGCAGAAAACGGTTACTCGGAGGCTTACGGCGCAAGACCTTTGAGAAGATTAATTCAGCGTAAGATTGAAGATGAACTTGCAGAAGAAATCCTCTCGGGCAAATACGCCAATGGCGACACGATAAAAATGGTTCTGAATGACGGCAAAATCGCTTTTGAAAAGGGCGGTTCAAAGCCAAGAAAAACAAAAGCTAAAGAAGAAATAAAGGAAGAAGTTCCGACAGAATAAAGAGGCTCATTTGAGCCTCTTTTTTTAAGCTTTTTTGCTCAACATAATATCATAGCCATAAAGCTCGCAAATCTCTTGCAGTTCGGTCACTTTCAGCCCATTGCGCTTGATTTTATTAGAGAATGTGGGCTGAGGGATAACAATGTTGCGTTCTTCACGCAAACGGTTTATTATGCTCAATTGCGTTGTGCAGTCGCGTGCCGTCAATAGTTTTAAGATTGAACGGTTGTCCAAATCGGTTATTTTTTGCCAAAACAGGTTTTCACTCATTTTATAAGTATAATCATTATTGACAGATTTATTCAAATATGATATATTATATTTATATATTGAATAAAAAATAATGATAACATTATAAAAATTTAAGGAGAAATTTATTTGTAAAGTGAATAAGCGAATAAGCTAATAAGCGAATAGGCACGTTACAGAATAAAAACTGAAATAAATGTAAAAGCAATATAAGGAGAAAAAGAAATGAGAACAAAGAACAATGTAAAAGAATTAGTAAAAGAAAAAGTAACAAGGCAAGATGATAATAGTGACGCAATCCCCACCCCTTGCGGGCGGGGAAGTGGTTGTGCGAACAAAGTGAGCTACAACCACAGGGGCGGGGTCAATTCAAGTATTGACAGTCAAAACCCCTCACCCCAACCCTCTCCCGCAAGGGGCGAGGGGGCATGTTTCAATAACAATGGTG
>CANQML010000144.1 GCA_947624935.1 Candidatus Gastranaerophilales bacterium
GCACTCGTAAACTCGTGCACAACCACTTCCCCGCCCGCAAGGGGTGGGGATTATGTATACGTCATTACGAGGCACGAGAGTGCCGTAGTAATCGCATTGTCGTTGGATTTCACCAATCTTGCGATTGCGACGCTCGTTACACTCGCTCGCAATGACATATTTGCTAAAAGTCCAATGTGGTGAGTGGCTTGCCTCCTCGCAATGACGTGACCCCGCACCCCAGCCCTCAGCTTTGCAAGCAGGGTCACAAGGCTCGCAAGCTCGCCTGTTCCCTTTGCTCCTCACGAAGGTCAATTCGACGGGCGGGAGGGAGTTTTCACGACTACCGTCATGCCTTGTTGCATTTTCATTTACTAAATCTTTTCTACTTTCAAATTTTCCTGTCATATTGTTGTCCTTTCTTTTTTATTATTACTACTTTTTTAATACCCTTATTCATTATCAGCTTTTTTTGTCTTATTCACCGATACTCTTTGTAACAGCTGCATCCTCTTTGCATAGTTTTTTATTAATATCTATTTATATAATAGATTAATGATGATTATAATATCATAAATATATTATATACTGTAGAAAATGTCAAGTCAAAAGCTTACAATACCTTTATGGATATTAAAGAGCTTCACGAAAAATTTTCTCAAAAAATCCAAATTGAGCGGGTAAAACAAAAAATTTCCCAAGAGCAACTGGCAGAACGTGCCAATATTCACCGCACAACCATTAGCGCAATAGAATGCGAAAGGTTCTCCCCAAGCCTTGAAACTATTGCTAAAATTGCAGATGCATTAAATTTGTCCATTCAGGAAATGTTTGATTTTAATTTTTAGAACAGTAAAACAACAAAACCCGCAAGAATCATCGCAGGTCCAAACGGCAAATAAGTCTTAGAACCGCTTGTTTTTAAGCCTGTCAAAATTTCTCTGCATGTCAACAATCCCAAACCCGCCAAAACCACTGCGCACAATATATACGTTGTGCTGCTGTTTAGCCAGCCGTACTCTTTTGCCATATAAAATGCCCCCGTATATACCAAAAATACACCAAGAGAAATTATTGTCATCCAATTTTTCTCCTCAATTTCTTTTTTGACAAATACGGGTAAAGTGATTATCACCTGAATTATAACGCTCAAAATTAGTACGGTTAAAAGCAGTTTCCACCCGAAAACCGCACCTAAACCCGCCGCAATAAAGGAATCTCCCTCGCCAAACGCACGTGAGCCTGCAAATAAATACCCCAGTCTTGCAACAATTTCCATTATTACAAACCCCTCAATTGCACCCAATACTGAGATTACAAGATGGTTTCCGACAAGCCATTCGGTCGTTATGTCCAATGTTCCCATTAAAGAATAGTATTGAAACATGTCAAGCCCTGTTATAACAAGCCCGTATATCAATCCTATTCCGATAAGTGCGTATGTGTGAACGTCAAACACGACTTTTTCCTTCCAGTCCGTTGCGGCAATAACGATAAACAGACTTGATATAATCCATGCCACAAGCGTGTCAATGCTTAAACCGAATTTTAAAAATACCAAAACAAACGCAATCCCCGTCAAAAGTTCAACAATCGGGTATTGTACGCTAATCGGTTCTTTACAAAACCCGCATTTACCGCGCAAAATTATATAAGACAATACGGGGATATTATGCCACCAATAAAGTCGGGCGTTGCACTTCGGGCACTTTGAAGGCGGAAAAACAATCGATTCGCCGCTAAGTGAGCGCAAAACAACAACATTCAAAAAACTTCCTATACATAAACCGATAATAAATACAAAAAACAATATAACTAACACGTTTTACTCCTTATGAATTAACTGATACATTCTATTTAAAGCTTTTTTCAATCTTCTTGAAACCTGCATTTGAGAAATACCGAGTTGTTGAGCTATTTCACGCTGGTTTAAATCTTCATAATAGTTTAATTCGATTATTTCTCTTAAATCCTCAGGCAATTTGTTTATTGCAGAAGAAACCATTATTTTATCTTCATAAGCATTCATTAATTCTTGATAATCGCCTGCGGGAATTTTGTCGAGCAGTGAAAAATCGTCGTCATCGCCGTTAAGATACTGGTCAAGCGAGAGCGCATTTTTGAATTTGTCAATATTCATAACTTCTTCGACCTTATCTTTGGCAATTCCCAAAATCTTTGAAATATCTTCCGCAGTTGGTTCTTCAATCCCTGCTTCAATAAGCTTTTTGGCGGTTGATGTAATCTTAAACACAAGCTCTTGAAGTTCACGGGGCGCTTTTATCATATTGGCTTTATCGCGCAAATAGTGCTTGATTTCGCCTTTTATGTAATACGTCGCATAAGTTCTGAAACGGGTATTCATATTGGTTTTGTAAGCATCTATCGCCTTAATCAGCCCCATTGACCCGACTTGAATTAAATCTTCGTTGCTTACGCCAGATTGCATGGAAATTGTGTGTGCTATTTTTTTAACAAGCGAAATTGCTTCTTCAACTATGTCCAAATGAAGCATGCGTTTTTTCTTTTCGTCTTTGCAGCCTTTGTAGGATGCGACCAAAGTATCAAGTTTTTCGTAATCGGTTTTCATTTTAAACTCTCTCAAAATTAATTATAACATCTTTTTATCTTAAAATCTAAATTTTAATTTTGCGTAATAATTTGCTGATATAAAAGTTTTTCATGATACAATTTTTTTATAGGAGCGAAAAATGATTACGATAAAAGATGTTGAACATGTTGCAAAACTTGCACGGTTGGAATTAACCGAAGAAGAAAAAGAGCTTTATACAAAACAGCTCGGGGATGTTTTAAAATACGTGGAACAGATGAACGAGGTTGACACATCAAACGTTGAGCCGATGGCGCATGCTATAGATTTTGTCAACGTTATGCGTGATGATAAGGTAGTTTATGAACAGACGAAAGAAGAATTAATGGCAAACGCTCCCGACGAAGAAAACGGATTTTTCAAAGTGCCAAAATTAGGGGTATAGTATGACAAAGTATATTTTTATAACAGGCGGTGTTGTAAGTTCACTTGGGAAAGGGATTATAGCCGCATCATTGGGTAAATTATTAAGAGCAAGAGGGTTTTCGGTAATTAACCAAAAATTTGACCCTTATATAAATGTTGACCCCGGAACGATGAGCCCGTTTCAGCATGGTGAAGTTTTTGTGACCGATGACGGTGCGGAAACCGACTTGGATTTGGGGCATTATGAAAGATTTACAGATACAAGTCTTGGCAAACTCAATAACGTAACCTCCGGAAGTGTTTATCAACGGGTTATAGATAAAGAGCGCCGCGGGGATTATCTCGGCGGAACGGTTCAGGTTATCCCGCATATTACAAACGAGATTAAATCAAGAATTGTCGGAGCGACAAAACAGTTCAAACCCGATTTTCAACTTATAGAAATCGGCGGAACAATCGGTGACATTGAAAGTTTGCCGTTTATTGAGGCAATAAGACAATTTAAAGCCGAAGTCGGGATAGGAAATGCCGTATCGGTTCACTGTACGCTTTTACCTTATCTTCCGACCTCGGGCGAATTGAAAACAAAACCCTCTCAACACAGCGTAAGCGTTTTGAGAAGTTACGGTATTCAGCCCGAAATTTTGGTTTGCAGAACAACCCGCGCTATTCCGAAAACCGAGCGCGAAAAGCTTGCGCTTTTCTGCTCGCTACCGAAAGATGCGGTTATTGAATGCCGCGATATGAAAAGTATATATGAAGTTCCGCTCGCGCTTGAAGAACAAAACATGGCTGATGTAATCTTCAAGATTTTGGGCGTTAAATCAAAAGCTCCCGATTTAAAAGGCTGGATTAAATTAATTGAAAAAATTAAAAACCCGAAAAAGACGATTAGGGTTGCAATTGCGGGCAAATATACAAAGCTTTCCGATGCGTATATTTCGGTTGTAGAATCTTTAAAACACGCAGGTTACGCAAATGACGCAGCGATTGACATAAAATGGATAAATTCCGAAGAATGCCTTGATGAAAAGCGTGCAAAAGAGATGTTGAAAGACGTTCAGGCGGTTGTAGTTCCGGGCGGTTTTGGAATAAGAGGTATTGAGGGCAAATTAAACGTCATAAAATACGCGAGAGAAAACAACTTGCCGTTTTTGGGGTTGTGCTTAGGGATGCAATGCGCGGTTATTGAGTACGCAAGAAATGTCGTGGGCTTAAAAGGCGCAAATTCGGCTGAATTCGACGAAAACGCACAATACCCCGTAATAGATTTGATGCTTGAGCAGAAAAACGTTCAAGCTTACGGCGGTACAATGAGGCTCGGCGCTTACGACTGTATTTTGAAAAAAGGTTCCGTTGCGGCTCGTGCGTACGGCAAGGAAAAAATTTCCGAACGCCACAGGCACAGATACGAAGTTAATAATGAGTATTTAAAACAAATTGCCGATGCGGGCTTGGTATTTTCAGGCATGTCGCCTGACGGAATGCTCGCGGAAGTTGTGGAATTGCCTAAACTTGATTGGTTTGTAGCATCACAATTCCACCCCGAGTTTAAGTCACGTCCGGATAAGCCGCACCCGCTTTTCAAGGGCTTGATTGACGCCGCTGCTAAAAGAGTAAAATAATTTACTTAAAAGGGTTGCAATCATCGGGAAATTTCCAACCGTTGAGCTTCGTTTTCATAAGACATGGCAGATTTTCTTCTGTACCGTCCCATGTTGC
>CANQML010000145.1 GCA_947624935.1 Candidatus Gastranaerophilales bacterium
ATCCCCACCCCTTGCGGGCGGGGAAGCGGTTGTTCACGAGTTTACGAGTGTTACAACCGCAGGGGCGGGGTTCGTACTTGTCCATTGTGAGTATCAATTCACATTTGGGTTTTGTATAATCGCACACGTCATTGTGAGGTAACCCCACACCCCCGTCGCTACGCTCCTCCCCCTCTCCCGCAAGGGGCGAGGGGGCATTTTCTTGACTACCGTCATGCCTTGTTACTTTTTCATTAACTAATCCTTTTACACTTTTCTTTTGTTCCATTTTTCTTTCTCCTATATTGTTTATACATTCATTTTTTATTCTGTAAAGTGCCTATTCGCTTATTGGCTTATTTGCTTATTCACCTGTTCTCTTATTCACCTTTAAAAAACTCCACATTAATAACCTCATGTATATTTTAGTATACATAAGTGTATATGTCAATATTATTTATTTAATACCAAATTATTATTAGGATAGTTATATGAACGAAAACGAATTACAATGCGCTTTTGGAGTTAAATTAAAATACTGGAGATTAAAGCGCGGGCTTACTCAGGAAGAACTCGCAAACAAACTCTCTGTCGCCGCACATTATATCAGCGACATTGAAAGAGGGCGCAGAAACATTACACTTCAGACAATCGGACGCCTGGCATGTGCTTTGGATTTGGATATACATCTGCTTTTTAATTTTGAAGTATAAGATTAAAAAATAATTAATAATTCTATTATTGCAAAGATTTTATATTATCATAATAATAGGAGATTATTATGCAATACAAAGATTACTATGAAATATTAGGGGTGAAACGAGGCGCAAGCGAGGCGGAAATCAAATCGGCTTACAGAAAGCTTGCACGCAAATACCACCCTGATGTTAATAAAACAAAAGAGGCTGAGGCAAAATTCAAGGATATAAACGAAGCCTATGAAGTCTTGGGCGACAAGCAAAAACGTGACAGATACGACAGCTTAGGTTCAAACTGGCAGGGCGGACAAAGCTACACACCGCCTCCGGGGTTTGAAAACTTCTCCCAAGGCGGATTTCAAAGCTTTAATTTTAACGGTCAGGATTTGGGCGGGTTTTCAGACTTTTTCAGCTCGCTGTTCGGTGATATGATGGGTACAATGGGTGCATCAAGAAGTTCTTTCGGCGGGTTTGAAACAAGACAAAAACCGAGAAGAAAACCTGAAAACCTCGATGTTACAATGACTTTGAACGTTACGGCTAAAGATTTATTCAGCCAAAAGCCCGTAACCGTCAGATTTAATCAGATGGAAAGATGCACACAATGCCCGCCAAACGGCGGATATTGTTCTGCCTGCGGCGGTACGGGGATAAGGTCAGAGCAAAAATCAATAAAAGTTAAAATCCCAAGCGATGTCAAAGAAGGGCAGAAAATTCGAGTAAAAGGCGAAGGAAAAGCCGATGATTACGGTCAAAAAGGCGATTTGTATTTGATTTTGCACGTAAAAGACCCTGAGTATTCGCTTGACGGGTTTGATTTAACAAAAGAGGCAGAAATCACACCGCCTGAGGCAGTTTTAGGCACAAAAAAAGATATAGAAACTTTGCACGGCAAAATCGGGATTAAAATTCCGCCAAGAACCTCATCGGGTCAAACTTTGAGGCTTAAAGGGCTTGGTTTGCCCAAAAAAGGCGGAGGTTATGGAAATTTAAACGTTAAAATCAAAATAGTTATTCCAAAAAATCTATCCGATAAACAAATTGAGCTTTACAAAAAAATAATGCTTGACAATTAGCCCCAAAAATCAGACAATAGTTACAGGGGGAAAGCATGGAAACATACTTACACGATAAACATGTGGCTCTTGGAGCTAAAATGGTTGATTTTGCGGGCTGGAGCATGCCTGTTCAGTACACATCCATTATTGAAGAACACAAAAATGTCCGAGAAAATATAGGGCTTTTTGACGTTTCGCACATGGGTGAAGTCTTTGTTGTAGGCAAAGATTCAATGGAGTTTTTAAACAAACTTGTGCCGCAGGACATTTCAAAACTTACTGACGGCAAGGCGGTTTATTGTCAATTGCCGAACAGAAACGGCGGGCTGATTGACGATTTAATTATTTACAAATTAAAAGAGCAAACCTATCTTGTAATCTGCAACGCATCAAGGGTTGATGAGGATATAAATTGGATGGCGCTTAATCAGCGCGGTTATAACGTTAATTTGGATAACCAATCTCACAATTTGTCTTTGATTGCCGTTCAAGGTCCAAAAGCCATTGATTTAATGCACAAATTAGGTTACACGCAAAATCAGGATTCGTTTACGATTATAGAAAGCAAACTGCTTAATATTCCGATGTACATTTCAAGAACGGGATATACCGGAGAAGACGGGTTTGAACTACTTGTCATAAACGAATATGCGGAATATTTGTGGGATACGCTTTTGGAAAAGGGCAAGGAATTTAACGCTATGCCAATCGGGCTTGGTGCACGTGATACGTTAAGATTGGAGGCAGCGCTTCCTTTGTACGGAAACGATTTGGACGAAAATACCACACCTGTTGAAGCAGGGCTTTCCTGGTCAATTCCGAAAGATAAATTTCAAGATTACAACGGGAAAAAAGTCATAGAAGAACAGCTTGAAAACGGCGGGCGCAAAAAACTTATAGGGCTGAAAATGCTTGACAAATCCATCGCACGTCACGAATACGAGGTTTATTTTAAGGGCGAAAAAGTCGGGCATGTTACAAGCGGCGGAGTTTCGCCGATGCTGAATGCAAACATCGCAATGGCTTATGTAAAAAATAGTAAAGAAATTTGCACTGATTGCGTTGTGCAAGTTATGATAAGAGAGAAATTACACGATGCGCAAGTCGTAAAACGTCCGTTTGTACAAAAGAGAAATAGAGTTCATAAGGAGAAATAATGAGTATTACAGAAAAAATTTTATGCACAAAATCCCATGAATATTTATTGGAAGAAGGGGATACATATTCAATCGGGTTAACGGATTATGCCGTAGAACAGCTTGGGGATATTGTTTTTGTTGAGCTGCCCGAGGTTGGCGTTGAATTTAAAAAAGGCGACACTTTTGCAACGGTTGAATCCGTTAAGGCGGCGTCTGAAATTTACATGCCAATAAGCGGTAAGATTGTTGAAGTTAACAATGCCGTTGCGGATTCTCCCGAAAGCTTGAATAACGACTGGGAAAACAGCTGGCTTGTAAAAATCGAAAAAACAGGCAGCGATGCCGAAATGGCTGATTTGTTGGATTATGAAGATTATAAAGAAGAAGTAGATGAATAATTTTTTAGTACATAATGAAGAAGTTAAAAATGAAATGTGCCAATCAATCGGCATAAACAGCGTTGAGGATTTGTTTAAACATATCCCAAACAGAATGCAGTCGCTTGATTTGCCCGATGCGATAAGCGAAATGGAAACCCAAAAACGTGTTAAAGATTTGGCAAGAAAAAACAAAACGGATTACGTAAGTTTTTTGGGTGCAGGGTGCTACAACAAGTTTGTACCCGCATGTATTTCGCAAATTGCCCAGCGTTTTGAATTTAACACAGCATACACGCCTTACCAGCCCGAAATTTCACAAGGCACATTGCAGATTATGTATGAATTTCAAACGATGATATGCCGCATAACTGGCATGGATATTGCAAACGCAACTGTTTACGATGCCGCAACGGCTTGTGCGGAAGCTGTTTTGATGGCTGTCAGAATTAAAAAGCTTGACAGGGTTTTGGTTTCCAAAAACTTGAACCCCGAATACATCAGAGTTATAAAAACTTATGCAGGCTCGATTGAGGTGGAATTGTTTGACGAAATTCCGCAAAATACGGCAGATTATGCTTGCGTATTGGTTCAAAACCCCGATTTTTACGGCGAAATAAGAGATATTAAGCCCGTAGATACTTTACTTATTGTGTGTGCGGACATTTCGACATTGTCTGTTTTAAAACCGATAGAATGCGATATTATGGTTGGCGATGTCCAAACTTTGGGGATACCGATGTCGTTTGGCGGCCCTACGGCAGGTTTTATGGCTTGCAAAGAAAAATATATGAGACAAATCCCCGGAAGACTTTGCGGAAGAACGGTTGATAAAGACGGAAATCAAGCGTTTACGCTGACTATCCAAACCCGTGAACAGCACATCAAACGTGAAAAAGCGACGAGCAATATTTGTTCTAACCAAGCCCTGATAGGTTTGTGTGCCACTTTATATTTGAGTGTTATGGGCGAAAAAGGGTTTAAGCAGGCAGGATATTTAAGCACCAAGCAGGCGCACAAATTGTCGGATTGCCTTGCAAAAAAAAGAATTAAGACGCTTAACAAAAACTTTTTCAACGAGTTTGTCATTGAAGTTGAAAATTCGGGCAAATTTTTGGCAAAGTTAAAGCAAAACGGTATAATCGGCGGATTAAAACTTGATGATAAAAGAGTTTTAGTAGCGGCAACCGAAATGATTTCGGATGAAGACATTGAATTATACTGCGACAGCATTTAAAAAAAAGAGGTTTGTGACCTCTTTTATTTGGGCGATACGTGACTTGAACACGTGACCCCCACAATGTCGATGTGATGCGCTACCAACTGCGCCAATCGCCCTTAAAAAAGGCGACACCCGGA
>CANQML010000146.1 GCA_947624935.1 Candidatus Gastranaerophilales bacterium
CCCGTTCAAGGTTTTTAATTTCAAAATCATTTTAGTATCCTCCAATTTTTTTACTACCAGTTTATTATAATGAATTTTTTGCATTGTGTCAATAATTAATGTGTGAAATGTTGTTTCGGAACAATAGCGGGTGCACAGCGGGAGCGTGTTTCCGAAACAATTTTTCGCACTAACACAATGGATTGTCGCTTTGGGCTGTGCCTTGCATTAAACGGATACGACTCTGCTTCGCCTCTCTGCATTCATCGCAAATGCCGTTTTCATCCAACTTTCTGTATTTCCAACAGCGTTCGCATTTTTCGCCTTCGGCTTTCGTCACCCATACAACGTAACCTTCTTCCGTGTATTCGTTTAAGATATCCGCAGGCTTTTCATCCGTTACATACGCTTGTGATGTGATGAATATGTTCGCCAATTCTTTTTCATTGGCTTTTAAAACCTGTGCATCGTCCGCTTTTATGTAAACGGCGACCTCTAAAGAGCTTCCGACTTTTTTGTCCGCCCTCAAAGGTTCAATTGCCCTCGTTACAACCTCACGCGCTTTTAAGATTTTTGAAAAATCTTCTTCCAATTTGTCGTCCGTCCATTGTGAGTTGACTTTTGGCCAATCGGAAAGCAATACGCTCAAAAGCCCGTTTTGTTGTGCCTTTGGAACACTCTGCCAAATGTCTTCCGCCTGATGCGGCATTACGGGAACAAGTATTCTCACTAAGGCTTGCGATATTTCATACAAAACCGTTTGGCATGCCCTGCGTGAAAGCGATTTTTTGCCCGCCGTATACAGTCTGTCTTTTACAATATCAAGGTAAAATGCACTCAAATCAACCGCCGCAAAGTTTTGAAGACTTTGGAAATACTTGTAAAATTCGTAGTTTTCAAAAGCTTCCGTTACCTGCGAAATTAATTGGTTTAATTTATGCAGTGCAAATTTGTCGAGTGCTTTCAAATCTTTGTATTCGACATAATCTTTTGCGGGGTCGAAATCGTAAAGGTTTCCGAGCAAAAATCTTGCTGTGTTTCTTGTCTTTTTGAAGATTTCCACAAGCTGTTTGATTATGTTGTCGCCGATTTTGGTATCGTTTCTGTAATCGACAGATGCCGCCCAAAGTCTTAATATGTCTGCACCGTAGTTTTTGATAATGTCATCGGGGCGAATGTAGTTGCCCAGAGATTTTGACATTTTTCTGCCGTCCTCGCCGAATACAAACCCGTGTGTAAGAACGGTTTTGTAAGGCGCTTTGTTTTGGGTTGCAATTGATGTCAAAAGTGATGATTGGAACCAGCCTCGATGTTGGTCAGAGCCTTCCAGATACATCTCAACGGGCGTGTGACCAAGTTGTTCAAAGCGCTTTTCAACAACGGCGCGCCAAGTTATACCCGAATCAAACCAAACATCCATAATGTCGTTTTCTTTTTTGAAGTGGGTTTTGCCGCATTTGGGGCAGACAAAACCTTTCGGCAAAAGTTCTTCTGCACTGTATTTTACCCAAGCGTCGGAACTTTCTTTTTCAAATATTTTTGCGACATTTTCAATCGTTTCATCGGTAACAATCGCCTCGCCGCAGTCTTCACAATAGAAAACTGGAATTGGCACGCCCCAAGCTCTTTGGCGCGAAATACACCAATCGGAACGCCCCTCAACCATGTTTGAAATTCTAGCCTCTCCGCTTGCGGGAATCCATTTTACACCTTTTATGGCATCAAGCGTTGCTTGTCTGAATTTGTCCACTTTTACAAACCATTGCGGTGTTGCCCTGTAAATAACGGGGTTTTTACATCTCCAACAGTGCGGATAGCTGTGCTGTATGTCTTGTTGAGCCAATAACGCACCGCAATTTTGAAGTTTTTCAATTACGATAGAGTTTCCTTTATAATAAGGCACGCCCTCTAAATCCTTGTCGTTGACCGCATCCGTCCAAACACCTTTGCTGTCAAGCGGTGAAAATACTTCAATACCGTACCTGCAACCGACCTCATAGTCCTCTAAACCATGTCCCGGGGCTGTGTGAACGGCGCCCGTACCTGCATCAAGCGTTACGTGTTCGCCTAAGATTATCGGTGATTTTCTATCCACAAGCGGATGTTTTGTGTTTAACAGCTCCAAATCCTCGCCGGTACAAGAACCTACAACGTTAATGTCGCTTTCTTGCCAACCCACATCTGCCAAAAAGCTTGCCAATAAGCCTTGTGCCGCAACATAAATGTCGCCGTTGTATTCAAAGAATGTGTATTCAAACCTCGGGTGCATTGAAATCGCCATATTAGACGGAATCGTCCAAGGAGTTGTTGTCCAAATTACCGCATAGATTGGCTTATCGGTGCCATTTAAAATATTTTTCCTTATTTTTTCGGTACTTTCATCGTCAAATTTAAACCTTACATAAATTGAAGTTGATGTATGGTCGGCATACTCGACTTCCGCCTCGGCTAATGCCGTTTCGCAAGACGCGCACCAATAAACGGGCTTTTGCCCCTTTTCAATGTAGCCTTTTTTGTACATTTCGCCGAAAACTCTTACCTGTTCCGCCTCAAATTCAGGGTTTATTGTCAAATACGGATGTTCCCAATCGCCCCAGACACCGAGCCTTTTAAACTCGTTTTCCTGACCGATAAGGTTTTTGTGCGCAAATTCGCGGCACTTTTGTCTAAGCTCCAGCGGCGTCAATGCCTCTCTGCCGCCTTTTATGTTCTTTACTACCGCGTTTTCTATCGGAAGTCCGTGTCCGTCGTATCCCGGAACATAAGGCGCATAGAACCCGCTTTGTGATTTGTATTTGATTAAAATGTCTTTTAAAATCTTGTTTAAAGCCGTTCCGACGTGGATTTTTTCCGAGCTTAAATACGGCGGCCCGTCGTGCAGCACAAATTTGTTGGCTTTGTCGCGCTGCTCAATGTTTTTTTCGTAAATATTGTTTTCCTGCCAAAATTTTTGGGTTTGAAGTTCTTTAACGGTTGCATTCGCCCTCATTTCAAGCGTTGTTTGCGGTAAATTTAATGTGTCTTTGTAATCTTTGTTCATTCTAATCCTCTGTTTGTTACTTTTTCATAAATATTTTTTATCCCCGAAAAATCCCAGTCAAGCTTGTCTTTTTCGGCATCTTCCATAAATGATTTCATTTTTGAATAGTCAAAAGCGTTCTCCCACCGCGCAATAACGACGGTCGCAACGCAGTTGCCTATTAAATTAACGGTTGTTCTTCCCATATCAAGGATTTGGTCAATACCCAAAAGTATTGCCACACCCAAAAGCGGGATATCGAAACTTGCCAAAGTGCCTGCCAAAACTATCAGAGAAACTCTCGGAACTCCTGCAATACCTTTGCTGGTTAGCATTAAGGCAAGCATCATTATTAATTGCTGGTTTATATCAAGGTTAATCCCGACGATTTGTGATGAAAAAATTACAGCCATCGCAAGATAAAGCGTGCTTCCGTCAAGGTTAAACGTGTAGCCCGTCGGCATTACAAAGCCGACAATGTTTTTCGGCACGCCGAATTTTTCCATAATTTGTATGGCTTTCGGAAACGCCGCCTCGGAGCTTGCCGTTGTGAACGCCAAAACCGCAGGCTCTTGTATCGCCTTGATTAAGTTTCTGAAAGAAATTCGGGCATATTTGCACGCTATAAACAAGACCACCAAAACAAATACGGCAAGTGCCGTGTACAGTGAAAATATAACTTTTGCGTAATTTTTTAATATGCTCAACCCGTTAGAGCCGACGGTTGCGGCAATCGCACCAAAAATCCCCAACGGCGCAAAATACATAACATATTCCGTAAACTTAAACATAATCTGCGATACGGAATTTAAAATATCCATAACTGGCTTTGCGGTTTTTCCGACAGCACACATAGCGATTGCAAAGAATATCGAAAACACCACAATTTGCAGCAAATTGCCGTTAGACATTGCTTCCACAATACTTGTGGGAAAAACATTCATAATCATCTCGCAAACCGACGTATGAGATGCTGCCATAAGTCCTGCTTCACGCATCAACTGCGGGTTTGCGGAAAACGAGCTTGTCACAAAACCCATTCCCGGCTTAAACAGATTTGCCATTGTAAGCCCTATGATAAGCGCAAGCGTCGTTACAATCTCAAAGTAAACAATCGTTTTAATCCCGACTTTGCCAAGCCCTTTGATATCGCTGTGACCTGCAATCCCGACAACAAGTGTCGCAAAAAGCAGCGGCGCGATAATCATCTTAACCATTCTCAAAAAAATCACGGCAAAAGGACGCATTTTGACCGCAATTTCCGGAGCAAAATGTCCAACTACCACACCTAAAATAAGTGCTATGAATATTAAGGCCGTAAGTCGTGAATGTTTCAAAAGAATTCCTCTGACTATATTATATTATAAACATGCCAAAGTCCAAAATTAGTTTAAGTAATATTAAAAGACGTTAAGTCGTTAAGACGATTTCTTACTCGCTCGCGTTTAACGGGTCTGCGGTTGACGTCTGCAATGACTGCGTCATTTTCGCCGTCAAACCTCGCCCTCAGCTCGCTCGCGCAAAGTGAGTTAAGTGAGTAAGGTGGTTAATAAAGCGAATAAGCCAATAAGCAAATAAGCGAATAAGTCCGTTAATAAAGTCGTTAAG
>CANQML010000147.1 GCA_947624935.1 Candidatus Gastranaerophilales bacterium
GTAAAAACGTCAGAATCCGTTGAAGCTAAAATGAACGAGCTTTTAACCGCTTTCGATGAGTTTAAATCCGAAAACAGTGAAGAAACTTTATTGGAGACCAATTTTAAAGAGATAAAAGACAGAATAACTGCTTTAAAACAGGAAATTAATCTCATAAATACTGACATAATTGACGTTTTGAATGCAAAATCCGAAATGCTTAGCAATCAGATTGCACAATTAAAGCCCGCTATTGATGCTTTGGCAGAGCTTGAAAGCAAAATCGAAACATCGGTCGGCGACAAACTTGAAAGCAGTGTAACAGAACAAAACCAAAAAATAGATAACGCAATCGTAACAATAAAAGCACTTATTGACAAAAAATTTGAGTCGTATTCTCCGGCGGATTTTGTAAATAAAATTGCCTCATCAATCACAACCATGCGTGATGCGGTTGTTCAAAAGATTGTTGAAAACAACGCGACATCAGTTATTGAAGTTAATTCACAAGATATTAAAGACACCTTAACCGATAAAATCAATTCAAACACCGAAGATTTAAAAACACTTATGTCAGTTGCAATGAATAACGATGACGTTATTTGGGCAATAGACAGTTTGAAAGATGATATATCAGACAAAGTTACAAGAATCTTCAACGAGCGCAACGATTTTGGAACACTTTTGGAAAAAACATCCGAACTTTCGGCAAAAACGGATGAAGTTTCCGTAAATTTTGATGAAAAAACCGACAAGATAAACGAGCTTTTAGACGTAATAAGCCAAAAAGTAGACATACTTGCGATGTCAGATGGCACAGAGATATTGCAAGACGATATAGAAGAAGTCAAAGAGCTGATTGAAAACCAAAAAAGCTTGATTGAAAGTATTGACGGCACTGAAAAACTCAATTCCATAGAAAACAATTTGCAGGAATTGCTTGAAAAAATCCAAAGCTTAGAGCCGATTGATTATTCAGGCGATATTAACGAAGCAAAAGAAAAAATACTGGAGGCTATTGTAAATGTCTTTAATCAGATTTCATTTACCGAAGATGCCGAAGATATTAAAGATTTTGTTGAAGAAAAAACTGATGAAATAAACAAAAATTTAAAAGAAGTTAAAAACCAATTAAACCAAATCACAAGTACAGAATATTCATACACGCTTGAGGATGTGGAAACCGATATCGCAAAACTTCGGCTTGTGTTAAATGAAATGTCACAAAATTCGTCAAAAGATGATTTTAGTGAAGTTTCTGACGATATTAAAAAGATAATAACATCAGTAGAAGAATTGCAAAATTCTTTAACTCACGATGAAATAAACGGTTTGAAAGACAAATTTGAAAGTTTAAGCGAAGACATATTAAGTATCAGTTCAAGAACGAACAAAATCCTTTTGACGTCAGACGATTCTTATAACGCACTTTGCTCTAATCTTAATGACTTTTCAAACCTTATCGGGCAGCTTGACGAAAGATTGAGTTACCTTGACAACAAAGAATTAACAGAACGCATAGAATTAAAAATTGATAATGCTTTAAACATAGTAAGAGAAAGCACAAATTCGGATAAAGTTATGCGCCAAGCCCTGTCATATATGGGTGAATGGATTGATTCGGCAGATGAAAGTCTTAACGTTATCAACGAAAAAACCGACAAAATATCCGAAATTTTTGACGGCGTTTCATCTTTACAAGGCAAGAACACTGACCTTGAAACCAAACTTGATGAAATATCCGAAAAATCCGAAAGGCAAGAAAATAAAATTCAAGAAGTTCAAAACCGTTTGAATGAAAATAGCCAAAAGCTGGATGAATTAACGCAAAAATCGGATTTGACTTCAGATTCGCTTTCACAAAAATCAGAAGGAATAATCAACAAAGTTACGGAAAAATCAGACTTAATTTTAAGCTCTCTGACTCAAAAATTTGATACTGCAAATGCGACAGTTCAACAGATAACGGATAAACTTCCGGATTATGAAAGGCTTTTGAATGCAATTGTAATCAAGACCGATGCGCAATCGGACGATATTGAACGTATCAAAAAAACACTTCCCGAGCATGAGGCTTTGCTGACTAATATTATCGAAAAATCCGACGAAAATCAGACCAAAATAATGAATTTGATTTTGCAGAAAATGGACGAACAGCAAGAAAGAATGGACAGAATTGAAATCAGACTTGAAAGAATAATTTCTGCAATTGATAATATTGATGATACAAAGTTAACCAAAAAAGTTGATAAGATAGACAAACAGATTACGAAATTCAGCGAGAACATAGAAAAGCTGGCATCTTATGTTGATGAATAACACAATAGACGAATTAAAGAAAGCATTAACCTCACAAAATGTGCTGTGTGAAATACAAGAACGCATTGAATACACAAAAGATGCGTCCTACATAACAGGACAGTTACCCGACGTTGTTGTATTTGTAGAAACAATCGAGCAAGTGCAGGAGGTTGTAAGGATTGCAAACAAATCCAAGCTCCCGATAATTTGCCGCGGCGCGGGAACAAATACGGTCGGTTCTTGTATAACAGAACATGGCGGGATAATCTTGAACTTTTCTAAGATGAATAAGATATTGGAAATTAATCGAGAGAACATGACAGCAAGAGTTCAGCCGGGTGTAGTTGTGGGCGAGCTGCAAAAAAGCGTTGAAAAGCTCGGGCTTTATTATCCGCCCGATCCTTCCAATTTGGCAGTATCAACTATCGGCGGAAGTATCGCTCAAAATTCGGCGGGCGCAAGAACTTTCAAATACGGCTCGACTAAAGATTACGTAATTGACATGCTTGTTGTAACAGCCTCGGGCGAAATTTTAAGAACGGGGTCAAACACAATCAAAAACGCAACAGGCTACAACTTAGGCTCACTTTTTATAGGCTCTGAGGGCACTTTGGGAATTGTTGTTGAAGCGACATTAAAGCTTATTGCAAAACCCCAAAGCTCAAAAGTTATTATGGCGTACTTTGACACACTCGATGATGCCGTAAATGCCGTGACAGGGATTATTGAACACAAAATATCACCTGCTACAATTGATTTTATGGACAAGAACGCAATAGTTACGGCGGAAAACTTCAAACCCGCAGGACTTTTGACCGATAAAGAGGCAGTTTTGATTATAGAGGTTGACGGTTATGCAATTGAAGAACAAAAAGACACCGTTATAAGCGTTTTAAAAGATTACGGGGCATCAGCGATAAAGTATTCCGCAAACGATGAAGAAGCAGAAAAGATTTGGCAGACAAGAAGATGCTCAATGAATGCCTGCAAAAGCCTAAAACCGCACGTCACAACCGATGATGTCATTGTTCCGAGAGAAAATTTGCCAAAACTTGTAAAAGGTATCCAAAAAATTTGCGACAATTACAAAATTATCGTTTGTATGGTTGGACACGTAGGCGACGGAAGCGTTCACCCGCAAATCCCGATTGACTTAAACAACATGGACGAATACGAGCGTTACAAACTTGCAAAAAGCGAAATTTACGATTTGACATTGAAACTTGGCGGAACGCTTTCGGGCGAACACGGAATAGGAATTGAAAAGCGCGGAGAAATTTCAAAATTTGTAAGCGAAAATGCCCTGAATTACATGCGCGAAATCAAAAAAGTTTTTGACCCGAACAATATTTTAAACCCGTACAAGATTTTTTAGCTATGAAAGATTTGATTAATTACATAAAAAGTTTGGGAATAGAAGTTCACACCTCGACGAAAGCACGAGGGCATAACGGATTTTTTCTGAAAAACAGGATTGATGTTTCAAAAAACGCGCCTGATAAAATCCCGACACTTATCCACGAATTTGCGCACTATATTCATTCAAAAATAGAACCCGGAATGGAAAAAACTGGCGGAACACTTGAGGCGCTTTTTAAAACGGATGACCCGAGAATTGAAAAAGAGCTTTTGGCTGTGACGCATTTTGTGGATGAAAATTCTTTATGCAAAAAGCTTGAAAGCCATAAAACGGTAGTAAAAGAGCAGATTAAGAAGTGTGAAAGCATTATAAAACAAGATTATCCGAAATTTATGCGCTCAAAAAAGTTCAAAGAATTTGAAAAATACATCAAAAAAACCGATGCGAAATATCTTATGAAATATGACAGAATTAAGCTTGTAAAGGGATTTTGGCGGACAAAGATTTATTCAATCGACACGATAGAAAAGGATTTTACGGATATGCCAAAGGCATTTGCGACATATATCAGACTGCATTCGTATCAAAAAAAGCAAACGCGAATATCTGCGAGGATAAATAAAATTAAAAAGTATTACAGCCGACCGACAGAGCTGTTTGCAAGGTTTGTGCAGGGGGTTTATACAGACAGCGAGCGGGTACGAGCGTTGGCGCCGAATGCTTATGAAAGATTTAGTGAGCTTTTAAACGAGGGGTATTACAAGGAGCTTAAATCAGTCCTCGCTGAGCTTTTTTAGTTCTAGTTTGTAACCAATGACTTTATTATTGACATATTGCAAAAAATTTATTACAATATTTGAGTAGTAAAATTAAAAATCGGAGGATAGAAAAATGATTTTAAAACAAAACACCTTTAACAGGGGGGGGGGAAGAGAAATATC
>CANQML010000148.1 GCA_947624935.1 Candidatus Gastranaerophilales bacterium
AATCATACAGACAGGTACAAGAGTATGCGAAAATGTATGAAGGTCTTTTAGCAAAAGAAGATGTATTAAAACATCAAACAACTGGCTTAAATGCAAAAGAAATTAATAAAATGGTTGGTATTGGCAGAGCAAAATCATACAGACAGGTACAAGAGTATGCGAAAATGTATGAAGGTCTTTTAGCAAAAGAAGATGTATTAAAACATCAAGCAACTGGCTTAAATGCAAAAGAAATCAACAAAATGGTTGGTATTGGCAGAGCAAAATCATACAGACAGGTACAAGAATATGCAAAAATGTATGAAAACCTTTTGATAAAAGAAGATGCACTTAAAAATGCAAAAGAAATCGGCAACAAGAAATTTACAACTTCAGCGGAACAAATAGATAAGCAATTCCCTAAAGTAAAGGATTTAAGCAAAAGCGAATCTCAAGAATATGCAAAAATGTACGAAAACCTTTTGATAAGAGAAGACGCACTTAAAAATGCAAAAGAAATCGGCAACAAGAAATTTACAACTTCAGCTGAACAAATAGATCAGCGTTTCCCCAAAGTAAAAGATTTAAGCAAGAGCGAATACAAAGAACAAGCAAAAATGTACAAAGAATTGTTTAAAAATGCTCCGAAAAATGAAAGTAAAGCAAGCAAGCTTTTCTCGAATGTTAAAACCGCAATGAAAGGTAAAAAAGGCAAATTTGCACTTGCAGGTGGCTTATTGGCAGCAGGTTTGGGTATATTTGCTTTACTAAAATCAGACAAAAAAGAAGAAGAAAAACCGATTAAGAATAATGACACGGTATTAACTCCAATCGTAAAAGATAACACTAAGGAAAATTCTGATACCTACACAGTAAAAGCAGGTGACAATATTTGGAATATCTCAAAAGCTCACTTGAAAGAACTCAACAAAAATGTTAAAGGTTACGAACCTTCAGGGAAAGAAATCCACAAACATGTACAAGAATTGATGGGAATCAACGGATTGAAATATGAAAAAGATGATTATACAGTAATCATCAGACCGGGCGATGAAATCAAATTCAAGGCAGACAACAACACTCCGGTAGTACCTGTTAAGCCCGAAGAAAAGGTTGAAGAAAAGGTTGAAGTAAAGCCGGAAGAAAAAGTCGAAGTAAAACCCGAAGTTAAACCTGAAGTTAAACCCGAAGAAAAGGTTGAAGTTAAACCGGAAGAACAAGTTGAAGAAGAACCTGCACAGGGTTTAACCAAAGAGGAAGCTCGTGAGATTAGACGTGAACAAAGAGCGGCATATCGTGCAGAACGCAAAGAAATCAGAAGAGCACACCGTGAAATTCGTAAACAAATCAAAAGTGAAACAAAAAGTCAAAAACGAGCACTAAAAGCAAAAAAACGTGAAATCAAACTTAAAGCAAGATCTCTTAGATTAGAAGGCAGACAAAATGCTTGGGATGAAATAACCATAAGTAGAAACAAAGTAGCCAAGATGAAAAATGAAAGCATGGAAGAAGTTGCTTAAGAAAACAAAAAATCCGTTCCGAAAGGAACGGATTTTTTTGTGTGTCAAAACATCCAATTGCAAACAGCGATTGCCGCAACAATTCCGATAAAATCAGCAAGTAATCCTACACAAAGGGCGTATCTCAATTTCGATATTCCGACTGCCCCGAAGTAAACCGCCAAAACATAAAAGGTCGTTTCGCTTGAACCTACCATTACAGCCGAAAGCTTTGTTGCATAATCGTCGGCGCCGAGTGTGTTTGCAATATCGGAAAACACGCCCAAAGCCGCAGAACCCGATAATGATCTTACAATCATCAAGGGAATTGTGTCTGCAGGTATATTAAAGTGTGAAAGTATTGGCGCAAAAGCAGTTTCCAACATTTCAATAATTCCTGATGCCCTAAACATGGATATTGCAACGATTATTGCAACAAGATAGGGGATAATGTTAACGGATACTTTAAATCCGTCTTTTGCGCCCTCAGTAAATGTTTCATACAGCGGTACTTTCTTAAATAAAGCCACTGTCAAAATCAAAATTATTATAAAAGGCAAAGCCCAAACGGATAAGGTGTTCATACTTTCACCTCATCTTTTGTAATCCTTTTTGTTAAGGTCGGAATTTGCGGCGCCCAAAATTTTTGGAATATTTTTGCCAAAATTATTGCCGAAACAAAGGCGATTGTGGTCACAATAAGCGTCGGGGCAATGATTTCGGTCGGGTTTTTGTAGCCAATCCCTATTAAAACGGCAATTACTGTTGCAGGGATAAGCTGAAATCCTGCCGTATTCATCCCCAATAACATACACATTGAATTTGAGGCGGAAGTTTTATCAATATTTTCTTTTTGAAGTTCTTCCATTGCCTTTATACCGATTGGGGTTGCGGCATTAGTTAATCCTAGTGCGTTTGCGGAAAAGTTCATTGCAATATCGCCTATTGCAGGTGAATTTTCAGGGATTTCATTGAATAATCTTTTTGTCAAAGGCTTTATAAGCTTTGCAATCAATTCAACAAGTCCGCACTTTTGGGCAACTTTCATCATCCCAAGCCAAAAAGCCATTATACCGATAAGCGAAAACGCTACCTTAACGGACAATTCCGCTCCCGTCAAAATCGAATTGACAACATCAGGCAGCCTGCCGTTTATTGCGCCTACAACTATTGAAATTACTATCAAAAAATAAAAGATGTAATTCATAAATCAATTATATAATTAATATTTTTTGGGGTCAATTAAGAGGCTTTGTATTATTGGTCGGAATGCGGAATAAAAAGATTTTAGTCCGAAATATACCTAGATTAGTGATGGTGATGACGCTGCATCGGATGAGATGGTGCGTGATGAGGTGGCACGCGATGAGGTGAATGATACGGGCGCATAAAAAGATGCATTAAGCCGAGAAAATTCGCAACCTTTTTTGTTTCAATATAATCTGTCATAATTTCTTTATATTCTTTGTAATTTATTGTTGACGGGTCTGAATTATTGTCATCATTGTATAATGTAGAAATAGCATTAAACTGGTTATAAACATTTTGAGCCTGATAAGTGTTATAAGAAATAAGATTAAATCTGTTCCAGTTGCTCGCTTCGGTTCTCATAACTTCTTTTGCGGAAATTACGCCGTTTTGGTTAATATCAAGTTCGTTAAAAACTTCTTTCATTGACTTATTGAAATCGAGGTTTTTCAAATTTCCAACGACAAGACTATTTGGAATAGCAGGTACGACTCTTACATTATAGGGAACTATAGGATATGAAAAAATTTGTGCATCAGCTTCCTGAACGGCAAGGGGTGATGTTGCTATTGCTGCCGCTGCTGCAGCAGTTTTGAATTTGTTTGCTTTTTTACCTGTAAAGTCCTGATAACTGATTGCACTGATTTTCATATAAACTCCTTTTTTTAATATTAAATCACTCAATAAAAATTTTTGCCAATTTGTGAAAAAAATTTACAAAAGATTTACTTTAACTTTTATATAAAATAGAACATTGTGAACAAACAGCTCAAGGCTTTTTCTTCAATTAATTTAATTGAGGTAATCCATGTTGTCCTCTCGAATAATCCAAGACGCGCAGCAAAATCCGGTTCCGTCAGTATTCCTGTTTTTACAAGCTTTTTCATAAAATGACGGCTCAAAATGTTCAGAACCAAATTTTTTAGCCCATCTTTCCCAATTGCTGCTGCCACATCCAGGTGTTAACGATTCATTACCCCATACTTCAAATGTAAAAATATCTCTGCCAAAAGTATTGGGCTCTTTTAACCCGTTTACGTCATAAAATAAAACTGCACGACTACTGTTGACATAATACAGACTGCTTCCGTCCGCAAGTAACATACCCACTCCGGAAATATCATTTTGTTGGCTTGGAGATGAAATATCAATTTCTTTATTATCTCTCAAATACATAATATCAGCGACACCGCATTCTTTTAAATCCTCGGAGTCGTCGCATAATTTAGTGAATTTAAGATATTTTTCAAATTTTTCTCTTATAGCCAAAGCGGAGTCCTTATCCTCACTTGTCCCTCCCCATTGGCTGTAATCACCATTATCAACTTTAACGAGTTCATAAGCATTTGATAATACGGAATACATCTTTTTAACTTTGGTGACGGTTACTTTTTCGTTATAGTTTTGAACCAAATTAGGAATTGTCATGGCGGCAACAATGCCGATGACCGCTAAAGTGACAAGCACCTCGGCAAGGGTGAAAGCAACACGTTTTGAAGTGAATAAGTGAATAGGCAAATAAGCGAAGTCTTGCTCGCTCGCGTTTAACGGGTCTGCGGTTGACGTCTGCAATGACTGCGTCATTTCTGCCGTCAAGCCTCGCCCTCTGCTCGCTCGCGCTAAGCCCTTTACTTTAATTAGGCTTTGTGGATTGCCACTATTTCCGTCATTGCGAGGAGCGGATTTTGACGAGTGCGCCGTGTGGTGTAAACCACCCAGCACGTCCAAACGAGCAAAACCACGCTTTTGCGAGTTGTCAAAATCCAAGACAACGAAGTGACGAAGCAA
>CANQML010000149.1 GCA_947624935.1 Candidatus Gastranaerophilales bacterium
TCTAACGCGGCGGTCTTGAAAACCGTTGAAGGGCAACCTTCCGGGGGTTCGAATCCCTCTCTCTGCGCCACAGAGGACACCGAAAGGTGTCCTTTTTGCGTGGGCAGAGAGAGGGTAAAAAGAAACCCCGCGGTTCGCGCGAGCGAAGCGAAGCTTTGCGCTTTCAAGAACCAATAATAAATTAAAATTTAATCCCACTGAATGATTCTTGCACTGCTTTTATATATGTTGGTTTTATGAAATTAAAATAACCGTCTGATATGAAAATACTATCACTTATAAAATTTTTAACCCAATGCTTTTGAAAATATAAATAAATATTATCCAAAATTGGTTTTATTTCTTTCATTTCAACAGTATAACTGTTATCATTGCGTAAATTATGGCTTATAAATTTATGGCGCAGAGATATAATTCTTTTTCTTAAATCGTCAGGCACATAAACAGTATCGTGTTTAACTATAATATTGAAATTTTTTATGAGAAAACTATGTAGATTATAAATTGTTAGCTCGTCTTCCTTTGAGTCGAACATCAATTTGCAAATATTTAAGCAAATTCGGTGCTTTAATAATTTTAAAATGTCAGATACAAACAATTCGAAATATCTGCCAACTTTTTTATAATTTCCAAAAACTTGTTCAATGCCTTCTAAATAGTAAAAACATACATATGTCTCTTTGATTGTTTCAAATATCGAATTATAATATTCCATATAGCGCATTTGATTTTCGCTTGTAATCAGGCTGGAATCTACCATAATCATGTCATCTTTTTTCATATACAAACACCTTATTGTTAGTCTGGTTTATATTGTAAACAAATTGTTTTGATTTAAATCTAAATATAAATATAAAAAATTGACTTTTCTTTGATTTTTTGTTAAAATATATCTGCGACATAAATTTAATATTCCTTGGGGAAACTATACATTGGCAGAAATGTATCGTTTTCGCATTTATATTTCCTAAGGAATATTTATGTAAATTTGTGTCGCAACAAAGCGGAATGAGCATTCTGTATGCCGTTCCCTTTGGAACGGCATTATTTTTTAGGAGAAAACTATGTTAAAAAAAGAATTTGAAACACACATTGAAGAATTGTACGGCGGACTTTCTAATGAACAAAAGCAAGTATATATCAAGAAATACAATTTACAAAACATTGTCGCATTACTAGTAGGAGCTGTTGTTTTAGCAATTTGTTTAATGGGTTTTATATATTTGTTATGTATAAATGAAGATGTGCCAATATTTGCGCTGTTTTTAGTGTTATTTATGGCAATTTGCTCTGGGGGCATTATACTAATAAGCATTATGTCGTTGAAAGCATCTTCTGAAATTAAAGTTAAACGCTATATCGAGGGGTTAGAAAAACGAAAAACAAATGTTGTGGCTGGACGTAGTGACCAAAATAGTCCCAATGTCAACAAAGAGTTGATTGAATTGGAAACACAATTCAATAAAAATTCCCTTAAACTAGAAATAGTATGCGTAAATAAGAATGTTATTTCGTTCTTGAACAACAAGGCGTTAATTACAATCTCTAAAAATTTAATGCAAGAAATTGGGTTGCCAATCGATTTTTTGGAGTATATTTTTGTTCCACTTTCTACTCCGAGGGACTTTACTACATGGAGAATTTATCGTGCGCCTGAATCCTCATATAGCTTTATTTACCCGCAAGGATTAGAGATTGAATCTTCTCCATATATAGAAATTTTACAAGAGTGTAAAGAAAATATTAAATTGGTTAATGAAACCTCTTTATTGTTTGCTGCTATAATTAGAAAGGCAGGTTTGTCGGAGCAATATGATGTACCATATAAAAACGATAATTCTCATGACTATGCAACGTTAAAAGAAATTTTTACGAAATTTAATAAAACGAGAGAAACTTTTAATGCACTTTATAGTCAAAATATAATAACAGGAGAAAAAACTATATATGCATACTATGCGTTTGTCTTTTTGTTATACTATTTTGAGAAAATTCGGTTAGCAAATCTATCCAAGAAAATTTTAAGCGAAAATAATATATCTGAAAATTTAGAACTACAAGATTTAATCAAAAAATTTTATTCCATAGGCTTAGATGATGAAACCATCAAAATCATTGCCGTTTACATAAAAAGTGATAGGCAGAGTAATAAACCGTTAATTAACATTTTATCACAGGAGATGGCAAACCAGGTTAGCTCAATAATAAGCGAAATTAAAGATAAAGAACATATAGAAAGATTGCTTACAGGAACTATTAGCAAAAAATTCGGCTATAATATCGCACAAATTGATTTAATGAGCGGCATAGATTTTGAAAATTTTGTGGCCGATTTATTCGTTAGGTTGGGATATCAGTCAGAAGTTACAAAGTCAAGTGGCGACCAAGGTGTTGACGTAATAGCTAAAAAAGGTGAAAAAATTATTGCAATTCAAGCAAAGCATTACAATCAAGCTGTTGGTAATCATGCAATTATGGAAGTTGTCGCAGGTGCGAAATATTATAATGCTAATTTGTGCTATGTTGTAACTAATAATTATTTTACAAAATCGGCAAAAGAACTTGCGGCGACAAACAATGTAATTTTATGGGATAGAGATATGTTAATAGAAAAAATAAGCGAAGTTTAAATCGATACCCAAGCGGGTGGGGAACGGCGGATATTCCTATTATATATAAATAAAAAAATCCGGGGAAAAGGGAAAAGTATTGTAACTTTTTCGTTCGGGGCTGTTTAGCGGTCCCGATTTTGTTTTATATAATAAAGGAACAACCACAAAAAACGGAGTAAATATGAGCAAAAAGAGCAATACTCAAAAGGACGAGGCCGCAAAGACCCCCGCCGACGGAGAAGCCGAGAGCTGTTCCGCCGGGGAGGTAAAGGAGCCTTCCGAGCTGGAAAAGGCGCAGGCGCTTGCCGAGGACTACAAGCGGAAGTGGTATTCCGTTTCCGCCGAGTACGACAATTACAGGAAGCGCAACGCCTCGGCCGTGTCATCCGCCTACCGCGACGGCGCGGCGGAAGCGGTGCTCAAACTTTTGCCCGTGGCGGACAATTTCGGCTATGCGCTGGATTCCGCGGCGGACGAAAAGACCAAGGCCGGCATAGACAAAGTAATAAAGAGTTTTGCAACCGTTCTTGCCTCACTGGGAATCGAAGAGATACCCATTGCCGCCGGCGACAAGTTTGACGAGAGCGTTGCGGAAGCGGTTATGAATTCCCCCTGCGGCGACGGCGAGGAGCCTAATACGGTAAAACTCGTACTCAAAAAGGGCTACCGTTCGGGGGATAAAGTGATAAGATATGCGCAGGTGTCCGTCACCGTGTAAGCGGCGGCGATAAATATATTCTTTTAAACAAGGAGTAAATTATGGGAAAAGTAATAGGTATAGATTTGGGAACGACCAATTCGTGCGTGGCGGTGATGGAGGGCGGCGAGCCGGTAGTCATTGCCAACAGCGAGGGCAACAGGACGACGCCTTCGGTTGTGTCGTTCAAAGCGGACGGGTCGAGGATAGTGGGGCAGGCGGCAAAGCGTCTTGCGGTTGCCCAGCCCGATAAGACGGTAATTTCAATCAAGCGTCATATGGGCGAGGCCTACAAAGTAAACATAGACAAGGGATATTCCCCGCAGGAAATTTCGGCGATGATACTCTCCAAGCTCAAAACGGACGCGGAGAGCTATCTCGGCGGCAAGGTGACGGACGCGGTCATAACCTGCCCGGCATACTTCAACGACTCGCAGAGGCAGGCCACAAAGGACGCGGGCAAAATCGCGGGATTGAACGTCCTCAGAATAATCAACGAGCCTACGGCGGCGGCGCTTGCATACGGCCTCGACAAGCAGGAGGGCAGCCAGAAGGTAATGATCTACGACCTCGGCGGCGGCACTTTCGACGTCTCCATTCTTGAAATAGGCGACGGCGTGTTCGAAGTTCTGGCCACCAACGGCGACACCCATCTCGGCGGCGACGACTTCGACAATAAAATAATAGATTATCTTGTGGAGAACTTCAAACGCGACACGGGCGTGGATCTTTCCAAGGATAAGATGGCTATGCAGAGGCTCAAAGAGGCCGCCGAAAAGGCCAAGATAGAGCTTTCGGGCATGAGCACGACAAATATCAACCTGCCCTTCATCACGGTTGTGGACGGCGCGCCCCAGCACCTCGACATCGACCTCTCCAAGCAGAAGTTCGATTCGCTCACAAGCGATCTTGTTGAGCGCACGGTGGAGCCTATGAAGAAGGCCATGGCGGACGCGGGACTCACATACGGCGACATATCCAAAGTGATAATGGTGGGCGGTTCAACGCGTATCCCCGCCGTTTACGACAAGGTAAAGAGCATAACCGGCAAGGAGCCTTTCAAGGGAATCAACCCCGACGAGTGCGTTGCGATAGGCGCGGCCATACAGGGCGGCGTTCTCTCCGGCGAGGTCAAGGACGTGCTCCTTCTGGACGTTATGCCCCTCACCCT
>CANQML010000150.1 GCA_947624935.1 Candidatus Gastranaerophilales bacterium
CCAGCACATACGAGCAAAACCACGCTTTTGCGAGTTGTCAAAATCCAAGACACCAACGGGAGCGTCGCAATCGCAAGGTTGGTGAAATCCGACGATTATGCGATTACGACGTCGCTATCGCTCCTCGTAATGACAATATTCAAAGTCATGGCGTCTTACGTCATTGCGAGGAGGGCAAGTGTAGCGCAGCCCGACGCGGCAATCTATTGAGTGGATTGCTTCGTCACTTCGTTCCTCGCAATGACGAATGCTATTATGCAAAACCTGATAAGTGGCTTGCCACCCCCTCACCCCAACCCTCTCAGCTAACGCAAGCAGGGTCACAAAGCTCGCACGCTCGCTTGTTCCCTTTGCTCCGTAGGGCGAGGGGGTATGTCACAATAACCGTGACACTCCACAAAGCCTAATTAAAGTAAAGGGCTTAGCGCGAGCGAGCAGAGGGCGAGGCTTGACGGCGAAAATGACAAAGTCATTGCAGACGTCAACCGCAGACCCGTTAAACGCGAGCGAGTAAGAAAACGTCTTAACGACTTTATTAACCACCTTACTCACTCCACTCACCTCACTCACTTTACTCACTTTGTAAAGAACTTAACGACTTAACGTCCTAACGTCTTAACGACTTATGTAACCACCTTACTCACTTCACTCACTTTGTAACGCACTTATTCGCTTATTGGCTTATTCACTTATTCACTTTTACAATCCTTGATTTACTAAAATTTACAAACCCTTTGACTTAGTCATTTTTTTGTAATAAGCTGATAAAAAGAGAGGGATAAATTGGATTTCACAACTTTAACCATAGAATTATTAGGAAAACTTGCTTCAATCGTAGGGAATTACGGCTGGGCGATAATCGTTTTGACAATCATTGTAAGGCTTTGCATGTGGCCTTTGAACGTATCACAACAACGTTCAATGCGTATGATGCAAAAACTTCAACCTAAAATGAAGGCTATTCAAGACAGGTATAAAAATAACCCGCAGGTTATGCAACAAAAGATGATGGAGTTCTACAAAGAACACAAATTCAATCCGATGGGCGGGTGCATGCCTTTGTTAATCCAAATGCCCATATTTATTTTGTTGTATTCTGCGTTGATGAGTCCGCAATTCATACAGATGGCGGGCGATGCGTCATTCTTGTTTGTAAACAGGCTTGACACAACGCTTAGAGCATCAGCAGGGATTTCAAACGACGGAACGCTCGGCGTTTCAAAATACGACAGATTTATAGTCGGGAAAACCGCGGTTGTTTATCTGCCCGATGAAACTTTAGATAACGTAAAGATTACAAAACCCAATCAGGCTTTGGAAATTCAAGGCGAGTTGACTCCGGGTGACCCGATTGATTTTAAAATAAGCCTTGATAATCTGGCTTTAAAATTCAGTCAGCTCCAAAACATTCAAAAAGCTGACGTCATAATAACCGACATTAACACAAAAGAAACGGAAAAGATTACGTTTGAGCGCAAAGGCGAAATTCTTGCGGCAACAGTCCCGTCAATAGAGGTTAAGCAGTCGTTCCATTATGACATTTTATTTTTGATAGTGCTTTTCGGGTTAACGATGTTTTTGTCACAAAAAGTTATGATGGCGAAAAATTCAACCGAACAAGACCCGACGCAGGCGGCTATTCAAAAATCAATGGGTACGTTTATGCCGATTATGATTATCGCAACGTTTGTGATAATCCCAATCCCCGCAGGCGTACTGCTTTATTTGGTTACAAGCAACCTTATACAAATAGCCCAAACGGTTATTGTTAACAAGCAAATCGACATTGAAGAAGCTAAAAACGCTGCCAAAGTTGACGATATAGATTTAAAAAACGCAAAAAAAGTTGATAATAAAGAATAATGTTGGTTTCAGATTTTGATTACGAATTACCTCAAGAACTTATCGCACAAATGCCTGCCGATAAGCGCGAAAATTCAAGGATGCTCGTTTTGCACCCTAAAACCCAAACGATTGAACATAAACATTTTTACGATATCGTTGATTATTTAGACGAAAACACGCTTTTGGTAATGAATAACACAAAGGTGCTTCCCGCAAGGCTTTACGGCACAAAAGATACGGGTGCAAAAATAGAAGTTTTTTTGCTTGAAATCGTTAAAGATAACTTTTGGAAATGTCTTATAAAGCCGTCAAAGCGGGTTAAGTGCGGAACCGTAATAAAAATTTCGGATGAATTGAGCGCAAAGGTTGTTGAAAGGCTCGAGGATGAGTGGGTTGCAGAGCTTTTACACACAGGCGATTTGTTTGAGATTTTACACAGGGTCGGCAACATTCCCCTTCCGCCCTATATTGAACGCAAAACGCAAACGGATGAATTGAAAAAGTTTGATATGGAACGCTATCAGACGGTTTATGCAAAAGATGAAGGCTCGGTTGCCGCACCGACTGCGGGGTTGCATTTTACGAAAGAAATACTTGAAAAGCTTAAATCAAAAGGGGTTGAGATGGCGTATGTCACGCTAAACGTGGGGCTTGGCACATTCAGACCCGTAAAATGCGAGAACATTATAGACCACAAGATGCATTCCGAGATTTTTGAGATAACAAAAGAGGCTGCCGACACAATTAATCGGGCAAAGCATGAGGGCAAAAAGCTTGTTGCGGTAGGCACCACGACTGTTCGAACATTAGAAACCGCCTATGCGCAATTTGGCGAAATTAAGCCCTGCAAAAGCCATTCGGAATTGTTCATTTATCCGCCTTACGAATTTAAGGTTGTAAATTCGTTAATCACAAACTTTCATCTGCCGAAATCCACGCTTTTAATGCTTGTGAGTGCGCTTGCGGGGAAAGATTTTATCTTTAAAGCTTACAAAGAGGCTGTTGAAAACAAGTACAGATTTTTCAGTTACGGCGATTGCATGTATATTGACATTTAGAAAAAAATCCTTAATTTATACGATATAAATATCTCTTAAAACGTGTAGAATAAAGTTTGAGGATTGGTATGTTTTCAGAAATGATACAAAGGATGTTAAACAGCGGAGGTCAGGCGGCGGCAATTCAGCGCGCGGCTCAGATGAACCGCTATGTTAATAATTTTCAAAAAACACAGGCAAATGCAGACATCAACACGATTTTGCCTCCGAAAAATCCTAATGTTCAATCGTTTGAAAACGTTTTGTCAAATTCTCAAAGGATAAATTTTGGGAATTTATTAATAAACCCTGAAAGCATGAAAGTTCACGCACAGCTTGCGAGAACAAATCCGACTGACAGTTTAAACAATGCCTTATTGCAGGCTACGGCTGCATCTTCTGCGGCACCTGCAAGCAAAAGCCAAATTATGAGTATGGTTGAGCAGGTCGCCCAAAAACACGGGGTTGACGACAGATTAGTCAAAGCGCTTATCAAGCAGGAATCGGGATTTAACCCGAACGCCAAATCCAAAGCAGGCGCAATGGGTTTAATGCAATTAATGCCATCGACGGCAAAGAATTTAGGTGTAACTGATGCTTATAACCCCGTTCAAAATGTTGACGGCGGGGTCAGGTATTTAAAATCAATGCTGAAAAAATACAACGGGAACGTGATATTGGCGCTTGCAGCATACAATGCAGGCCCTGCGGCAGTCGACAAGTACGAGGGTGTTCCGCCGTATAAAGAAACCCAAAATTACGTCAAAAACATTTTGGCAAATTATCTGTAGTTTTTACCACGGGTAATCTTTATCCATTTTCCAGTCGTCCATCATGAGTTTTTTGAGACAGCAAGACCCGCCACCGTTTACACTACAATTTGAATTTATTTCATCAGTGGTGCGCGAAAAACAGTATGGTATTACTTTATCACCAATGATAATAAGAAAAAATACATCATGACCTATTTTATTTGGAGGATTAGACCCGTTTAAATCAACTATGACACTAGAATCAGGCACTGCAGGAGAACCGCCGTATACGGAAATATCATACAAAACACCGTCAGAAGTAATAAAAGGTATCCTAAAATACTTAGCAACAAGTGTATTGCCACTTGCTGTACCTTTAAGATTCCGGAAAGGATTGTTACTGCCATAACCGCATTCTGAATAAGTGTTACATACTTTAACTACTTTTAAATAGGGGAACCAATATTTTTTATAATAATCTGTTAAGTCTAAATCAGACGAATACGCGGGAATACTCCAATTTGAACGGGAACCGTTATCGACCACAGACAGGTTTAAAGCGTTGCTTAAAGTGGAATAGACTTTTTTTAATTGAGAAACCGTTTGAAGTTTTTTGTAATTTTGAACCAGATTCGGGATAGTCATGGCAGCAACAATACCGATGACGGCAAGGGTGATGAGAACTTCGGCTAAAGTAAAACCAAATTTTCGGTAGGGCGCCGTGCGAGCGTCAGCGAGCCCAGCCCGTAAGGTGCGGCGAAACCGCGC
>CANQML010000151.1 GCA_947624935.1 Candidatus Gastranaerophilales bacterium
GTGGGTACAGCCTTATTCCGTTTTTTAATTCATTGTTATTCTACTATCTTTTACAAATTCATGATACAAGGGTGGGTAAAACGATTTTCATTTCACCCACCAATTACATACTTTTGCGTTTACACCTTTATATGGATTGCCGCGTCGGGCTGCGCTGCGCTTGCCCTCCTCGCAATGACGAAGGATTTTATTGTCATTACGAGGCACGAAGTGACGAAGCAATCCATATTGTAGTATGTAGGTTGGCATTAGCCAACAGTAAAATAAAAAAGAAAGGACAATAATATGACAAAAAAATTAGTAAAAGAAAAAGTAGCAAAACAAAACGGTAGTCGTGACGCAATCCCCACCCCTTGCGGGCGGGGAAGCAGTTGTGCGAGCGAAGCGAGCTACAAATGCAGGGGCGGGGTCCTTAATGGATTGTTAGACCGCAATTGTAATCCCGCCACCTAACCCTCCCCCTCACGAAGGTCAATTCGACGGGTGGGAGGGAATTTTGGCGGTTACCGCGGCAATCCACAAAGCCTAATTAATGATAAGGGCTTATTCGCTTATTGACTTATTCACTTTATTGACCACTTTACTCACTCTACTCACCTCACTTACTTTACTCACTTATTAACCGACTTATCGTCTTAACGTCTTAACGTCTTAACGACTTTAATTTTGCAGGTTGTAATTATCAACAATAATTTTGTCGGATTAGTAAATCCAACCTGCAAAATTTTATGCTATAATTAAACCATGGGTTATAAAATCTTATCAAAAAAAGAAATCTGTCCGAACCAGTTTGAAATCACGATTGATGCGCCGCATGTTGTAAGAAACGCAAAGGCGGGGCAGTTTATAATATTTAGAGCGGAAGAAGACGGCGAGCGCGTGCCTTTGACTATTGCAGATTTTGACAGAGAGAAAGGCGAGCTTACCTTGGTATTTATGGCAGTCGGACATTCCACTAAAAAACTCGCATTACTTAATGTCGGCGATGAAATTATTGATTTGGCAGGGCCTTTAGGACAGCCTACTCATATAAAAAAATACGGCACGGTCGTTTGTCTTGCGGGCGGTTACGGCGCTGCACCGTGTTATCTCATTGCAAAAGCGTTTAAAGATGCGGGCAACAAGGTCTATATGGTTATGGGCGCAAGAAACAAAGATTTAATCTTTTGGGCAGACAAGATGAAAACGGCATGTGATGAGCTTTTCATAACTACAGACGACGGTTCTTTGGGCGAAAAAGGTTTTGTGACGCAAGTTTTGGAAAGGTTGATTAACCGTGAAAAAATCGATTACGCAATAGCGGTCGGACCTATGCCAATGATGAGAGCGGTTGCAGAGCTTACAAGAGATAAAGGAATTTACACAGAGGCAAGCATGAACCCGATTATGGTTGACGGAACGGGCATGTGCGGCGCTTGCAGAATAACTGTTGGCGGCAAAACTAAATTCGCCTGCGTTGACGGGCCTGATTTTGACGCCCATCAAATCGATTTTGACGAGGTGATTAACCGAACCCGTATCTATAAAGATTACGAGAAAAGATGTGATAACTGTAACTTAATTAAACAAGCGGAGAAGTAATATGGCACCTGAAAACATACCTTTTTGCCCGTTATTGAGCATAGGAACAAACGGAATTGACATGGTTTGTACACAAGACAAGTGTGCATGGTATTTGGCGAATGTAAAAAAATGTTCAATGTATATAATGGGTTATAACGCTCTTTTGAAAGCAAAAACAAAACAATGAAGATAGCACTTTGCGTAAAACAAGTTCCCGACACAACGGATATCAAGTGGACGGAAAATAACACTATGAAACGCGAGGGGGTTGAAAGTATAATCAACCCTTACGATATTTATGCACTTGAACAGGCTTTGAAACTCAAAAAAATGACAGGTGCCGAAATTACGGTGTTTACGATGGGACCTTTACAGGCGGCTGATATGCTCAAAGAAATTATTGCGCTTGGCGCGGATAAAGGCGTTTTGATATCGGATAAAAAATTTGCGGGTTCTGACACTTACGCAACGGGCAAAACGGTTTCGACCGCAATCAAAAAGGTTTTGCCCGATTTTGACGTAATTTTGTGCGGTCAATTTGCGGTTGACGGCGATACGGCACAGACAGGACCTTGCATTGCTAATATGCTGAACATTCCTCAAATAACTTATGTCAAAGAGATTAACGAGTTTGAACAGGGGACGATTACCGCGACCCGCTTGCTTGACGACGGTTTGGAAATCGTAAAAGTCAAGACTCCCGCGCTTTTGTGCGTTTTAAAATCGGAATTTGAACCGACACGTGCTAAAATTAACGATATTATAAAAGCACAGGACAGTGAAATTCAAGTTGTAACGCTTGAAACCTTGGGGCTTTTGCCCGAAGAAGTCGGAATAAAAGGTTCTCCGACTTGTGTTTCAAAGGCTTTTCGTCCCGAAGTTAAGCACAATTGCGAAAAGTTTTTTGAAAATGGCGCCGAAACAATTTTTGCCAAACTGAAAGAAATCGGGGTGGTTAAATGAGCAGAGGGATTTTGTTATATGCCGAAGTGACCCGTCAGGGCTTTATTCATACGGTGTTTTTTGAGCTTGCAAACAAAGCCGTTGAGCTTTCCAAAAAGCTTGATAATGCTCCGATTACGGCTGTAATTTTTGCACAAAAAGATATGATTGCCGATTACAAAGACGGGTTTGTAAAAAGCGGGATTGACAAAGTCTTTGTCTATGACGGGTTTGAAAAGTATTCGACCGAAACTTACACTAATATAATAGTAGATTTGGTGCGTGAAATTGACCCTGAAATAATTTTAATCGGCGCGACAAATCAGGGCAGAGATTTAGCCCCGAGAGTTTCCTCAGCACTGCACACAGGGCTTACGGCGGATTGTATCGGGCTTGATATCAACGACAAAGGCAGACTTGCAGCCACAAGACCGACGTTTGGCGGGCAGTTAATGGCGACGATTTTATGCAACCGTGACCCGCAAATGGCAACAGTCAGACCCAAAGTCTTTAAGCCTGCATCGGTTGATAATGTCCGCGACACCGAATTTATATATAAAACATCGGATGAAAACGCCGATAATGTTGAGCTTGTGGACTTTATAAAAGGATTAGAGGATTTAAAAAACGAACTTGACAGTGCCCAAGTCATTGTTGCGGGCGGAAAAGGGATGAAAGGTGAGGACGGATTTAAGATGCTGCAAACGCTTGCGGACAAACTCGGCGGAGTGGTCGGAGCGTCAAGAGGGGCGGTAGATTTAGGCATTGCCCCGCATACAATTCAGATAGGGCAGACAGGCAAAACCGTTACGCCAAAATTATACATAGCCTGTGCAATTTCGGGCGCAATTCAGCATACGGTCGGGATTACAGGCTCTGACTACATTATCGGAATAAACAAAGACCCGAATGCGCCGATTTTTGACGTGTGCGACTTGGGAATAGTCGGCGATGTCTTTGATGTCGTGCCAAAATTGATTGACATGCTTGAAACTATTTAAACGGGTTGCAATCGTCAGGGAACTTCCAACCGTTAAGCTGTGTTTTTCTTAAACACGGTGCGTTTTCTTCTGTTCCGTCCCAACCATTTTGTATATAAGGCATTATCCCTTTATCTTTGTAATATTTATTTGTAGCGGGGGACGTAGTACCATTCGGATAAAAGCCAAAAAGGAAGAAATCTTTATTCTGTATTGCATTGACTTTTTTACTGTTTGCTGCTACCGGATAAAACGATAAATCTTTAGTCTGCCACTTAAAGGCGGCTGCAGACCCGTCTGGCATGTACACAATTAATGCACCTCTGTTCATTGGCTCACCTGTGTTAGCATCTACATCACCTGCAAAATGCTCGACAAATTCATAACTTGATATTTTTAAATAAGGTTTATAAAACTTTTCAAAGTTATAAGTTAAGCATTTTTCTTCATATCCTGTTGAACAAAATTCGTTATTAAAATTCCAAGTTGTTTTATAACCATTGTCTAGTTCTGATAACTCAATAGCGTTATTCATAACACTATAAAATTTCATCAATCTAGTTTCGGTGACTTTTTGTTGGTATTTATTCATAACCGTCGGAATCGTCATGGCGGCGACTATGCCGATGACGCCTAGCGTGATGAGAACCTCAGCAAGGGTGAAAGCGGTTTTTCTTAAAGTCGTTAAGACGTTAAGACGATAAGTCTTTAAGTCGGTTTCATTAAATAGACACTGTGAAATGCCACTGTTATTGAGGTATGCCCCCTCGCCCCTTGTGGGAGAGGGTTGGGGTGAGGGGTTTTGACTATCAATGCTTGAATTGACCCCGCCCCTGCATTTGTAGCTCGCTTCGCTCGCACAACTGCTTCCCCGCCCGCAAGGGGT
>CANQML010000152.1 GCA_947624935.1 Candidatus Gastranaerophilales bacterium
GGGGGTATGCCCTCCTAACTCTCTTATACTCTGTGTTTCAAGCCATTCATTTCTCATACGTACATTATATACATATAACCCGACTTGTCAAGCTTTACGTATTATCGTTTGTTCCCTATCCGGTCCGACACTGATAATAGAAATAGGAACATTTATTAATTCTTCTATTCTTTTCAAATACTTTTTGCAATTTTCGGGGAGCATGTCATACTCTCTTATGCCCGTTATATCTTCCTTCCAACCGTCATGAACTTCATAAACCGGCTCAAGATATTTGTGAATATATACATTTGTAGGATAATTTTTGTAAATTTCCCCGTTTCGTTTGTCTTTATATGCCGTACAAACTTTTATTTTCTCAAAAGTGTCAAACACATCGGCTTTTGTCAACGCAACAGAAGTTAATCCGCCCACAAGCGCAGAATACCGCATTGTCACAGCATCAAACCACCCGCAGCGCCTTGGTCTGCCCGTTGTTACGCCAAACTCGTGTCCGATTTTTCTTATTTTATCACCTGTTTCGTCAGTTAATTCGGTTACAAAAGGTCCTTCGCCAACACGTGTTACGTAAGCTTTTGCAACACCAATCACCTCGTCAACCGACTTGGGTCCAAAACCGGAACCCGTACATGCCCCGCCTCCTATCGGGTTTGAGCTTGTAACATACGGATAAGTACCGTAATCCACATCAAGCATAACCCCTTGCGCGCCTTCAAACAGAATTTTTTTATCCTTTAAGCTCTCAAGAATTTCCTGCCAATCAAATGCGACATAGGGCTTAAATATTTGGGCATATTTTTTACAAAGTGCCATGACTTCTTCTTTTGTGTAAGTTTTTAGCCCGTAAACTTTTTCAAGAGTTTTATTTTTCAACGGTAAAATGACATCGAGCTTTTCTGACAAAGTTTCTTCGTCAAACAAATCTTGAACCTTTATCCCTATTCTTGCGGCTTTGTCGGTGTATGTCGGACCTATGCCTTTTTTGGTTGTGCCGATTTTGCCTTTAGAAGTGTTATTTTCGCTAAAGCCGTCAACTTCCGTGTGCCACGGCATTGTAACTGATGCCAGAGGGCTGATTTTTAAACCTGATACGTCAATTTTTTCTTTGATTAACTCGTTGACCTCCGCTTCAAAGGCTTCGGGCAAAATTACCGTTCCCGCGCCAATAAAACAGGTTTTATTCTTATATAAAATACCGGACGGAATAAGATGGAATTTATAAGTTTTTCCGTCTGCGACAACCGTATGCCCCGCATTACAACCGCCCTGATAACGTATTATCAAATCTGCATCCTGCGCCAATAAATCCGTAATCTTTGCTTTTCCCTCATCGCCCCATTGCGCGCCCACAACTATTCTGTTCATAAGCCCTCCTTCGCTCATTATATCATAAACACTTCTCGTATGATTAATGTAAACAAATGCTTTACATTAGGCAATTTTTCCGGCTAAAATGTTTTTATTATAACGTAGGTAGTGATGATAAAAATAGACCGTATTCAGATGTGCAATCGCCCGAAAATCAATCCGGCATTCACGTCAAAACCTGATAACAGTAATCAAATAAGCAATTTATCGGCAGTCACACCCGATTATAACGTGAAAGTGCCCATGACTTTCCAAAAATCCGGCGAAGTTGAATTGCCGTACGGTTTTAAAGCGCACATGTTTAAGCTGGCAAACGGTCAAAGAGTTGTAATCATCCCAAAAGAAGGTGAAACCGTTTTAAAGACTTATGTCAGCACAGGTTCAATGAACGAGCCGGACAACCTAAGAGGGATAAGCCATTACATAGAACACAACCTCTTTAACGGGTCAAACGGGCTTGATGCGGGCGAATTTTTCAAAACGGTTAACAAAATGGGGGCGGAAACAAACGCCTCAACAGGTTTTGCCGAAACAAATTATTATATAAGTTCAAATCTTTTAAATAAAGACGATTTGGAGAAAAAAATTAAAATTCATGCTTCAATGCTTGAAACACCGAAATTTGCGCTTGAAATGCTTGAAAAAGAAAAAGGAATTGTAAATTCCGAAATAAATATGATTACCTCAAACCCCGATAATATAGCAATAAATACGGTCATAAAAAACTTATTCGGCATTAAAAGTACGTCGCTTGATTTAATTGGCGGAACGACAAGCAATATCACAAATCTCACAAGAGATGATGTCATCAACTACTACAATAACAACTATTTCCCCTCAAATATGATAACCGTTGTGACAGGCGAAGTCGACCCCGACAAAACAATTCAACTTATCTCAAAATATTTTTCCGCGCCGGATAAAACCCCAAAATCAAGAAAATTTGAAACTTTACATCCGACAGAAAAAACCATACGGCAGGATATCACATCCGATAAAGCAACTGCGGTCAATCTGGCATTAGGGTTTAAAGGTGCAAATAACAATGACGCCTTCGGGCAAATATGTATGGATGCCGTTTCCGAGCTTTTGATGTCACCAAGAAGGCTTAACAACGCTTTGAGAAAATTCAACACAAATGCCGACATAATGGTTGAAAAAATAAGCTCCAAGCCCGATGCGCCTTGTGCATACATTTTGTTTGGAGAAACTAACGAACAAAATTCGCAAAAAGTCTTGCAGGAGTTTTACAACCAAATTTATTCATTAATATCAAACCCACCCAGTGAAGATGAAATGCAAACTATTAAAAAAGCACTAATCAACAAACATTCAAAAGCCTTTGAATTTTCCCGCTCAATCAATAACCTGGTGGGTACAAATATGCTTAACGGCTCTTTAAATTACGTCACCGATTATGAAAAAATCGTAAATTCACTGACAAAAGACGATATTGTAAATACCGTAAAGACGTATCTTGACTTGAATAAAGCATCTATTGCGATGGTTCATCCCAAAAAATCGATAAGTTTTACGGGGCTAAAATCATCCGATGTAAAAAGATACAGGACTGCAAACAATTATGAAATCGTGACAAATCCGATAAGAACAAACAATTCATCAATAATGATTACTTATCAAACCCCAGAGAAAATAAACGCAAGACCCGCAGCCGCAGTTATTTTGGATAAAATTTTACAAGAAGGCTCGGCTTTAAGAGATTATACAAAATTTAATGAAGATTTAAGCAAAGACGGGATAAATTTAGGGTTTGCAAGCACATCAAACAAAATCAGTATCGCTTGCAATGCCCAAGACGTATCTAAAGCGCTAAATTATATAAAAGAAGTTATTTCAGCTCCCGGATTTAGCCAAAAAAATCTTGACTTTGCAAAAAAAGAAATCAAATCCGAGCTTGAAATGCAGGAAAAAAGTGCGGATGACAAGCTTTACAAAGAGCTTTTTGACGGTTTAGAGGCGGGTTATACGAAAGAAGATATTTTAAAAGACCTTGATAGCGTAACGTTAGACGAGGTTAAGGAGTTGTATAACCATATAATTTCAACCTCCCAAGCCGCCGTAAGCGTATGTTCAAATACGCCTGTCTTTGATGAGATAAACTCTTTGCCTTTAGTCAAACCGTTCAACCCGTTTTTGAAAGATACTTTCAAGCCCGTTGAAGAAACGAAGGTTTTGACAGACATTCACGATAAAAATCAGGCTCAAGTTATAGAAGCGTTCAAATTTAAGACAAACCATAACTTAAAAGAGGACACTGCTATTGAGCTTTTGAACATCATCTTAGGCAGCAATGCTTCTTCAAGGTTATTCAACGACCTTAGAGAAAAGCAGCAGCTTGCATATCGTGTAAACTCAAAGCTTTTCTATGTGGACGATTCAGGCGTATTAAAGCTGCAAATCGGAACAACCACCGAGAATAAAGAAACCGGTGAACAAAGCTATGACAACCTTAAAAAATCGATTGAAGGTTTTAATTCGCACATAAACAAACTAAAGACCGAAAAAGTTACGCAAGAAGAACTTGACGATGCAAAATTATATCTGAAAAATCAAATTTTAAACAACAGCGAAGATTCAAACGGCAAAGCAATTTCACTTTTAAACGGGCTTTTAGGTTTTTACGGTGCGTTAAAAGATAATGAAACTTTAAAAATTATTGACACAATTACGACCGATGATATTTATAACATGGCAAGCTATATTTTCTCGCAAAAACCGACTTACTCGGTTCTTGCGACAGAAAATACATTAAAAGCCAATAAAGACTATTTGTCTAGTATCTCAAATCCCTATAAGATGTAAACAGATAAACAAGTGCGCTTATACCGATAAGATCATAGACAATTCTTGCCCAAACGCTCATTTCGCCGAA
>CANQML010000153.1 GCA_947624935.1 Candidatus Gastranaerophilales bacterium
TTTGATTGTTCTTTTTCTTTCATTTCTATTTCTCCTTATATTGTTTATTACCTATTTTTATATACGAACTTATCGTCTTAACGTCCTAACGACTTAACGTCTTTTTTTAAGTACACCAATCCCGCCTCCTACACAATCGTAGCAAGCGTTTTAACCACATAAAATCGCTGAAACTCACACTATGAGCACTGGGGGGGGGGGGTATGCCCTCTTAACTCTCTTATACTCTGTGTTTTCAGCATTTCTCTTTCCATACGTTAATTATATACATTTTTTCATCTCTTGTCAAGATACATTGGAAAAATTTTGCAATTTATCTGATATAATATAATTAATGAACGAAAGGTTAAAAGAAAGTTTAAAACTACTGCCGTCTTTGCCGGGGTGTTATATCTATTACAACAAAGATAACGAAATTATCTACGTCGGCAAAGCAAAAATCCTTAAGCGCCGCGTCAAAAGCTATTTTACAAAAAAGCATGACAGCGTAAAAGTTCAGGTGCTTGTATCCCAAATCGACCATTTAGAATACATTATAACCAATACCGAAGTCGAAGCGTTAATTCTCGAAAGTCATTTGATTAAAAAGCACAAGCCCCGCTACAACGTGCTTTTAAAAGACGACAAAAAATATCCGTATTTTCTTATAACCGATGAAGATTTCCCAAGAATTTCAATCGTTCGCAAAAGAAACTTAAACCCCGAAAAAGGTCACTATTACGGACCTTACACCGATATACGTGCCATGCACTCAACTTTGGATTTTTTGAAAAAGATTTTCCCCTTAAAACAGTGCAAATCACCCAAATTCAAAGACAGACCATGCCTGTATTATCAAATCGGACGCTGTTTGGCACCTTGTCAAAATAAAGTTTCAAGCGAAGAATATAAATCCGTTGTTCATCAGGCAGAATTGTTTTTGTCGGGCAAACAGTCCGAATTGATGAAACAGCTTATGGAGCAAATCCAAAAATATTCTGACTCTTTGCAATTTGAAAAAGCCGCAAAACTTCGTGACAGCTATATGGATTTGAAAAAAACACTTGAAAAACAAAAAGTTGTCTACGAAAACACCAAGTTAAACGAGGACGTAATCTCATTAGCTTATGATGAAGGGCTTTTTGTAATAGTTATTTTAATGGTGAGAGAAGGCAGACTGATTGACAAAAGAGATTTTGTTTATGATGTTGAAACCGATGACAGAACGGAATTTTTTGAAACATTTTTCAAAGAATATTACAGCACGCTAACTTTAGGTTATCCCGACAAAGTAGTATCAAATGAACTTGAGGCTCTTGGGAATAAGTCGCTTTATGAACAGTGGCTTGAAATTTTATCGCACAAAAAAATCAAAATCAGTTACGGTAAATCCGCACAAGGCAAAGAATTACAAATGCTTGCGGACAAAAATGCCGACATCGTTTTGAAAAATGCCAAAATAGTCAAAATGGCAAAAATCCACGACGATTTTAACGAAATCGGAGCTTACTTGGCTGAAAAATTAAAGCTGAAAAACTTTCCGCATAGAATGGAATGCTATGACATCTCGCATATTCAAGGTACAAATACCGTCGCATCAATGGTAACATTTATAAACGGAGTTAAAAAAAGCTCCGAATACCGAAAATTTAAAATAAATTCAACGGAAGGCAAGCCCGATGATTTTATGTCAATGAAAGAGGTTTTGACAAGAAGGCTGTCGCATTTAGGTGAAAAAAAATGGGAAAAGCCCGATTTAATAATAATAGACGGAGGCAAAGGTCAATTATCAAGCGTTATGCAAATAATTGAAGAATTGGGGATTAAAGACATTGATGTTGTAAGCCTTGCAAAACGCAACGAAGAAGTATTTTTGCCGCGCCAATCAAAACCCGTAATATTGCCGAGAAAATCAAGCGCACTGTTTTTGTTCCAAAGAATAAGAGATGAGGCGCACAGGTTTGCAATAACTTACCATAGGGAACTTCGGGCAAAAAAAATGAAAAACAAAACTTAAATTATTCTGCTGCCTGCGCTTTACCAATCTGTTTTTCGGCTCTGTTCCAAGCCTCTTTAAGCTCGTTCATATTATTCGACTTGGTAAACCACCTCAATACAAACCTTTCATCAGGACCTAATCCGCCTGCTAATTTTTCGGTAGTTAGCATATTAAATATGGCTTCTGACATTCCGATTGTTATTTTGACCTGCGGAAACGGCGTGGTTCTTGGATCCATAACTTCTATTTTTAGATTGTTGTAACGGTATTTCTTAAAACCCGTTATGTTATGGGCATCCGATTGAAGCTCAATTATAAAGTCTCTTAATTCCCTTGATAATTCGTTTAACGTTTTTGCCATAATCTTAGAACCCGAAAGCTTGTAATATATCCCATTTTTTAACTTTTAATTTCATTTCGACCCGACGGCTTTTTGCAAAATCTTCCTTGCCGTCAACCATTATAGGCTCATTAAAGCTTTTTCCTTCTACAACGAGTTTTTGTCTTAAATCAGCACTGTATTTTTTATCAAAATTGGTTTTAAATATATATTCGGCGACGGAATTTGCACGTTTCAAGCTCAATTCCATATTTTTGGCAAACTGTTCATCCTTGGTTGCCAGCCCCGAAAAAGATTGCGAATCCGTATGACCTTGTATAACTATGTTTTCAATTTGGTCTATCAATTCACTCTTTGAAAAAATTGTGTTTACATAAATCGGAACAAGTTTGTCTAAATATGCTTTACCTTTTGGAGATAAATTCCAATTGTTAACTTCAAAAAGCTCCAAATCGGAAATTTTAATATCGCCTGTCATCTCATTAACTTGAGCATCAATATCTTCCTGTTTAAGTTTTTCGGTCAGTTCTTTGGATGCCTGAAGTTGTTGTTGCTTTTGGTGAACAGAGGTTTGTGAAAAACCGGTCATTGCAAGTACAAAAAGTGTCATAAAGATGATAGCCAAACCTAACAATAAGTCTGACATCGTTGTCCAGAAAATATTATTTGCGCCTTCTTCACCTTTTCCTTTTTTATTTCCGATTGCCATTATTCACCTAAAATAAATCGTCAATTGAACCGCCGCTTTTTGCGTTCTCTTTAAGTTGTTTATTCATCTGGTTAAGTCCGAAAATAACATTTTCAAGATACGGAACCAGATTGCTTGCAATACCTGCATTCAGCGCCACTTTAAAGTGGTTTGGCATCGCAGACATTAAATTAGATACTGAATTGTTTTGAATTTTTGTTTCTCTTAAAAGCTCAAACAAGAACTTTTCAGAAGAAATATTATCAAACAACCTGCCGATTAAATCTTCAATTTTACTCAAAGGATTTTTGCAAAGCAGGCTATAAAGGATTTTTTCAAAGATTAAAAACGTCAGAGAAAATCCGACAGCGAATACTGAAACAAGTGCCGCAACCTGCATGCTGCTCATCAAACCTTGAACAGATGCAATCGTTCTTTCTTGAGTTGAAAAGTCGATTTTACCAAAAGCGGTTGCGATGTTTAAGAACGTAAATAAAGGCCCGCAGCCGGTAAGAATCGTCGGAATTTCTTTTATAAATCTTGAATTAAATTTTGAAGCAACCAAAGAGTCTTCATTAAAAAAGTATAACGGATCGACGGTCGTTTGTATGTTTTGAACAGTTGATGAAACCTCTTGATAAGTCAAATCGTCATTTTCGTTTTTAAGCGCAACAGATTCGGAAAATACAAGTGTGTTTTTAAATTCAAGCCAAGCAGATGCAACATAACTGTTGTTTCTCATCCATTCATCTATTTCTTTAAATCTGAAATTAAGGTCGCTTTTATTAAAATTCCCCAAAAAAGAAAGAAGTATTTTCAAATTTTTATTTGCATAAAGATATTTTCTTACAACAAAAACAACGGAAGTTATAAACGTTGTAATAACTATCAAAATAGGAATATCAGTAAATATATGGACTAAATTCATAAGTTCTCCTTCAAAAAGATTATAACATATTAAATTTGATGTGGCAAATTTTATTGCCGAATATTACTACATAAATATATACCTTGCGGGGATTATTTCAAAAGAAATAGGATTTAAAATTCAAATATACAGGAGAAATCTTATGGAAAACATATATTATAACAGGCTGGAGATGAAAAATGTCGATAAAAATATAATCTCATGGTTAGAAGATATAATAGAAGAAAACAACAGCCGAATAGAGAGAAAAGAATGGAAAAGCAAGTATAA
>CANQML010000154.1 GCA_947624935.1 Candidatus Gastranaerophilales bacterium
CAAGAAGTTAAGCCGAGTTTGTCGTGCAAAAACGCTTTTCCGTTTTCATAATTTTTGCCGATTTCGGCAATTTTACCAAGTTCTGTGATTTTGTAGTTTGTCATAATAAGCTCCTTTACCATTTTTATGTAAGCATTATAGCATAAAGTGCAGCTGATTATTATTCAAAATCTAAATTTCTGATATTTTCAATATCATTAGAAGTGCCCCAATTTTCATCATAGAACCCTTGTTTAACAAATTTGTGAAACGATGAATATTCCCAATCTTTAACACTATGAACATATCCATGTTTTACGGGATTGTAGTGTATATAATTGATTTGATTGTTTAAATCATCTTGATTTGTTATTGTATGCTCAAAATACCGTCTTTGAAAGAGTCCTTTTTCACCTTTATTAAGATAACCGTAAGTTGGGGTTTCTACCCCAACACCATAATTGCGGGAAAAATAATGTTTTATGGAAGTAACTATTTTAGGGTAATCTTTAATATTTTTGGGATTTAAGATTACATGTATATGCTCCGGCAACACGCATATAGCAACGATATCATAATTAAAATATTTTTTTGAATTACTAAAAGATTTTCGTAATAAATTAATATTATCGATAAAAATAGATTTTCTGTTATAAGAAAGAATAATTATATGAACGTAGCTGTTTTGTAAAAATAATCTTTTGTAATGCATATTAATATTTTACAAAAAAGTTGTTGGGGTAGAAACCCCAACTTACATTTTTTTGTCGGATTAGTAAATCCGACCTACAATAAAAACTTACAAATTAATATACCATAAAAAATTTGTTAGGGTAGAAACCCCAACAAATATATCATTCATCTAAAAGCGTAAAATCATTACCTAATTTTTCTTTTAAAATTTTTGCAAAATCACAAAAATCTATATCCAATGCTTCACAAAATTTCCAAGCCGTGGCTAATCTGCAGTTAATTATTCCTCTTTCTACTTTGCTTAAATTTCCTCTGTCAAAATCATATTCACAGGCAAACTTACTAATTGAGCCGTATTTTTCACTTCTCAACTCTTTAAAAATTTCCCCCACAACTTTTTTAAATTTGTCCTGTTGCATATTTCAATAATATTGTGTAATATATTTTATGTGATGTAAAAAACCTACAATAATATATTAAAGTTTTAAGGGTATTAAAATTGGAGCAGATATGAAAAATAGAAAAACCGTTATGATTGATTTGGATGGGGTTTTGAATAAGTACGACGGGAAATATGTTGAAAATGAATTGCCCGAGATTAAGGATGGTGCAAGGGAATTTATACAGAAGTTGAATGAGAACTACGATTTGGTGCTGTTTACAACTCGTAACTGCCTTGAGGCGACAAGGTGGTTGATTAAAAATAAAATAGATAAATATTTTAAAGATGTGACTAATGTAAAAATCCCTGCCTATATCTACATTGACGACCGAGCCGTCGGATTTAAGGGCGATTATGAAAAGGCAGCAGCGGAAATTGAAAGATTTCAGGTATATTGGAAATAGCAGGATGGGTGGAACAATTACCACACATCAAATGATTACTGCAAATTTAAATTATATTCTGTTGTTAGTTTACCGTCAGGTAATTCAAAAATCATCTTCCCGTTTATGCAATAAACATTCGGTAAACCGTTTTTGCGGTTATTTTCTTGAGCTTTTTTTATAGCTCTGTTTCCGAGTTTTAACAGTTTTTCAGATAATTTTGTCATTATTTAAATCCTTTACAAAATCATTATACAAGTTTTCGCTGTATATTTCAAGTTTGCCGTCAGCATATTGAGCTGCTAAAATATATTCGGAGGTTCCGTTATAAAACAAATTCCACTCATCAACCATAGATTTATACAGGTTCCAAAAATTTTCTTTACTGCGATAAAAACGTCTGATGATATCCTCTTTGGGAATATTATGCCCGCCATTTAAAACTCTGATTTTAATTCTGTTTTCACATAAAACAGGATTATCAAGATAAGAATAAATCAAAACAACTTGATAGTTTAACTCCTTAGCTTTTTGAATTGTTTTTATGTGATTTTTACCAGATAATGTTGTTTCAATTGCAAAAGATTTTCCGCTATTCAGTAGTTTATCAAGTTTTTTTAAGACAATTTTACCCGCCTTAATTTTCACATTTTCAATATTATTAGGGCAAATTTCTTTTGCCACTTCATCTGCGTTAAGAAATTCCAAATTTTCCGAAGGTAAAAGTTCGCCTGCCAAAGTGGTTTTACCACTACCATTTGCTCCTGCTATTATATATAAAATCTTCTTTTGCATAAAATTATCTTAACATAAATATAAATCCGACCTACATTAAAAACTTACAAATTCAATATACCATAAAAATTTGTTGGGGTAGAAACCCCAACCTACAAAACTTTAAAAAAGGAATCGAGCGTATAGCCTTCGGTGTAGAGCATATCAGGGGTAATGGCGGAATACGATGCGGCGTTGACAACATTGGGGTTAACAATTAAATTAAAATGCTTTGCAAATTTGCGAGCATAAGCGCCGGCATCACCGGCATATCCGCCTATTGAGGCTCCGATTCCCGTCGGAACAACAAACGCACCGATTTTTTTACCGTTATATGTCATAACAGTTTTACTCCTTTTCTTACAATTAAATATAGCATAAAATTTGACCAAACATTAAAAAAGGGAATAAATTTTATTCCCTTTTTAACAATTTATGCTTCCTTTAAATTTAACCGTTCAAATATCTTGAATTTCCTTTTAGCGGCTCTACCTAACGGGTAGGCTTCTTTTTCCAATAAGTTTGAATAATAATCCTTTCCTCCGGTGAATACAATTCCATTTCCGATTGTCGGATACTGTTCCAATGCTTCCATGTATTTTTGAGCCTGTAATCCTTCTTCAGATGTTGGCGATATTTTCTTCCCGGCAGTGGATTTTTCAAACGCTTTTCTAATTTGTTCTTCAAATTTTGAATTTTTAAATTCTTCTTCAGCAATTTTTGCAATTTCTTCCTTTGTTTTTCCGGCATATTCTGCACTCTTTGATAATCGATAAATTGCACCATTTTTTAATGCTTGAATGTATCTGTCGATACCGAATGTTCTTATTACGCTGTCTGCTTGTTGAAAATGATGAAGTTCGTGTGTTAACATTTCAGCTTGGGCAGCTCTTGACAATGTCGGAAATTCTTTTGTGAATTTTATAGAATTACCAAGCGGAGAAAATCCACCCGATACTTTACAAAGAACAGGCGCAGATTCTTTACCGACTGCGTATGCAGGAGCAACTCCTTCTAAGCCTTTACTTTTTACAAGATAATCATAATATTCTTTCCCGAAATTTTCTCTCGGTAATTTTGCCAACTGTTTAAAACTTCCTCTTGTTGCCTTTGGTACTGTGTAAGATAATAACTTATTGACAGGATATGAAACCAAACGACCTTCTAAAGTCAGCATATCCTTACCGGCTTGTTTCATAGCGTCTGTTAATATTTTATCAATCTCTTTAGGTGTAAATTTTACCTTAGGTACCAAATTTTCTGTTGCCTGATTAACAATATTTGGTATATTTCGATGTAATCTTTCGATTGCTTGATGAGCTGCTGCACGAGTTGTAATACCGTGCGTAAAGGAAGAATATAATTGATAAGCATCACTGTTAATATCAACTATATCTGATAAATATGGGTTATCAGCTGAAAAATGTGCTTTTGGATTATTTTTTACGCACATATCAAATAATAATTTTTTGTTTTGTTCTGTATTTTTACCGGCTGTAATTTCCGATACTGCTTTTAAAACTTTTTTCTTTTCACCTCTGCTTTTACCTGAAATAAGTTCTGATAATTTTGGTTTGATAAGTTTTGTTCCTCGTTTTGCCGTCGCTTTTGAACCGTTTGCAAATAATGTTGCAATTTCCATTGTAACTTTGTCTAATGCAGCCATAATTTTTTCTCCTATTGAATTATTTTCCCCGTATATCCTTATAAAAAATTTTTGAGTAAAAAAATTGCTTTTTTGTGATTTTTTATTTTAATAATTTGTAACAATTAACTTAATCGTAATCTTATTTAATAATTTAGATATTTGCCTTGCATTATGATAAAATTAAATTACAGACATATCTTGTAAACGAATATTTAAAAGATTTTACCAATTTAGGATATTCTTCAATATTTAATGGTTTAATTATGC
>CANQML010000155.1 GCA_947624935.1 Candidatus Gastranaerophilales bacterium
CCCTGTACCCAAAACAGCATTACGACAACTAAAAACATTGTAAATATGCCGTTTTTTAATTTGTTTATAAATTTTTCTTTTCTACGTGCCATTCTCAATCCTTGATTTTATACTATTATATTCGTCATTAACGGTTTTGTCGTCCTCAAACAGGATGATTGATTTGTCCAAATTCATTAAAGCATTGGTCAAATCCCCCGTTCTTGCGTAACAAAGCCCGATATATTTGTAAATTTCCGCCGTTTGAAGTTCATCTTCCAATTCCAAAAGTTTTTTTAGGGCTTGGGAATATTTTTTGCTCATATAAAGGATTTTACATTCCAAAAACCTGTTTTCTGCGGAATTATCCATGGCTGATGCCGTCAAAACATCGGATAAAGCGCTGTCGTAATTTTGCATATTCATATATGTTTTTGCCCTCAAACTGTATGCAAGATCGTCTTGCGGGTTGATTTTTATGTATTGGTTCAAGTAAGTTAAAGTTTGCTGCCAATTTTTAAGTTCAAAATAGCAAAGCGCAATTTCAAGATAGCATTGTGTCAAGGTCGGTTTTGAATTGACGGATTTTACAAAATAACTGATTGCGCTGTTGTAGTCTTTATTTTCTTTATAATAAACCCCCGTGAAATAATATGCCCAATAGTCGTTTCCGCCCAAAAGTGCCGTAAGTTCGGCTTGTTTATCGCCTGATTTTTTGGCGGTGATTGATTTATTGATTGCGTAACTTTTTATAAAAGAACTATTTTTCCCTTGAATAATCTGGCGTAATCCGTTTCTCAAATCCTGAATATTTTTGTTATTTGGTTCAAGCTGCAGTATTTTATCCAAATAATTTGCCGCTTGAGTGTAATTACCTTGGATACAGTAGTTTGACGCGATATCAAAATAGTCCTCGGTAATTTCGCTTGCCCAGGTTGGCATTGTTAATAAAAACCCTATCAGCAATAATTTTTTCATAACAGGATTATATCATAATAATTCAAATATCCATAACTTTTAATATTTCGTCTATATTTGCAGGGCATTTTTTGATTTTTGAATTTGCAAATTTTAAAGCGCTGTCAGAATCTTTCAAACCGTTGCCTGTCAGAACGCAAATGACTTTTGAACCTGATTTTATTTGATTTTTAAGTTTTATCATGCCTGCAACGGATGATGCGCTTGAAGGTTCTGCAAAAACGCCCTCTGATGAGGCTATAAGCTTATATGCCGAGATGATTTCTTCATCACTCACGCAATCTATTGCGCCATTACTTTCATCTTTTGCTTTAAGCGCGCTTTGCCAGCTTGCGGGATTGCCTACTCTTATTGCTGTTGCAAGCGTATCGGGGTTTTCTATAATTCTTCCCTCAACAATCGGCGCACAGCCTTTTGCTTGAATACCAATCATTTCGGGTAATTTTTTTGATTTATTCAAGTCGAAAAACTCTTTATAACCTTTCCAATAAGCTGCCATATTGCCTGCATTTCCGACGGGTACAAAATGGTAATCAGGCGCATCATCGAGTGCTTCAATTATTTCAAACGCACCTGTTTTTTGACCTTCAATCCTGTTTTGGTTTAGTGAATTTACAAGGGTAATCGGGTATTTTTCACAAATTTGTTTGACAAAATCAAAAGCTCTGTCAAAACTTCCTTGAACCGAAATGATTTCGGCGCCATACATCAAAGCTTGAGAAAGTTTTGACGGTGCGACAAGCCCGTCAGGCACTATTACAAACGTTTTCAATCCTGCTTTTGCGCCGTACGCTGCGGCTGATGCGCTTGTGTTTCCCGTTGATGCACAAATAATCGCACCTGAACCGCTTTCTTTTGCCTTTGAAACAGCTAACGTCATCCCGCGGTCTTTAAAGCTTCCCGTGGGATTGCAACCGTCAAATTTTAAATATATTTCAAAATCCGCCCCGATTTTTTCAGCTAACTTTTCAGCCTTTATAAGCGGGGTGTTTCCCTCATTCAAAGTTATAACGGGGGTTTTATCGCTTACGGGAAGAAAGGCTCTGTATTTGTTTATTAAACCCTGATAGTACATTTCGTTTTCAGTATAGCATAAATATTATTGAAGTTATGAATTTTCTTTGTATAATGAAAATAATGAAGTATAGAGAAAACGTAAGAAATTTTTGCATAATTGCCCACATAGACCATGGCAAATCAACGCTTGCCGATAGGTTGCTGGAATTTACGGGAACGGTTGCCGAGCGTGATATGCAGGATCAACTTTTAGATTCAATGGATATTGAACGCGAAAGAGGAATTACAATAAAGCTTAATGCCGCAAGAATGAATTACAAAGCCAAAAACGGCAAAGATTACGTGTTGAATTTGATTGATACCCCGGGGCATGTTGATTTTTCTTATGAAGTTTCACGTTCCCTTGCAGCCTGCGAAGGCGCACTGCTGATTGTCGATGCAACTCAGGGCGTTGAGGCGCAAACGCTTGCAAATGTTTATCTTGCAATAGAACAAAACCTTGAAATCATCCCCGTAATTAATAAAATCGACCTGCCCTCTGCCGATGTTGAAAGAGTAAAACAGGAAATAGAAGAAATTTTAGGGATTGACGCTTCTATGGCAATCCCTGTCAGCGCAAAAGCAGGGATTGGGATTGAAGAAGTTTTGGAGGCGGTTGTGGATTTTGTTCCTCCGCCCGTTGATACATCCGACAAGCCTTTAAGGGCGCTTGTTTTTGACAGTGCTTATGACCAATATTTAGGCACACTGTGCTTTTTCAAAATTATAGACGGCAAAATGAAACTCGGTGAAAACATAAAATTTATGGCATCGGGAAAAGAGTACGAAGTTGTTGAACTCGGCTATCATACACCTATGCGGGTTCAGGTAAACGAGCTTGTGTGCGGAGATGTAGGGTATTTTGCAGGTTCAATAAAAGAGTTGACAAGGTTTGTGGGCGATACGATAACGTCCGTCGAAACTCCCGCAAAAGAGCCGTTACCGGGGTACAAAGAGGCTTTGCCAATGGTGTTTTCGGGAATGTATCCCGTCGATAACGACGATTATCAGAATTTAAAAGAGGCTTTGGAAAAATTAAAACTCAATGACAGCAGTATAACTTTTGAACCCGAAACATCAAGCGCACTCGGATTTGGCTTTAGATGCGGGTTTTTGGGTATGCTTCACATGGAAATCGCTCAGGAAAGGTTGGAGCGTGAATACGACCTTGCGCTTGTCACAACAGCACCTTCAGTTGTGTACCGTGTTCATAAAACAAACGGCGAAACGGTTGAAATCGATAACCCTGCAAACCTTCCCGCACCCCAGTACAGAGATTATATAGAAGAACCTTACGTCAAAGTGCAAATAATTACCCCGAACGACTATGTCGGAACGCTAATGGATTTGGCACAGTCAAAACGCGGAATATTTATTAATATGACATATTTAGACAAAGTCAGAGCGGATTTGGAATATGAAATTCCGTTAAGTGAAGTCATAACGGACTTTTACGACCAATTGAAATCGAGAACAAAAGGCTATGCGAGCATGGACTATGAATTTAAAGATTACAAACGCTCAAAACTTGTAAAACTTGACATTATGCTTGCGGGCGAAGTTGTCGATGCGCTTTCCGTTATCTGCCATGAAGATAATGCTTTTTATATCGGTCAAAAATTAACGGCGAAATTAAAAGAAATTATACCAAGACAGCTGTTTGAAGTACCTGTTCAAGCAGCTGTCGGCGGTCGTGTTATAGCACGTACAAATATTAAAGCGATGCGCAAAAACGTACTCGATAAATGCTACGGCGGTGACATAACCCGTAAACGGAAACTTCTGGAGAAACAGAAAAAAGGTAAAAAGCGAATGAAGTCCGTCGGCCGTGTTGAGGTTCCGCAAGAAGCATTTATGGCTGTTTTGAGCTTAGATGAAGATTAGACAACTCAAATAAAACCTGAGTCCTGTTTTTGCAATTGAATTTGCTCAATATTGAACTTATATGTGCTTTAACCGTATGATGTGTAACTTTCAAAATTTCTGCGATTTCTTTGTTTGTCAAACCTCTTTTGAGATATTCCAAAACCTCAAATTCTCTTTCCGTCAATCTTTCCAATACGCTCTCCTTTCTCATTTTATTATCAGTTAACCTAACCTTAAAGTATATTAGCCAAATGTCTATAATAAT
>CANQML010000156.1 GCA_947624935.1 Candidatus Gastranaerophilales bacterium
ACTCACTTTACTCACTTCAAGAAAACAGCCTTCACCCTCGCTGAGGTTCTCGTCACATTGGCTGTCATCGGCATTGTCGCCGCGATGACTATTCCGACGGTTATGAATAAATACCAGCAAAAAGTCGCTGAAACAAGATTGATGAAATTTTATAGTGTCATGAATAATGCTATTCAATTATCTGAAATCGACAACGGCGATAAGACAACTTGGGATTTTAACAACGAATTTTGTTCTACAGGTTATGAAGAAAAATGCGTAACTACTAATTTTGAAAAGTTTTTTAAACCTTATTTAAAAATATTGAATTATGAATTTGTACAAGATTTCGACAAGGATAATTCTCGCGGAGCATTGCTTGTGTCTTTCCCTGATGGGTCGGCAGGTGCATTTAGTTATATGACGAAGGATATTGGTTTTTACCCGATAGCGGCAAATACTAAAAAAGACAACGCAATAAGCGATAAAGATTGGTTTCTGTTTGGTTTTTATCCGACAAAAAGATATTCTCCAACAGATAAATACTTTATGAGAAAGGGAATGGAGCCTTACATACCATATACTTGGGATGGAACGGAAGAAACTTTGCCATGCTTAAAAAGAGCACAACTTAACGGGTGGAAGTTTCCTGACGATTGCAACCCGTTTAAGTAATTATACTCTGCCGTAGATGTCCTCGTAGCGTGTAATATCGTCTTCTGACAAGTTATCACCCATTTGGACTTCTATTACTTCTATCACTTCATCGTAAGGGTTTTGGAGTGAATGGATTGCTTTGACAGGGATATCAAGACTGTGTCCGGGGGATAAAATGTATTCTTTGCTTTCCAAAACGACTTTTGCCGTACCCGTTAATACAACCCAATGTTCGCTTCTGTGGTTGTGTGATTGAACGGAAAGCCTTTGCGCAGGGTTAACTTTTATAATTTTTGTCTGAAAGCCTTTACCTGCCGCAATTATCGTGTATGACCCCCACGGTCTGAAATATTCTTTGTGTAATTCCTGATTATCCTCTGTATTCATATTTTAATTATACTACAAAACTTTTAAAAATTCCTTAGCTGAAAGTTCGGGATTTTGAGAATTTATTATCGCCCTGACAACTGCAATTCTTTTAAGCCCGCAAGCAGTAACTTCTTTTACATTTGTCAAGTCAATTCCGCCGATTGCAAACGCAGGAATTTTAATATTTTCACTGACCCATTTTACATAATCCAGCCCCACAGATTGCCTCCCCGGCTTTGTCGGCGTCGTAAACACAGGCCCTGCCCCAATATAATCCGCACCGTCAGCTACCGCTTTTTGTGCCTGATTTGGGGCATGGGTTGAAATACCTATTATTGCGTTGTTTCCAAGTATTTTTCTTGCAGATGCTATATCCATATCATCTTGTCCCAAATGAACCCCGTCAGCTTCAAGTATATATGCGATATCAACCCTGTCGTTTACGATAAACGTTGCGCCAAACTGCGCGCAAAGCTCTTTGACTTTTCTGCCGAGCGAGATAATCCGCTTTGCATCCATATTTTTTTCTCTCAATTGCACTATATCAACCCCGCCTTTTAAGGCTGATGCAACAGCATCCAAAAACAAATCTTCACTTTCAAATTTGTCCGAATTGGTAACAAGATAAAGCTTTTTGTTCTCCAATATTATCCTGTTATATTGGCTTTTCAATTTATCCCACATAATTTTCTCCAAAGTATAGGTTTTGCGCCGCAAATCCTCAAAGCAGTTATCTGCACCGTATTCTTCCAAAACCCTCAAAACCTGCTCAAGACGTTTTATATTGGCTTTAAAAATCGTTTCAATGCCGTTTCTTTTATCGGGGTTTTTTATCTCAAACCCGAAATCACTTTCGCTGTCGCGGGATTTTAAAAGCTTGCCGTAATTTTGTTCCTGAATTTCGTTCAATTTATGGCGCATAAGCTTCAGTTCTTCACTCAAATTTTTATCATCAAGCGAAAACCTTGCTATTTCTTCCAATACCCTCAAGGCTTCCGAGCCTCTGTTTAAGTTTGCATCAATAATTCTTTCCATATAATAATTATATTCTAAAAATAATCTTTGTTACATAACTTTACAAAATTACAAAAAAAAGTCAATTTGTTTTAGACAAAAAACTTTATATAAATAAGGTAGGTAGGTTATGGATTTTGAAAATTTAATGGTTACACCGGCAATTTATCGGGATATCCCGTCAAGTATGATGTTTGCCCCTTATATGATGTCGCCATATACGATGTCACCAATGTTGATGCCGCCATTATTGGGCGTAACAGGGCAAATTCCGCCAATGCAGCCGGGTTTGTCAAGTGATAAGTTTGAAAGAATACAAAATAAAAAGAATTCAGAAGGCAAACATACGTTTTTGAAAGCAGCCATTGCGGCTACTGCATTAACAGCAGCCGGCTGGTTCTTGAGCAAGCGTTTTAAAATACCCAAAGTCACAAATGTGTTCAAAAACTTTGATAAAGCAGCAATAAAAAATTATGCCGTAGGATTAAAAACTAAAGCAGGCGAATATTTTACAAAGGTAAAAGATTTCTCGCTTTTTAAAAATTTAAAAAATCTTTTTAAAAAATCCGCATAATTTGCCGCTAAAAACCATTTTTTCATGATATAATAATGAAAAAGGGGGTTATATGGCAAAAGATTGCAGTTTTGACGTGGTATCGGAATTTGACAGACAAGAGCTTGTGAACGCTGTTGATCAGGTAAAAAGAGAAGTTTCATCAAGGTTTGACCTGAAAGATTCAAATTCTGATATTAATTTAGACGCCGACAAATCAATTACGATAACAACAAACGATGAAATGAAATTGCGAAATATTTATGATATTTTGCAATCCAAGTTGGTTAAAAGGAATTTGAGTATAAGAATACTTGACCCGCAGCCTGTAGAAAACGCACTCGGCGGGAATGTCAGACAGGTATTCAAATTAAAAAAAGGCTTGACACAAGAGCTTGCAAAGAAGATATCATCCGACATTAAAGATTTAAAAATGAAAGTTCAGCCGTCAATTCAAGGCGACAGCGTAAGGGTTTCCGGCAAAGATAAAGATGATTTGCAAAAAGTAATACAAATGCTCAGACAAAACGAAGAAAAGTACGATTATCCTTTGCAATTTACAAATTACAGATAAATTATATGATTCTGTTATTTTCGTCAACCATAACGACAGTCGGAACAATCGTTTCGTCGGGGGTCAGATATGCATAAGCAACAATAATGACTTTGTCACCTTTTTGCACTTTACGTGCCGCAGCACCGTTTAAGCAAATGCAGCCGGAGTTTGCTTCGCCTTTAATCACGTATGTTTGGAAACGCTCGCCGTTATTTACATCTAAAATATCGACTTTTTGACCTTCTTTAATTTTTGCGGCTTTCATCAAAGTTTCATCCACGGTGATTGAGCCGACGTAATTAAGATTTGCGTCGGTAACTGTGGCTCTGTGTATTTTGGAGTATAAAAATTCAAGTAACATTTCAAACTTATTATATAACAAAAAAAAATTTAGTTCTTTTTTTCTATAATCAAATTGTAACCGAGCAAATCGCAAATCTGCCTAAGTTCACGGTATGTGAGGTATTCACGTTTAAGTTTGGCGGAAAAGTTGCCGGGTTTTGTGTTTTTGCCTGTAATTGAATTAAGTTTATCTGACAAGTCTTTTTGCAGCATATATTCTTTGCTGAGCAAGTATTTTATTAAAAGGCTGTCATTTAATTCGTTGATAATCATTACAACATTATAAATTAGCTTGACAGGATGAACCAAGTCTGTTATATTAGACTATATATAAGTAGATTATTGTATTTATAAATAGTTTATTTATAAGTAAATAGATTGAGGTGATAAGTGAATAAGCATGTTAATAAAGTAGTTAAGACGATAAGACGATAACAAAAGTGAATAAGCCCGTTACAAAATAAAAAATGAATGTACAAACAATATAAGGAGAAATAGAAATGAGAACAAAGAACAATGAAAAAGAATTAGTAAAAGAAAAAGTAACAAGACATGACGGTAGTCAAGAAAAAGCCCCCTCGCCCCTTGCGGGAGAGGGTTGGGGTGAGGGGTACTCTAACAATGGCAAGTATGAACC
>CANQML010000157.1 GCA_947624935.1 Candidatus Gastranaerophilales bacterium
GACAAACGGAAATGTTAAAAAAGTAGCTGACAGGACAGTTTGTGATATTGAATTTAATGATAACTGCTGGACGATATTGGGTGAACCTACACCTGTAACAAATGCTGAATGTGAAGAACACAAAGCAGAATGGGGAATAAAAAATTGCTATAGCGGTAATGACTATTGGGCCGGAGCGGTTAAGGCATGTGGTGGTACAACAAAAATGCCGACGCCGGATCAGTTAGCACAATTAGCAACACAGATATACGATCAAACAATAGGAAAAACAGACAATAAATCAGGTTTAAAAATAAAAGACCAAACGTTATTTGACGCATTGCATGCTAAGTTACCTACGGCTACCTCATCTTGGTTCTATGTTTGGTCGAGTGAGGAGTACAATAGCAACGACGCGTACCACCGCGGCTTCGGCACTACGACCTCACGCTACAACAACCACTACCGCGACTACAGCTACACACTCGCGGTTTGCCTAGGTGATTAACTATTTATAGCAGGCGGAAAACCGCCTGCTTTTTTGCAAAGAACGGGCAAACCAAATGAGGCTTTTCTTACATTTACAATAACAAATAGATTGAAAAATATTTTTGTGTTATAATTTTACCGAACTATAGAAGTGTATAGAAAAGTAGTGCGCAAGCGCGCACAGGAAGGAAAATTATGACAATACCGGAAACACACAAGTTTCAGTTGGAAATTGGCGGAAAAACCGTCACTGTTGAAACAGGAAAGTATGCACAGTCAACAAACGGTTCTGTTACCGTAAGATGCGGCGATACAATGTTATTTGTTCACTGCGTGGTATCAAAAGAACCCAGAGTGGGAATAGACTTTTTCCCGTTGTTGATTGATTATGAAGAAAGAATGTCCTCAATCGGACGTATCCCCGGCGGTTACAACCGTTCCGAAGGAAAAGCAAGCGACAAGGCTATTTTGGTTTCACGCCTTATCGACAGACCAATCAGACCGCTTTTCCCGAAAGGATACAGAAATGATATACAAATCGTAGCGCAATTGTTCAGCTACGACCAGCAAAACCAACCTGATACGCTTGCAATGCTCGGCGCATCCTGCGCTTTGATGCTTTCGGGTGCACCGTTTGAAGGTCCTATCGGCGCAGTCAGAGTTTCTAAAGACGAAAACGGCAATATGATTGCAAACCCGACTCACCTTCAAGCCGATAAATCAGACTTAGACATTGTTGTTGCAGGTACGCACGACAGCGTAATCATGGTTGAGGCAGGCTGCAAATTCGTTACCGAAGACGACATTATGAATGCGGTTGAATTTGCTCAAGGCGAAATTAGAAAACAGTGTGAAGCGCAATTGGCATTTGTTAAAGAATGCGGAGTCGTTAAAGAAGAATTTGTTAACCCTTATGATACAACAGAATTAAAGAAAATCATTGACGAAACGGCTCACGATATGATTTTTGACGCATATCACAACTTTGACCGAACTTATCGTCAAGACAAACTTGAAGAAGCTAAAAAGCTTGTCAAAGAAAAAGTTGACGCTTTGCCTGAAGACCATTACATCAAACAAATCATTGAAGAAACAGGCATAGACTTTGTAGCGGAAGAATTTAAAAACGCAGAAAAGAAGATTATGCGTACAATGATATTAGATGAAGGCGTAAGAGCGGACGGCAGAAAGCCGACGGAAGTTCGTCCTATTTGGTGCGAAGTTGGTGTAATCCCACGTGCGCACGGTTCGGCGGTATTTACAAGAGGTCAAACTCAAGTATTATCTGTTGCAACGCTTGCAGGCCCCGGCATGAAACAAGAGCTTGACGGTGTTGACCCCGAAACCGAAAAAACATACATGCACAAATACATCTTCCCCGGATTTTCAGTCGGTGAAGTTAAAGCATTAAGAGGACCGGGCAGACGTGAAGTCGGTCACGGGAATTTGGCGGAACGCGCAAATGTTCCCGCACTTCCTTCTCAAGAAGAATTTGGTTACACAATCCGCGTAACATCGGATGTTTTGGAATCAAACGGTTCAACATCAATGGCATCGACCTGCGGTTCTTCAATGGCATTGATGAATGCGGGTGTTCCCGTTAAATGCATGATAGGCGGTGTTGCAATGGGTATGATTACCGAAGAAGGCAAAGAGCCCGTTGTTTTAACCGATATCCAAGGCATCGAGGACTTTTTAGGCGACATGGACTTTAAAGTTACGGGTAATGATACGGGAATTACCGCTTTGCAAATGGATATGAAAGCCAAAGGTATAGCAAACGACACGTTAAGACGTGCTTTGCAGCAGGCAAAAGAAGGCAGATTGCACATCTTAGGCGAAATGAGAAAAGTGATTACGCAGCCTGCCGAAAGCCTTTCACCGTTTGCACCGAGCATTACAACCATGACAATCCCCGTTGACGATATCGGAACGGTAATCGGACCGGGCGGAAAACAAATTCGCGCAATCATTGACGCATCAGGCGCCGAAATCGATATTCAAGACAGCGGTATCGTAACGATTACGTCTAACGATCAGGAAGGCGCAGAAATCGCAAAAAGAATGATTAAAGAGTTAACCTTCAAGCCCGAAGTCGGAATGGTTTTAAAAGGTAAAGTAGTCAGAATTATTCCTATCGGTGCGTTTGTGGAACTCGGCGGCGGCAAAGACGGTATGGTTCACATATCTCAAATTTGTCAGGAGAGAATTGAAACAATCGAACCGCATCTGAATGTAGGCGACGTAGCTATCGTCAAGATTATAAAGATTGACGAAAAGGGCAGAGTTAACCTGACAATCAAGGGCGTAACGGACGAAGAAAAAGCTCAATTTAACTAATAAAAAACCTGCCTTCGGGCAGGTTTTTAGGAGAAAGAAATGTTTGATGTAATAACTATCGGCAGTGCGACAATGGACGTGTTTGTGGAAAGTGACGATGCGAATATCGTATCAGTCCGAAAAAAAGATGCAAGCACGGAATTTATGAGTTACCCTTACGGCTCAAAGCTTGAGATAACGGCGTTTGATTCGCAAGTTGGCGGCGGCGGAGTGAATACTGCCGTGAACTTTGCCAATCTCGGGCTTAGAACGGGTGCAATATTCAAGGTCGGACAGGATATTTATTCGGAGGGTATTTTCAAATCCTTTGAAACAAAAACGGTTGATTTGTCAAACGTAATTCAAAATAGCGAAGTCAGCACAGGGTTTTCGATAATTTTAACCAGCTTTGAGGGCGACAGAACCGTTTTGGCGCACCGCGGGGCAAACGCTTTAATAAAAAAATCCGAAATAAATTTTGATGCGATAAAAAATTCAAAACTGCTTTATATTGCGCCGTTAAACGGCGAAAGCAACAAGGTATTGGACGATATAGTTAATTTTGCAAAAGAGAATAATACTTTTGTCTGCTTTAATGCCGGAACAACGAGTATCAAAAGAGGTTTTAATTATTTGGAAAAAATCCTTAAAACGGCGCAGATTGTTGTAATGAACAAAGAAGAAGCGATGATGGCAACGGGGATAAAGATAAGACCCGACACCAAAGACGAGAAGTTTTCGCAAGAGATTATCCACCCTGATTTGGTTCAAATATTTAAGAAATTAAAGGTGTCGGATTATCAGGTAATAGTAATCACAGACGGCGGATGCGGGGCTTATGCATTTGACGGCAAGAAGTTTTACCGCTGCCCGTTGTTTGAAGGTCCTGTCGTGTCAACGCTTGGCGCGGGAGATGCGTTTGCATCAACATTTTGCGCGGCATTATACAGGACAAAACGTGATATTGCAAAATCTTTGATGTACGCATCTGTAAATTCAGCGGGTGCCGTATCTGAATTTGGTGCGACGCAGGGGCTTTTGACATTTGACGAGATTGAAAAAAGACTTAAGCAAAACCCTGATTATAAGTGCTTAATCATCTGAGAATACCGAATTGCGCAAGACTAAAAAACTCCTAAAAGGGAGTTTTTACCCCTTGACATGATTTGGAAAAATGTATATAATGAACGTATGAAAAATATTTGGCTTGAAATACAGAGTATAAGAGAGATTAAGGTGGCTACCCCCCCCCCCCC
>CANQML010000158.1 GCA_947624935.1 Candidatus Gastranaerophilales bacterium
GCTCACACAACCACTTCCCCGCCCGCAAGGGGTGGGGATTGCGTCACGACTACCGTTTTGTTTTGCTACTTTTTCATCTACTAATTCTTTTGTCATAATATTATCCTTTCATTTTTCTGTTGGGCTGAAAGCCCAACCTACATTTTTTTTAGTCGTTAAGACGTTAAGTCTTTAAGTCGATAAGTTCTTTACATTAAGCAGGCTTGGTGGAACGCCATGACTTTGCGATTGCGACGCTTCGCTCGCAATGACATATTGGCAAATTCGCAAAGCTCTATGTGATGAGTGGCTTGCCACCTCGCAATGACGTGCACTATTATGCAAAGCTAATTGTGCCGAAGGCACATTAAACACCTCACTCACCTCACTCACTCTACTCACTTCACTCACTATAAATCGCCTCCTACACAATCGTAGCAAGCGTTTTAACCATATAAAATCGCCGAAACTCACTCTATGAGCATTGGGGTAGCCACCTTAATTCCTCTTATACTCTGTGTTTTCAGCGTTTCTCTTTCCATACGTTAATTATATACATTTTTTCAAATCTTGTCAAGAGCTAAAAAAATCTCAACCAGCAGCCTTTCACACAAGCTCGCACGGGGGACAATCTCGTAGAAGTGCTTGAAATCGCCAACTCGGCTATGACGCCCAACCCCGGCATGGATTAAATAACTTCCCCTTTTAAATACCACGTTTTAGCACCCGTTATCTTCACGTTTACAAATTCACCCGTTAAATCCCTGTCAAACGGTATATGAACGGTCTTATTATTCCTCGTTTTGCCTGTGTTAATCATTTTCCCGCGCCGTTCGTAAAAATTTTCAACCAAAACTTCCATCTCGCGCCCGACGTATTTTAAGTTGGATTTTAGGCAATTCCTTTGAACCGCCTCATTGAGCCGTTGAAACCTTTCGGATTTGACATCTTCAGGAATAAATTTGTCCGTCCATTTTGCCGCAACAGTCTTTTCTCTGGGGGAATACGCCGCAACATTTGAATAGTCAAGCTCAAATTCGTCAATGGCAGTTATTGTTTCGCAAAATTGTTCTTCTGTTTCACCGGGGAAACCTGCTATAAAATCGCTGGTTATCGTCACATCAGGTATCATTTTTCTTATCTTGGCAACTGTTTGGGCATAATCTTTCCTTGTATAGCGCCTGTTCATCTTCTTTAAAACTTCACTTGAACCCGATTGCATAGGAATATGAAAGTATTCGCACACCTTGTCAAGCTCTTTTGCCGTCTGAATAAGTTCATCGGTGATATCTGTGGGATAAGATGTTACAAAACGTATTCTAAACTTGCCCTCAAATGCGTTTAAATCTCTTAAAAGGTCTGACAGTCTGTAGTTTCTGTCCGTAAAATCTTTGCCGTAACTGTCAACATTTTGCCCCAAAAGCGTTATTTCTTTGTGACCCGCATCAAGCGCATCTTTTGCCTCTTTTAAAATAACCTCGGGCAAAATAGAGCGTTCTCTGCCCCTTGTGTAAGGTACAATGCAATAGGTGCAAAAGTTGTTGCAGCCTTGCGTTATATTTATCCACGCATTTGTTGATTTAACGCGCTTTATCTTAAAGTCTTTTGTATCTTCGACTTTGTTTGTTTCCTTGCATTCGCAGACCTTTTCGCCGTTTTCAACCGCTTTTATTACTTCTGGCAGCTTATAAATATTATGCGTACCGAGCACAAAATCCACGTAATTTGCGCGTTTAAAAATCTTTTCAGCCTTTTGCTGTGCAACACATCCGCAAATTCCTATTTTCAAATCGGGTTTGTCAAGTTTTTTACGTCGTCCCCATGCGCCTAACAGGCTAAATGCTTTGTCCTCGCTTAATTGCCTGATAGAACATGTGTTTACCATAAGTAAGTCTGCATCTTTGGGGTTTTGGACTTCTTCATACCCGAAATGTTCAAGCATACCGAGCATTCTTTCGGTATCGGACTTGTTCATCTGGCAGCCCATTGTTTCGATATATACCTTTTTCATAACTCTAATTATAATACAAAAAAAGTGCCCTTTCGGGCACTTTGGATAATAATTATGAAAAATATCTTTTCAAAAGTCCGTCAAAGCCTTTGCCGTGACGAGCCTCGTCTTTAGCCATTTCATGAACGGTGTCGTGAATTGCGTCATAACCCAATTCTTTAGCGCGTTTTGCAATGGCAAGTTTACCTTCGCATGCGCCTTGTTCCGCATCTGCTCTAAGTTCAAGGTTTTTCTTGGTTGAGTTTGTAACCACTTCACCCAATAGTTCGGCAAATTTTGCAGCATGTTCAGCTTCTTCAAAAGCGTATCTTTTGTAAGCTTCCGCAACTTCGGGGTATCCTTCTCTTTCTGCAACTCTTGACATTGCAAGATACATACCGACTTCGGTGCATTCGCCGTTGAAGTTCGCTCTCAAGCCGTCCATAACTTCTTTGTCTTCGACTTTGCCGTCGCCGACATTGTGTTCACATGCGTAAACCTTATCGCCGCCGCCTAAAGCTTTAAAAGTAGTTGCGCCGCATAAAGGGCATCTTTCGGGTGCGCTGTCAGCTTCCGTTGACCAACCGCATACTGTACATACATATTTCATTCTATAACCGCCTTTCTTTTAAGTTCAATATTATCACTTCCCAATCAGTTTGTAAATACCATAAAAAAAAGACCTCTCAATCGAGGTCAAGGTTGGTTTAGGTTATTATGTATATTTTTTAATTGCCGTGAATATTTCATATTGCCCAAATATATTTGAAATTTTACAAAAGTTAATAATATTGTATAATTAAGGTATGGAAAAATTAAAAAAGTGGTTTTTATCTGCGATATTAAAACGCAAATACTATAGAACGGGCAAATGCAAAGCCTGCGGTAAATGCTGCACGCAGATTTATGTAAAGCATTTTAAGCATGTTATACAGGACGAAAACGAGTTTGAAAAACTCCAATATTTACACAGTTTTTATGCGCATTTAAAAGTTATCGGCAAAGATGATATCGGGCTGATTTTTGAGTGTCAAAATTTAGATAAAGAAACAAAAAAGTGCAAAATCCACAAATTCCGCCCTGCGATATGCCGAAGATATCCGCAAGAGGAGCTTTTTTCAATGGGCGGTGCGCTGTCCGATGATTGCGGATACAAAATGGAGCCGATTATACCGTTTTCAAAAGTGTTAAAAAAACTTGCTAAAGGTAAGGTTTAAGCCTGACAAATTTCAATTCGTACCCTAAAATTTTACCTATTAATTTAGCTTCCTCGTATTTTAAAGTATTACGAAGCAATTTTTGAGAGATATTTGACCTTGAGTAATTTTTACCTGTAAGTTTAGACATTTCGCTTGCGATGTAAGTTATTGAGACATCGTTTTCAGCCAATATAGTTTTAATATCAGTTCTGACACTCATTTGCACTCCTTTTTGAAATTATATTGACATATATGTTCCGATAATGTAAAATACGTTATTATAATGGAACGTTTACAGCTTTATAATAACGATAAATATTACAATAATTAATATGAAGGTTGTTGGGAAAGCGAATAGGCACGTTACAGGAAGTCGTTAAGACGATAAGACGTTAAATTCATTTCAAGTGAATAAGCGAATAAGCCAATAAGCTAATAAGCACGTTAGAAAATAAAAAATAAATGTAGAAACAATATAGGAGAAATCAAGATGAAAGAAAAGAAACAATCAAATCACGTCATTGCGAGCGAGTGTAACGAGCGTCGCAATCGCAAGACTGGTAAAATCCGACGACAATGCGATTACGACGTCGCTGTCGCTCCTCGTAATGACGTATACATAATCCCCACCCCTTGCGGGCG
>CANQML010000159.1 GCA_947624935.1 Candidatus Gastranaerophilales bacterium
TTCTCAAAAAGTACTCTAAATTTCTTTTCCATCCTCATACAATTATACCAAATTTTTCAAATTTTTGTTATTTTTTTAACCGAAATGGGAATAATATATGTGTAGCTAAAGGAGAAGATTCATGGAAGCTATCAATTTAATCTTATTCGGTTTTATAGTCTATACTGCGTTAATCGTAGTACCAAGCATTTGGGAAGAATTAACGGCGGAAGGCTAACCTAAAAGACGAAATCTAAGCGGGTTTTGTTCCAAGAAGTGTAGGGTAGAAAAAGTGTTTATTTTACGTTTGTTTTTTATAAACGTACATTTTGTTGTGCCATAACCTCTTTGGTGCATTCAAGCGCAACATCAGTTACAAAATCCATATCGTCACGCTCTATTACCAATGGCGGATTGAAATAGATTACGTTGCCCAAAGGTCGCAATAAAACACCTTTTTTCAAGGCTTTTTTATAAATTTGATAGCCGACACGAAGTTTGCTGTCAAACGGCTCTTTCGTTTTTCGGTTTTTCACAAGCTCAATTGCGTTTATAAGCCCGATTGTCCTTACTTCGCCGACATTTTCAAGCGGTAAAAATTTATCTTTAATAAGTTTGGTGAAGTACGGCGCTTTGAGGTTTGCGTTTTCGATTATTTTTTCATCTTCGAGAATATTTAAAACCTCAATTGCCGCCGAGCAGGCAAGTGGGTTTCCGCTGTATGTGTGGCTGTGCATAAAGGCTTTGCCCTCGTTGTAATCGGCATAAAACGCATCGTAAATCTTTTGCGTCGTTACAAAAAGCGCCATTGGCATATAACCGCCAGTCAAACCCTTGGAAAGACACATTATATCGGGTGTGATTCCGGCATGATTGCAGGCAAACATCTTACCCGTTCTGCCGTAACCCGTTGCGATTTCATCCGCTATCAAGTGAACGTTGAATTTGTCGCAAATCTCACGCAGCTTTTTTAAATATAAAGGCGGATAAACTTTCATCCCTGCAGAGCCTTGAAGGAGCGGCTCAACTAAAATGGCTGCGGTTTCTTCCCCGTATTTTTCAAAAGTTTCTTTGGCTTTTTCAAAACATTCGCAAGCACAGTTGTCACGGCATTTGCCGTAAGGGCATCTGAAACAATCTGGACCTTCTATTCTGACAATATCAAGCAAAATCGGCTTGTAAATCTCCGAATACAAATCCACTCCGCCAACGGATAACGCCCCGATGGTTTCGCCATGATAAGCATCAGATAGCGCCATAAACCTTTTCTTTTGCGGGTTTTCCGTTTGATAATGGTATTGAAAACTAACTTTCATCGCCGCCTCAATCGCCGATGAGCCGTTATCCGTAAAATTAAACTTGCAAAGTCCTTTTGGTAAAACCTTTGAAAGCTTTTCGCAAAGCGTGATTGCGGTTTTGTGTGTAAAATTGGCAAATATAACGTGTTCTAGCCTGTCAATTTGCTCTTTTACGGCTTTGTTAATTCTCGGGTTACAATGCCCGAGCAGGTTGCACCACCAAGAGCTTACAACATCGGCGTAACGGTTTCCCTCAATATCATAAAGGTACATGCCCTTAGCCTTATCAATTACAATCGGCGGAAGTTCCTCGTAGTCTTTCATCTGTGAGCACGGGTGCCAAATATATTCCAAATCCTTTTTTGCCCAATCGTTCATTCAAATACCTCTCTTATATCATCAATTTCCGTTTGCCCCTGCGCAACCGTTGCAATTACTTTGACGCCCGTTAATTTTTCTATGCAGGCTTTGTTATCGGTGTGCATAAGGTTATTTTTGTCAAAATTATTTAAAATTATACCTTTAACATTTATTTCATGATTTTTGGCATATTCAACGGTCAAAACGGTCGAATTTATCGTTCCCAATTGTGCCGAGGCAACAATAATTACATCAAGCCCCAAAGCTTTTATTACATCGGGTAAAAGCAGTGTGTTTGAAAACGGACAGACAATTCCGCCTGCGCCTTCAACCAAAATGCAGTCAAACTCTTTACTTAAGCGTTTGTAATGCTCTATGATTTTATCCAATTCAATCGGTCGATTTTCGATTTTTGATGCCAAATGCGGTGAAAGCGCAGGTTTGAAAGAGTACGTTATGTAATCTTCGGGTTTGCCTTTAATCCCTGCGGTTTTCATCACATAGCTGCAATCGTTTTCATTGTTGACCATTCCGCTTAATGCAGGCTTGAAATACCCGCAATTGTACCCTAAATCACGCATTTTCTTTACTATAAGTGCCGAAACATAAGTTTTTCCGACATCTGTTCCCGTTGCTGTTACAAATATATTTTTCATTTTACTCCTCAAAAAATGTGCGATAACTTTTGTTATCGCACAAAGTTTATTGTTTACGATTTTTATAAAGCGCCGCCGCCACCGTCTAAGAAGTAGTCGTAGTGTCTTATATCATCGTAGTTATTAATGTATTCGGCTTCAACTTCTCTTTGAACCTGCGGAACTACTTTAGCCGCAACCGATCTGCTCTTTAAGAGTTTATCAATGTTAGGTTCAAGTACGAGTTCGAAGTGGAAACGTCCGTATTTTCTATCTTGTTCGTAAGCGTTGTTGACGAGCGGATAGCCCCAATACAACCTTGCGCTCAAGTCACCCGGCAACTGAACTCTAAGCCCCATACCAAGTGAAGCTAAGAAGTAACTTCCGCCGTAGTAATCCTGTCCGGAATAAGGGAATATACCTGCATGATCGGCAAATACAACACCTTTTACGTACTGACCGACAAACGGGATTTTTTCACCCGATCTCGGGCTGGTTATTTGTCTTGGCAAAAGCGGGAACATTAATTCTGCACTTGTAAAGTATCCGTTTTTACCGAGCAAGATACCTTCAGAGTAACCTCTGACCGTTACCAAACCGCCTGATTGGAACTGGTCAAGATACGGAATGTTTTTGTTATTCGGTATGATTTGGTAATTAGCTCTGATTTGTGCGATTACACCGTGTGAAAAGTCGTGTAATCTTAACAAACCGCCCGAATATTTGAAGTAGCTTGATTCGCTGTCAAATATAGGTAATGCCATTGAAGCGTCTTGGTTCAAGTACCAAATACCGTATTTTGTATCTTTTCTCAAGTTAATGCCGGCATCAATACTTGTAATTTGATCCCTATCTTGATAGTACCAAGAAGGAATAAGTCCTTTGAATGCATCCATTGTAGAATATGCACGTTTGTAATTCAACGAACTGTAACCTTTAAGTTCAAATCCCGTTGTTCTTACAATCGGTTGAGTATAGTACAATGAATAGATGTATGATCTGCTTCTGATACCTAAGGGTGAATAATCGCCGTATTTAACTTTGGCAAATGTTGATGAATACCCGAAACCAACACGTCCGTCATATTTGTTAACGGGAACGTTGTAATCAAAGAACGGGCTGATTGCGCCACCGCTAAAATATGAACCCAAACTCATTCTGTCACGATACCCAAACAAGCTGTCTGCAACCAACATTGGACCGCCTCTTAATGACCCTGTTGATTTTCTGCCGGCGTTATCCATTACACCCATTATGTGAAACGGGAATTTTTCTTCCGCAGAAAGTTCAATGTCTGTGGTACCTTCTTTTTCACCGGCTTTTAAGTTTGCTGAAAGCTTTACGCCTTCGTTATATCTGTTAAAATCAAGTATATCTTTTTCAAGTTTTACGATGTCAAACAGTTGGTACTGTTTGTCAGGTAATCTGTCTAAGATATATTTTGATTTTGTCCATCTATTTTCATCAACGGTAACTTTACCGATACGGCTTTCAATTAAGCCGATATATATTGAACCGTTTTCAACTTCCTGCTC
>CANQML010000160.1 GCA_947624935.1 Candidatus Gastranaerophilales bacterium
AGGGGTATTTTTGGGGCGAAGGCGACATTCCGATAAAACGCGCCGACCACGCTATGGACGAAGTTAGAAACCGTGTGTTACCTTATGGATAACGTGATTTTTATGCATTTTAAGGCAAAAACAAGCCGTTTTGTATAGATTTTATGCATAAAATCCAAGAAATTGATATGCCAAAATTAAGTTAGTGTGCCAAAAAGTTGCCAAATTTTACTGTGCCAAATTTTTTTCGGAGGTGTTAAATGAGAAAAATAATATGTAGATGCCCATCTTGCGGTGGTAAGTTAATTGAGGTAATTGGATCGTGTGCAGGAGTAATAGTAATCTGTCCATCTTGCGGAGCATCGGTAAAAATGGACATTGAGAATAATGGGAAAATAAAGATAAATCTCGATCCAACAATATCGGACAGTAGCGAGTTGAATAAAAAGAAAAGTATTGCATAGTTTTTTTGTAAATGCAAAAATTTACCTCTTTCGTTGTTGCTATTCATTGTAAAATGTGCTATAATAATTTTGCGACGCATAATGACAATAAACCAACCCCAAAAGAGGGGGAGTTTGTCTTGCGCAAATTATGGAAATCACTGAATTATGGTAGTTATACCTGTTCCAGACTGATTTCCATAAGAAAAAGGTTTATTGGCGTCGCAACCACGGAACGGTTTACTACGGGTGCCGTTCCTAATTAGGGGCGGCATTTCTTATGTCAGAAACAGAAAAGGTTTGTTCTTGCTTTGGTCATTTTGATGTCGAAATAACTGATGAACTGAAACGTAGAACAGAAAATGAAATTATGAAAGCAATTCAGGATAGCTTTCGTGTGTTCCTTTTTGGAGGGAGGAGCGATTTTGACGATCTCGTCTATGATATTGTAACCGAAATTAAAACAAGAGAGCAAATATCGGAAATAAAAAGAGTGTTTTGCTTTCCGCTCTATAAGCAGTTACGAAAACCGCCATATTGGTTTCAACGAAAGGAATATGAAGCACTCGAATGTCCCACAAAGGATTTTGATTGGTGGTACACGTCAATCTATTATAGAAACTGTGCTATGATTGATCAAAGCGATTTAGTTTTGTTTTATGCAGAGCCACGAGAAAATAGCGGTGCTTATAAGACGTACAAATACGCTGTGAAAAAACATAAAGATATAATTAACTTTGCGGAGAGAAAAGAGTAAAAAGAGAAACATATTATTTGGTATTAAGGCGCACCGTAATAAGAACCTTATGAAAATTCGTGAGCAACGCATACAATGGTAGAAAACCGTATGAGTTTCAGCCACGCCTCGTTTAATTTGGTGCTGACCTAATATATAGCGCAACAGCGTGAAGCCGTTGCGCTATTTTCTTTCGGCAACCGCAATAAACCGAATAGAAGTGTGCTTATGAAAAAGAAATGCTTTGAACGGCATAAAGAACTTGAAATATAAGAGCGAATGTGCTATAATATGTCATACGAAGCGATAAGGAGTTAGAAATATGACTTTCCCCGAAAAGATAAAATACGTTCGTGCTAAACTATTGTTGAGCCAAGAAGATTTAGCGAGTAAGATAGGAGTTTCTTTTGCGACGATAAACCGTTGGGAGAAAAAAGGTATTGAGCCACAATTTCTAACGAAAGCGAAATTCGAGAAGTTCTGCGATGAGCAGGGAATAAAATTTGAGGAATAAAAATAGTAAACCACAGGAAAGGAGCAAATAAATGGCAAAGGCACAGAAACAAGAAAAATCAATGGAAGCGGCTTTATGGGAAGCCGCCAACAAGTTGCGTGGCAATGTTGAGCCTGCGGAGTATAAGCACGTTGTGTTGAGCTTAATATTCCTCAAATATGCGAGCGATAAGTTTGAGGAGCGGCGACAAGAGTTAATAGACGAGGGCAAAGGTGCGTATGTAGATATGGTTGACTTCTACACGATGAAAAGCGTATTTTACATCCCCGAAACCTCTCGTTGGTCGTATATTATGGAGCGGTCGAAACAGAGCGACATTGCTTTGAAAATAGATACGGCACTTTATGACATAGAAAAAAGCAATGATTCTCTAAAAGGAGCGTTACCCGACAACTACTATTCTCGTTTAGGACTTGATGTTTCAAAACTTGCTTCGCTTCTTGACGAATTGAATAAAATTCAACTCACAAAAGATAAAGAGCAGGATGTTATGGGTAGGGTATATGAATACTTCCTTTCTAACTTTGCCTTACAAGAGGGCAAAGGAAAGGGGGAATTTTATACGCCGAAGTGTATCGTCAATCTAATAGCGGAGATGATAGAGCCATTCAAAGGAACGATTTATGATCCTTGCTGTGGTTCGGGTGGTATGTTTGTGCAATCAATGAAGTTTGTACAAAGTCATCACGGAAATACTCGTGAGATAGCCGTTTACGGTCAAGAAGCGACAAGTACAACGATGAAACTTGCCAAAATGAATCTCGCCATTCGAGGCATCAATAGCGACTTGGGCGCAAAGGCTGTCAGCACATTTACGAACGATCAGCACAAAGACAAGAAGTTTGATTTCATAATGGCAAATCCGCCATTTAATCAAAAATCGTGGCGTGAAGAAAACGAACTCATAGATGATCCTCGTTGGGATGGTTATGCTGTGCCGCCGACAAGTAATGCTAACTACGGTTGGATATTACATATGGTGTCGCACTTGTCGCAAAATGGTGTCGCAGGTTTCTTGCTTGCGAATGGAGCGTTGTCTGGCGACGGGACGGAGCTTGCTATCAGGACACAACTTATAGAGAATGATTTGGTTGAGGCAATCGTTATTCTGCCTCGAAACCTTTTCTATACAACCGATATAAGCGTTACTCTTTGGATTATCAATAAGAATAAAAAAGCAAGAACAATTACACAGAACGGCGTTCTTAAAAAATATAGGGATAGAACGGGGGAAATTCTGTTTATGGACTTGCGGCAGATGGGATCGCCTTTTGAAAAGAAGTATATAGAACTTACAGATGAGGACAGAGCAAAAGTGGCGAGTACCTATCACACTTGGCAAACATCGCTTGAAAACTATGAGGACATTCCTGAATATTGCTATTCAGCAAAGCTCGAAGATGTAGAGGTGGACGGAGAGATCGTTAAAGGCATCAGAAGTAAGGGCTATTCTCTTGTGCCGAGTAAGTATATCAAGTTCATAAACCGTGATGAAAACATTGATTATGATACAAAAATGAGGCAGTTACAAGAAGAATTGACAGACTTATTGAAGCAGGAAGAACAGTCAAAAGAAGAATTGTTGAAAGTTTTTAAGGAGCTTGGCTATGAAATTAAACTATAAGCGGCTCGGACAGTATATTCAACCTGTGGATATAAGAAATACGGACGACAAGAGATATAACCTGTTGGGAGTTTCAGTTGAGAAACGATTTATAGAATCGATAGCTAATACGGTTGGCACTGATTGGAGGTCATATAAGATAATAAAAAAAGGACAATTTTGTTATATCTCGGACACATCAAGGCGTGGCGATAAAATAGGAATAGCCTTATTATCGGACAGAGAAGTTGGGTTGGTTTCATCAGCATATACTGTTTTTGAAATAGTGAGCGATGAACTTTTGCCTGAATATCTAATGCTGTGGTTTAGCCGTCCCGAATTTGACAGATATGCCCGTTTCCATTCTCACGGAAGTGTTAGAGAGATATTCGATTGGGAGGAAATGTGTAATGTAGAATTGCCTGTGCCGCCTGTTGAGGAACAACGGGCAATTATACAAGCATATAAGACGATTGAAAGGAGGATTGAACTTAAAAGAAAGATAAATGATAATTTAG
>CANQML010000161.1 GCA_947624935.1 Candidatus Gastranaerophilales bacterium
GAGTTCACCAAGCGCCTGCTGCAGCAGGCGCGTCCGACGCCCACGCTGTTCGAGGCGCGCCTCGAACAGCGTGGCATCAAGCATAAGCTCATCAGACCTTACACTCCACGTCACAACGGCAAGGTCGAGCGCTCACACCGCAAAGACAACGAATACTTCTACGCTGCCCACAAATTCTATTCCTTCAACGACTTCAAAAAGCAGCTTGCTGTTCACAGTTACAGATACAACAACTTTCCCATGCGTCCTCTCGGCTGGCTCTCGCCTCGTGAGTTTTTACATAATTTCTTTGTAACACTTCATTGACAAACATACAGCTCATCTTTGCTGGACTGTAGTATTCTTATTGACTTTTTTATGGGTTTATTATATAATATAATGCTGATATAAAATTGGCGATATACATATGACATATAATAATTTATAGGAAGCAACAAGTTAATATGTTAAAGTATTTTATTGGAAGCGATTTGATACCCAACAAAAATCTTTTATTTCAAAATAGCTTATTAAGCGGCGATAATACACAAAAACGACTATTACCTTATATCAATATAACTGAGCAATTGATGCGTGAGACTCTGAGGTTATATGATTCAAATGCTAATTGTATTATTATTCCTTCCTTTGACTTAGGTGTTCCAAATAATGTTATGCGCCTTGCTGGTGGGTTCGCAACCGGTTCTGTTGTAATTTGGGATTCCAATATTCCGTTCGTCCCTGTTGATATAACATTAAACACCTGTTCGAGTAGTTATTTTTTTATTGACAAATCACAAGCAAAGAATATCAGTGAAAAGTTGAATAAAGAATGTATTACACAGATGACATTGCTGGGTGAAAGACAAGGTTATAAATTTAGTTTTTCTTCAGGCAATCACTTTATTATGCTCGCAAAAAATTCAGATAATCAATATGTGTTGATACTTCATTCTTCCGATAAGGAATATAAAGTTGGACAAAATGCATTATATCCAAGTGCGGACAGTTGGTTTTCTGACCTCACAAAAAGATATATTGATTCTTATTCTGGACGTTATTTGGACTACTTAATCGGAGAGCCGGCATATAAATTTCAAGATATTGCGTTAAAGAACAATTATAAAAACAAAGAAATTCATTCGTGGGTTGCATCGTATCTGAGTGATTCAATTATTAGTGGATTCACATACCATCATTATGGTATGCCAAAAGAAGGCGTGGTTCAGATTGGCACATATTTAATAGACCACAATGATATAGTACCAATTTTTTCTCGTATAGGATATCCGGTAATGATGTTTAAACCAGATCAATCGATGTGGGGAATCAATATAGACGAATCAAAAAAGCATATTATCCCTCATGGGTGGGGACAAAAAATTGACAATTTAACCTCTATTGAAGTGGAAGATGACAGTTTAGTAATACGCCAAATTGATAAACAATCAAGATTTGACATTTCTGAGCATTCAAGGCTTCCTGACAGTTTAGTTCAAGTTAGGAATTTGGGTGAAGATTTTGTATGTAGCCCGAACTGGAATAAAATTATTTCTGGTGAAATTTGTGATATATATTGTCCAGAACTCTTATATTGCAGATTTGGAGAATTTAATTATGCTAAATAATATATATTTTTTGAGGCATTGCAAAACAGAATATAACACCCGTGATCAGATATCTGGGGGTGAGAATATTTCAATTATTGATAGCGGGATTGATATATCTGAATTAGAGAATTTTGATGCAACAAATATGTTGATCATGTGTTCGCCACTAAAAAGATGTGTCGAAACAGTAGAATTACTTAACAATAAAGTCCCATATAGCATGAAAACTATAATTGATATTCGTTTAGTAGAACGAAATATGGGAATATTTCAAGGTAAAGAAAGGAAAAAAGTTGTATCGGCATATCCGGATTATTTTACTGCATTTAGGTTTAATTTTCGGATGACTCCTCCAAATGGAGAGTCTTTCGAAGACTTCTTTAATCGCGTAAACAGATTCTCGAAAGATTTAAAAAATGAGGCGTCCTTATCACCTGTTCTAGTGTCATCGCATAATCAAACTTTAAAAATGTTATACGCTATATTAAATAACATGGATGTAAACTATGTGTGGAATAATGTTAGTTTTATTAATGGAAAAGTGACGAAGGTTATATGAAAATTGATATGAGCGATATTATATCTTTTTTTGAATCGGATTTCGGAAAAGTAATTATTAATTTATCAACACTTGTCGCGTCTTTAATCACTATTCTTGCATTTGTAATAACGATCTTAAGCTATTATAAAATTGGAAAAATAAAAAGAGGGCAGATTAAATATAAAGATTTAGTTGATGTCCGTGGCACTGTTGTTCTACTATCAAATATTTCTGATTTAATCAAAACAATAAAAAAAGATCAGTCATTGGACAGCAATTTAAATGAGCAATTAGATAATATAATTAGTGAGATTAGTAAAAATATCGGTCAAATTAACAGTGTTAATAGAGCATTGTTTAATGAAGAAGAAAAACAAAATATTGATCCTATGAATCCGCCTATGGAACCACTATATGCCGGGAAAGGCTTTTATGATGACGATTTCTTTAGGGACATAATTCTAAAGGCAAAAAAGAGAATTATCATTTGTTGCAAACGTAATACTCGACCATTTAAGCAGGGACATGTTGACAAACTTATAAAAAAAGCAACCGAAGGGATAGATGTTCAGATTTTATCAATTTCACCTAACATGAACGATCAACTACTTGAGGCAATACGAGAATCTGTACCACACCCGCCCATTAATATAGATGAACTAAAAGCAACACAAATAACGAATTTTCACACTTATCTTGATCGAAAAAATAAGATGCATGAAAAGGACAAGCAAAGGATAAATTACTATGAAACGTCTGAAATAATTTGGTTTAATTTCGTTCTAGTGGATAATTCTCTTTATTGGGGTTTAGTCAATTATAAGAAAACTGAAGAGGCGGGGGATGTTTACACAAGTAGACCATATGTTACGTTCTCATCAACAGATCCATTTGCCAAGAAAATATTGAAAATCTATAATAATATAATTAAAGATATTGATGGAAAATAGATTAATATTACATAAGCGACGCGGAGGTCTTAAAGACCTTTTGATTCAAATCCAGCACATCACCTCTGAAACGCTGTTTTTGTTATTTTGGAGAGCAGTTCTAATATAGTTCTAATGCTTTGTGTTAGAGCTGCGCCTAAAACAGTACCTTTTCGACCCCTGAAAAAGCCAATAAATCCAAGACTTTTTTGCTCGCACCGTTGAAAAAACCTTGTAATGCTTGGCTTTTAACGGTTACTATCTTTCGCTAACTTCCGGCATCTTCCGCTATCTTATCATAGAAGCTGAGGTCTCGAAAACCGTTTGCCGGAAACGGCGCGTGGGTTCGAATCCCACATTCTCCGAAGATGAACGGTGTCAGAAACATCTCTGACACCGTTTTTGTCTTTTCTTTTAATCAAAGAGGAGTCACATCGTGTTTTCATTATCCCTCGAATTCGAGGAGTGATGAAATTTCGCGCGAGTCAGGCTAAATAATTACCTACGCCTTTCTGCGCCAATCCCCATTTACTCAAACCCATACAGCACGCTCGCCCAAAATGAATCGTATTCATCGCTCAAAAGCTCGGTCAG
>CANQML010000162.1 GCA_947624935.1 Candidatus Gastranaerophilales bacterium
AAAACAGGATAAAAAAACATCTTAAATCGCCCGTCGGGAGTGAATTGAAAGGACAATTACTAAATGAGTTATGAAACAGTAAGGATAAATGAATTAGCAAAAGAAATGGGGCTTTCGAGCAAGGAAGTCATAGAAAAGTTTGTCCTAATCGGCGTCACCGGCAAAACTCATTCAAGCACCGTAACGATGGAGCAGATTAAGAGATTAAAAGATTTTATAGCAGCGGGCGGGGTGAAAGAGGTCAAAAAGCCAAAAGCATTTGTGGTAAAAAAAGCAAAAGCGCCTGAACCTGTTGCGGAACAACAGGAAGAACCCAAAAAAGAAGAACCGCCAAAACGTCCGACAATTGAGGTTGTAAAGCCCAAAAGCAGGTTAGAAATTGTCAGAAAAGCATCTGCAAAGCCCCCAAGACCTTCCAAACCCGAGCGGACGGAAAGACCCGAAAGACCCGATAAAAAATCACAAAAATTTGAAAAGGGTGAAAAATCGGACAAAAAACCGTTTAAAAAGCCAATCAAAGACGGCGATAACGCATCAAGAAAGCCTATTCAGCGGCGCATAATTCCTCAAGATATTTACGAAAACAAAGGCAGCTCTAAAAGACGTCAAGACGGCAGAAGAAAAGACAAAGAATTTTCCAAAAAAGAAGAACAGGAAAGAATTTCATTAGAAAAAGCCGCAGCGCAAAAACATAAAAAGAAAATCCACAAAGACGAGGTTGTCGAAGAAGTTAAGCAAATAGTAGTTAACCAAGCCATGACAATTTCCGAGCTTTCGGATAAAATCCAAAAAACTCCTGCCGAAATTGTCAAATTCCTTATGCTGAACGGGGTTATGGCAACGGTTAACCAGCTTATAGATGTTGATGTTATCAAAAAAGTTTGTGCCGAGTATGAATTGGAAGTTCTTGAGGAGGATTTGGAAGCCTACATAGAAGAAGAACTTGAAAAAGAAGAAAAGCAAAAAGCTTTAACCGAGGTTGATAAAAAATTACTCAAAAAGCGTGCGCCGGTTGTAAGTATTATGGGGCACGTTGACCACGGTAAAACGACTTTGTTAGACAGTATCAGAGCGTCAAAACACAAGATTGTTGCAACCGAAGTCGGCGGAATTACCCAATCAATCGGTGCATATACGGTTTATCTCGATAACAAACAGGAAAAGAAGATTGTTTTTGTAGACACTCCGGGGCACGAGGCATTTACGGAAATGCGTGCAAGGGGTGCAAAAGCAACCGATATTGCGATTTTGGTTGTTGCCGCAGACGACGGAATTATGCCGCAAACAATTGAGGCGATAAGCCATGCCAAAGCAGCCGAAGTTCCGATTATCGTTGCAGTTAACAAAATTGATAAACCCGGTGCAAATCCCGATAAAATTTTACAGCAATTGACAGAACATGGGCTTGTACCTGAAGAATGGGGCGGCGATACAATTACTGTCAAGGTTTCGGCGCTACAGGGAACGGGTATTGACGAATTATTGGAATATATTTTGCTTGTTGCGGATATTCAGGATTTAAAAGCCAATCCGAAAGCCGAAGCATCGGGTGTTGTTATAGAAGCTAACCTTGACAAAGGCAAAGGTCCCGTTGCAACATTGTTGGTTCAAAACGGAACGCTGCGTGTGGGAAATTGCATTGTGGTAGGAACTGCATGCGGACGTGTCAGAGCTTTGTTATCCGACAGCGGTGAAAAAATCCAAAAAGCAGAGCCGTCAACTCCCGTCGAGATTTTAGGTTTGACCGAAGTTCCGCAGGCGGGCGATTATTTTGAAGTGGTTAAAAACGAAAAAGAAATGAAAGCAATCGTTGACAAACGCAAAGAAAAAGCCCGTGACAAACGGCTTGAAGCGATGCTTCCGGCGCACATCAGACGCGAGGCTGTCGCAGGTGAAGAAGATATTCCTCAATTGAACCTGATTATTAAAGCAAATACGCACGGTTCGGCTGAGGCGGTTTCACAAGCCATTGCACAGCTTGATTCAAAAGAAATTAAAACAAAAATTATCCACGTCGGTGTCGGTGATATCTCGGAAGCCGATGTTATGCTGGCATCCGCATCGGGCGCATTGATTTTGGGATTTACGGTCAAAGAGGACGGAAACGCACTTGCCGCAGCCGAAAAAGAAGGGGTTACAATCAAAAAATACGATATTATCTATCAGATTTTGGAAGATATCGAAAAGACCATGCTTTCACTTCTTGAACCTGAAGTTAAAGAAGTCGAGCTTGGTAAAGCCGAGGTCAGACAGGTATTTACAATCGGCAAGACCACCAAAATTGCAGGCTGCTATGTAACCGAAGGCAAGATTGTAAGAAGTAAAGATGCCGTTTTGATAAGAAACGGAGTTGAAATTTATAAAGGCGCAATAGACCAGCTCAAACGCTTTAAAGATGATGTAAAAGAAGTTGCGCAAGGGTTTGAGTGCGGTATATCATTTGCGAAATGGAATGATATAGAAGTCGGCGATATTATAGAAGTATCGACAACCGAAGAAGTCGAGCGCTCGACGTTGTAATCACTTATCATTGCTTTGCGAAGTTGTTATTTAAGGTGAATAAGCCAATAAGCGAATAGGCGAATAAGTGCTTATCATGAATTAGGCTCTGAGAATTGCTACTGTTATTAAGAAGAACCCTCTCCCTAACCCTCTCCACTTGGAGAGGGGACTCGTCACACAATTCCTCTCCTTGTGTGGAGAGGATACAGTTGTGCGAACGCAGTGAGCTACAACTGTTGGTGAGGGCTCTGAATAGATTGCCGCGTTGGGCTACGCTACGCTTATCTTCCTTACATTGACGAATGCTATTATGCAAAACCCAATGTGGAAAGTGGCTTGCCACCTCGCAAGGACAAAATGTCAAAACTTAAAAGGATAATCCTCCGGTATTTTCCAGTTGTTTTGGTATATTAAAAGAGTACAGTATACTCCGCCATATTCTGCAGTTTTGTTACAGCCATATACTTTATTGTTCATCAATTCATCATGACTTAACTCGGGACACACAACTTGACCCTCCGTGTTTTTCTCACATCTGACAAACTTGTACGGTGCAAATCCGTATGAATTGTTGTATTTGCCATTGGAATCACTACTTAAGAGCTGTGGTGCAAAAGTAAAAGGAAAACTGCTTGTGCCGCGGCGAGTACGGTCAATACCCTGCGTGATGTTAAAATCATTCGCATTCGGGAAAAATTCCCATGTTAAAGCACCATCATCAACTTTCACATCTGCCAAACTCCCGTCGCTAAAATACAGCTCAATATGTTTTTTATTATCATCTGTCCTATAATCTTTTCTCAAAACTCTGATATATTTATCAAAATATTCATTATAATAATCGTCCACATCAACAGACGCATAGGGTATTTCCCAAGTACTGTGTTCTCCGTTGTCCACTTCGGATAATTTAATCGCATTGCTTATTGTGCTGTAAAATTTGACAAGTTTTGTTTCAACTTCTCTTTTCTTGTAAGATTGAACCAAATTCGGAATGGTCATTGCGGCAACAATGCCGATGACTGCGAGGGTGATGAGGACTTCAGCTAATGTAAACGCATAGCGTTTACGCAAGTGAGTGAAGTGAGTAAGGTGAGTGAAGTGGTTACTACTAATTAGGCTTTGAGAAGTGCCA
>CANQML010000163.1 GCA_947624935.1 Candidatus Gastranaerophilales bacterium
ATGAGAACGCCAAGACAAATTGTAAACAAACGCTATGAGGAAAGCCATAAGGCTGAACGCAAGGCAAAGAATGGGACGTTCAGCACAAGCATACCGAGAAACGAATTGGAAGAAATCATAGATTTTCTCGATAAGTACAAAATCACGAAAGTCGAACTTGTACGACAAGGGTATATTGCTCTACAACAGCAAATCAACGATAGCTATAACAACAAATAACGTAAAGTAAACGAGGTGTCAATCGGCACAATCGTGGTATCTTTCAAAATGAGGGGTATCGGCGTATGTGCCGATGCCCCTCTCTGATTATGAGGAGGGCAAATGGCATTAGCAAGGATGCGCTCAATATATGAGGCATTAGATTTAATAAAGGAATCCGATCCGAATACGGCATTGACATATAACAGCATAAGAAAATTGTGCTTGGACGGACAGATACGATATTTTAGGTCGGGGAAGAAAATTATTTTGAACTACGATGATCTAACAAAGTTGTTAGGAATGGAAGAAGGAGAAGCGTGATGGCAACAATCATAAAGCGAAATGGCAAAAAGGGAATTTCCTATAAAATTCAGGTCGCCGTTAAAGATGTTGGGCTTGGGAAAATGGTTACAAAGAGTACCACTTGGAAGCCCGAAAAAGGAATGACTGAAAAAGAAATTGATACGGCTTGTACTGTGTTTGCCGAAGATTTTGAAAGACAAGTAATCAATTCTTTCAAAACGGCAGAAGAAGATAAAGGCAACGTGAATATTACATTCAAAGCCCTATCGGACAAGTGGCTTGCCCGTGCCGTTAAACTTTATGGTGTAAGCTATGAGGGGAACGCAAGTCAGGCTTTGGAAATTGTCCTACCGTTAATCGGTGGATATAAAGTCAAAGACATAAGCGCAAGCATTGTTCAATCGACGTTCGATAAAATAGATGCATTGCGAAAAGAGGTTTATATTATCTATCCCAAAAAGCATATTAAGGATATTTTGTTTAGGCAGGGCATTGATTTCATTTGGCTGAGAAATGAAACTGAACTTAATAACGCCTCTTTAAGCCTTATTTTTAATGGCAAGCGTGTTGGGATTAAGTTTGCGACGATGTTTGCGGAAGTGTGTAAAATGGATATAAATAGGCTTTTTGACGTGGAAATAAAGAGAGAGCCGTATGCGACTTCAACATTAAAACGCTTCAAAACAGTGATTTATAATGTTCTATCCTATGCTGTGCGCCTTTGCATAGTAGAACGAAACTACGCAAGCAGTGAATTTGTGGATATGGGAAAAAGGCAACAGAAGCAAGTGCGATGTATGGATGAACAGCAGTTGCAGAAATTCTATGAAACATTGATGAAAGTCGAAAATATAGAATGGAGAGTTGCGGTTTTAACAACCTTGCTTACGGGTATGCGACGGGGTGAGGTATGTGGACTGAATTGGGACGATATTGACTTTGAACAAGCAAAGATACATATTCAACGTTCGTATTCAGAGTCGCCTCGACACGGAATAATTTTGAAAGAACCCAAAACAGCAAAATCAAATCGTATCATCGCTATTCCCGAACTACTGTTACAGGCGTTAAGAGAATACAAAGAGTGGTATGATAAACGCCGTGTTGAATGGGGAGATAGGTGGGTGGAAAGTGGAAGCGTATTTATCCAAAGACACGGCGAGCGTGTGCATCCAGCTAATTTGAAAATGTGGGTAAACAAAACCTGTCAACGAGCAGGTATTGAACATTTTTCTGTTCATAGCCTACGGCACACGAATATCGCCATACAAATTATGGCTCACGTTCCTATTGTAACTGTTGCAGGACGAGCAGGACATTCGAGGACAAGTACAACAACGGACGTGTATGCTTACTATGTGCAGAGTTCCGATAGATCTGCGGCACAGACATTAGATAATATATTTTCAAATATAGGAGCTAACTGATGTACTTTATTCGGAAAAGGGAAAATTCAAAAGGTGATAGCACCTATCAAATCATAGTTAAAATAACGTCATTTAACGGTGAAACTGTCCAAAGGGCTATGACGTGGAAACCGAAGCACAATTTGACCGAAAAACAGATTGATCTTGCGGCGAAGCGTGTAGCAAAGGAATTTGAAAGTCAAATAGAGCAAGAAGTTGCAGGCAAAACAAAACCGATAGCGACAGAAGAAACTCCGTTTAATGAATTTGCCGAATATTGGCTTAAAGGTTTGGCGTCTGTAAAGTCTGCTGCTTATGTTACGAGTATGGAAAATGCCTACAATAAGCTCAAAGGTATAACTGATGGATATAGACTCAAAGACTTCGAGCCTCGTGTAATTGAAAGCGTTTATAGACAAATAGAGGGGCTACAAAACACGGTGTATAAGATAGTTGCAAAAGATAATTTGCGGATAGTAATTAAATCTCAATATCGTTATTATACGCATTTTTATCGGGCTTGCAACATAGGAAGCGAAACATTAAAAGCTGTACTCAACAAGGAAAGAATATGCTATGAAACAGCGAAGAAAATAGCGGACTGTTTATCTTTGGATATGAATGACATTTTCGATGTTGAACAGACAATAATGCCTTATAAATCAAACTATACTGAGAGTTTGCGTAAAGTTGTTAGACTAACACTTTCAACAGCGACAAGGTTAGGAATAATAAAAAGAAATTATGCTCATAGAATGTATATTACTTGCCGCCATCCCGATGCCGATAAAGTAAAATCAATGACTTTTGAGGAAGCAAAAAGGCTCTTGCAAATCTGCGAGCAACTTGACATCCGTAAGAAAACTATAATCACTTTTATAATGTTTACGGGAGTAAGGAAAGGGGAAATATGCGGACTTAATTGGAGCGATATTGATTTTGACAACAAAAAGGTTCGCATTGTCAGACAGTATGAGGCGGTATCGAAAAGAGGGCTAATTCTAAAAGAACCCAAAACCGAAGCAGGAACAAGAGAGCTGGAATTGTCAGATCACCTCATTTCGGTAATACAGGATTATCGAAAGTGGTATGAAGAAAAACGTTCATCAATGGGCGACAAATGGCAAGGCGAAGATTATTTCTTGGTTGCTCAAAATGGGAATAGACTGCATCCTACGCAGATAAGGAATTGGCTTGATGAAGCGTTGGAATTAGCAGGATTGCCGCATTATAGCGTTCATAGCCTACGCCATACAAACATTACATTGCTCATTGCATCGGGGGTTTCGCCGGTTACAGTAGCAGGCAGAGTAGGACATAAAAAAGCATCTACAACGATGAACATTTACGCTGATTTTCTTGGTAGTAGCGATAGGGAAGCATCAGATAAAATCAATGACTATTTCTCTAAAACGCCGTCTGAAATCAATGGTGTATAATGCACGAAGTTCATTTTATTAGAAGTAAATTCTTTAAGATGCAGTGAAAACAGATAAAAGATACTACCTATTAGTCTGCCAAATTGTATGCCAACAAAATTATTCAAGAGGAGAAAGCACTAAATATGGTGCTTTTTTCTTTATATATGCCACTATATTTAGGCTAAACGAAAGGTAATATCTTTATTGGACGACTTGCGTTATTACGTAAGCAACCTTGCGCGTCGCACGGAAAAACCGCCCGCAAAAAGCGCGGTCGCTCT
>CANQML010000164.1 GCA_947624935.1 Candidatus Gastranaerophilales bacterium
AGGTTTTTAACTTGTTGCTACCGCCGACCGAAGCGAAGCCTTTTTTGGGCGAATGCCCGAGCGACTTTTTATTCTTCTTCTTTTTTATGCCAACAGTCGGTGCAAACGTTGTCGTCGCCGTAATTGTGGCCGCTCGTTACTTTTGCGTTGCATTTGTCGCAGGAAAATACGTGTTGTTCATCGCTAATGTCATCATAGTGACCCTCGTGTTCTTCGGTACTCAATTCCTTGTGGCAAACGCTACATACAATTTTGTGGTGTTGTCCGTCGTCTAAGGGGATATACTCAAAATTTTTATGCGTGCAAGTGAAGCCACAAACATCGCAGTGGGAATTTTCGTCAAATTCGTGTTCTTCATCCATTCGTTTGCCACAGTCGTCACAAACACCGTAATGGTATTCATCGGTACTTTGCCATTCAACATTGTGAATATGCTTTTCCATTCCACATTCAGTACATCTGTTGTCGGGACCGAACGTATGTTCAATTTCCATGCTGAACATTCCGCAATCGGAGCAAATTCCACAATGGTAATCGACCCATTGCTCGTAGTAGCCAATCAATTGGTGAACATTCGTCCAAACGTGTCCGTCTGTTTTGGCACCGCACACAATGCACACGCCGTCAACAAAGTCGTGACTTCTGTTGTCTACCCACTCACCGCAATCTTTGCACTGTCCGCTGTGACCGTTATCAAAGATATACCACTTGTCCGAGCGGTGAATGTGCTTTTCCAACGAAGAGAGTTTGAAGTGACAAACGCTGCACTCGTCGGGATCTTGGTCGAAAGAGTGTATGTAGTATTCCATGTGTCCGCAAACCGTGCATTTCAAATCGTGACCCCACTCGTCGGAGTAACAATCTTCGCTCCACTGCATATCATGGTCGCAATTTATTGATTTGCCGCATTTGGCGCATTGTTTGCCATCTTTGCCATCGCAATATTCGGTATAAGCAAGTTCGCACGTTTGGCATGTTACTTTGTGTTCGTAGCAAAAACACTCCACTACGCCCTTTTCGTTCACATAGTCGCCCGAAAACGGCTGATACTCCAATTTGTGATTTTGTTCTATTCCGCACTCAGAGCAATGACCCGTTTCGTCGTAAGTGTGCTTGCCCTGCCTGTATTCGCCGCACACGGTGCAGGTCAAGGTGTGGTAATGTTCGTTTAATTCTTTTTCCCAAACGTGATCGGCTTCGGTGTGCAAGGGGTAATCTGCGCGTGGTCTTTCCTCCGCAACGCCAAACGTCACCGTACGGTACACGTAGCCGTAGTAAGGTTCGTAGAAATGAATTTTTTGCAATTCGCCGTCGCAAAAAGTAACGTCGATTGCAAGGGGACTCTCGTCATTGACCTTGATATACGACGAGCGATATGTTCCTGTGGCTTCGTCGTACGTAAAATCGTTGTAACGGAACAACAATACGTTGATGTACTCGGTGCTGTTTGCGCCTAGGAATAATTTATCCAATGCGTCTACCAATGGCATTTTTGTCCAAACTCGACTGCTACCGTCCTTTCCGACGCCCATTTTGTAGTAGTCGGCACCGTCAAAATACAGCCATTCGACTTCGTTGTCGCCGTAGTCGCAATAGTAACCTTTGGCGGAGAAACTTTCCGTAATGATTGAGCCGTCGTAACTTTCCAATACATAGTTATCAACGCCGTTCAGCAAAAAGGCGTTTATCCACTGTTTTTCTGTGACGGTGTGCGTGACGGCGGTAGTTCTGTCGTAACCGCAAACCGTACATTTGCCGTTATCGCCAAAAGTGTGTGCCGTTTTGTTGTAGTATTGGTCGGGGTGCGACGGACAGATAACGGGGTGCCAATGGTACATTCCGTCACTTTCGTAGTAGTCGGCAAGCTCGTGAGTGTGATCCCACGGAAAATACACGTCTGTGTTGCCTATGTCGTAAATTCTGAACGTTCCCTCGCCATACGTATCGTTAAGAACAATTTTGATTTCGTATATGTCGTCATCGACAAATGTGAATTCAAAGTTGATGCTGTTAATTGACGAATCAGGATCCTCGTTTACAACGCTCAATGTGTAGGTTTTACTTTCCTCGTTCCATTTCGCCAAGGAATAGCCGTTTCTCATCGTATCAGAGATACCCATCTCGGTGTAAACAAGCTTTACTCTTTCCACCGTTTCAACACTGTCAGAAACTCTGTAATGGTAACCGCTATCGGTATAGTAAGTTTCCACCACTTCCAGACCCGTTCCGTCGGGATAGATCTTTGCGCGGTACAGTTCCACTTGTTCCAAGTCGCCGTTATCTAAAAAGTCGCAAGCACAATCCAATGCAACGTTGCCGTTAAGTTGGCGATAAATGCGACGACCGTAAATGAACGCGTCCATAGAAAAGTTGTTCAACTCAACAAACTTGTCAAACGCCTTTTCCCAACCGTCTTGGGTAATCTGCGTGGGAGTTACGGTTGGTTTTTGATAGTCGCACACAGTGCATTTTCCATCGTCGCCGTAAATATGCGCCGCAATACCGCTTTTTACAGTGTCGTGTTCGCAAGTAGCTTTGTGCCAATGGTTGTATTCATCGTACGTCCAGCCCTCTTCAAAAGTGTGAGTGTGATCTTGCGTTATGTCCTTTTGGTAATCGCACACGGTGCATTTGCCGTTAGCGTCGTAAGTATGCGCCGCAACGTCGCTTCGTTCGGAATCGTGTCCGCAAGTGGCTTTGTGCCAATGGTTGGCGGCGTCATGCGTCCAACCCTCTTCAAAAGTGTGAGTGTGATCTTTTTCGGGGTTTTCGGGCAAACATGCGGATAACGCTATCAACGCGAAAATCATCACCGTAGCCAAAAGTATAGCAGTTAATTTTGTAAATTTTTGTGACATCTTCTTCTCCTTTGTTTATTACGACATTTCTCTCGAAAGCCGACCTGTCGAAGCAATTATAACCTCGCGCACATAAAAATGTCAATAATTTAGAGAAATGAATATAAATAATAATTTTGAAAATGGGTGAGGAAATTAAAACCGTATTAAAAAAGTGGTACAAAAATATTGATTGTTGAAGAAAAATGTGAGGCCCGCAGAACGAAGAATGAGTTTCGTCTACCAAGACAAACTGTATATTGCAATTATACCTAACAAGAAATTCCCTTTGTATTGATACAGATAGGATTTTCAACAATATTTTACTTGCTAGCGAGGGGTTCGACCAAAAATAATCTGCAACGAGGGCGGCGAGGAAGTTGGTTTCATATATTCCTCTTCCACCACTTCGTGGTCCCCCTTCCCCGTAGCGGTACAACCGCGACGGGGACGGTTTATATTTCAGTTGCAAACTCACTCCCTGCAAACAGGGGTGGGTGGTCGGGGAGTGGAATGGCGGGGGCTATTGCCCCGTCCTCAACTTGCGGCAATGCCGCAAACTTCACACGCCGCAAGGCGTACTTCACTGTGCATTTGCACAACTTCACTTTGCGCATAGTGCAAAACTTCACTGTACTCGGACGAATGTCCCGAGCGACAAGTGGTCGGCACAGTAAAACTATGCCCCGCAAAGTTCGGGCGTGTACCGAATCTTTGCGTCCTT
>CANQML010000165.1 GCA_947624935.1 Candidatus Gastranaerophilales bacterium
CTTTTGACGGAAGATGAAGTTATTTATATGACAAAAAGTTATATAAACAACTTAAAATCCGAACACGAGGACAACCCAAAAATTGTTGAGAAGTTGGACAAATATTTGGCAAAGTTTGACGTCAAAAAATTTATGAAGAAAAATCCGTCCATGACAAGTCCCGATTTTTACATGGTAATGTATAACGAAACGGAAGGTTTAGTGAAATAATGATAAAATACATAGCACCGATAGCGCTTTTAGCAGTATCGAATGTTTTTATGACATTTGCATGGTACGGACACTTGAGGTTTAGAACCTCGGCACTGATTTTGGTAATTCTTGCAAGCTGGGGCATTGCGTTTTTTGAATACTGTTTTCAGGTTCCGGCAAACAGGATTGGCTACGAAGTTTATAACGCCGCACAGTTAAAAACGATACAGGAAGTTATTACGCTGATTGTTTTTAGCGGATTTTCCGTTTGGTATTTGAAAGAACAATTCCGGTGGAATTATCTGGTCGGATTTTTGTTTATTGTGCTTGCCGTATTTTTTATTTTTAAAAAATGGTAATCGGATATTTAACTTCTTTTACCGTTAAAAAATCAGAAGGAAGGATGAAGTTTATGCCGTCGGGGTCTGATTTTTTGTCATATTTCATAACGGGTAAGAGTTTTTTGGGCGAAAATTTTGGAACGGGCTTAAAATCAAATTTTTTCATAACTTCTTGCATGTAGAAAAGATAATTTTTATCGATTAAGTTTTCTTTAAGCGCAAGCTCGAATGCAAATTCAATTCCTGCTGCAACGCATTCCCCGTGGGTAAATTTGTAGTTGGTAAGTTTTTCCACAGCATGCGCATAAGTGTGCCCAAAATTCAACACACGCCTTAAACCGCTTTCTTTTTCATCTTTTTCTACAACGGATTTTTTGAGTTTAAGACAGATTTCGATTATTTTTTCAAGAGTTTTTTCGTCACGCTCGAGAATTTTTTTACTGTTGTTGTCAAGAAAATTCAACAGATTAAATTCTTCTTCACACAGACAGCTTTTTTCAATAAACCCATACTTTAAAACCTCGCCCAGACCCGTTTTAAAATCTCTGTCGGAGAGTGTTTTTAAAAAATCCGTATTGATAAAGACGGCTTTTGGCTGATAAAAAGTTCCGACCAAATTTTTCCCGAAATTTGTATTAACGGCGGTTTTTCCGCCGACGGAGCTGTCGACACATGCCAAAAGCGTTGTCGGAATTTGTATAAAATCAACTCCTCTTAGATACGTTGATGCCGCAAATCCTGCGATATCGCCGACGACGCCCCCGCCGATTGCAACAATCGCCCCGTCACGCTTTAAATCCCGCTTTGAACAAAATTCTAAAATTTTAAGATAGTTTTTGAAATTTTTTTCTTTTTCGCCGTCTTTTAGGATGAACATGTTTTCAAAATCGAATTTGTAAAGCTGCCGGACTTTTTCGGAAATCACCGCAACAAAATTTTTTGACGGTATTTCTAAATCCTTTGTAAAGCCGATTTTGTAAGAATTTTCACCCAAATTAATATCAATCATTTTAAAACTCCGATTATTTTTTTTGCGGTCATTTCCGGCGAAATGCCGTAGGTATTTACGATAAAGTGTGCTTTTTTGTAATTATTTTCCCGTTTTTTTAGGATAAAATCAATTGTTTCGACCGAGAAATTTTTGTGCAAAAGCGGTCTTGTAATATCACCTTTAATTCTTTCAAAGATGCATTCAGGTGTTGCCTCAAGATAGATTACGACGGAATTTTCAAGCAAAAAATTTCTTGTGGTTTCGTTTTCAAAAGCTCCGCCGCCTAAGGCAACAACGACATTTTCTTTATCTGAAAGATTTAAGATAGAATTTGCCTCAAGTTTTCTGAAAAACTGCTCGCCGTATTCGTTAAAGATTTCAAAGATTGTTTTATTTTGTGAATTTTCAATTAATTTGTCGGTGTCGATAAAATCATAACCCAAGATTTGGGCAAGAATTTTACCTGTGGCGGTTTTTCCGCTACCCATCATACCTGTTAGAGCGATAAGTTTTTTCATACAAAAATTTTATCACATTTTATGATATAATAGCAAATATGAAAAAGACGGTTGCAATAGTGGGCAGACCAAATGTCGGCAAATCGACGTTTGTAAACAGGCTTGCCGGCTCGAGAAATTCGATTGTGGATGATATGCCGGGAGTTACCCGTGACAGGATATATTTTGACGTCGAGTGGCAAAACAAGGTTTTCACCGTAATTGATACGGGCGGAATTATTCCCGACGATGACGATGAGATTATGGTGTCCATATACGAGCAGGCGAAAATAGCTTGCGAGGAGGCGGACAAGATAATCTTTTTGGTTGACGGGAAAGAGGGAGTTAACCCGATTGATTTTGACATTGCAAATATATTAAGACAAAGCAATAAGCCTGTTTTTTTAGCGGTGAATAAGATTGATAACCCCAATTCTTTTTATATGACAAGTGATTTTTATTCGCTTGCGATAGGTGAACCCATTGCGATATCGGCACTTCACGGCTCGGGCGGCGTCGGGGATTTGTTAGAGATTGTAACCGAAGATTTTGAGGCGGAAGAAAGTTTTATTGATGATAAAACCATAAGAATAGCGATTGTCGGCAGACCCAATGCGGGCAAATCTTCGATAGTCAATGCGGTTTTGAATAAGGAACGAGTAATTGTGTCGGATGTTTCGGGCACAACCCGCGACAGTATTGATTCTAAAGTTACTTACCAAAACACAGATTTCGTAATCGTTGATACCGCTGGGATTAGGAAAAAATCCAAAGTCGATTGGGGTGTGGAAAAATTTGCGGTTGACAGAGCTATTCGCTCAATAAGAGATTGCGATGTTGCCGTTTTGGTAATAGATGCAAAAGAAGGGATATCAGATCAGGACAAAAAGATTTCATCTATTATAACGGAAGCCGGAAAAGGTCTGATTGTTGCAATAAACAAATGGGATTTGATTGAGGATAAAAAATCAAATACGATAAACCGGTTTGATAAAAAACTTATAAATGAGGTACCGTTTTTGGATTTTGCGCCGAAGATTTACATAAGTGCCGTGACAAAACAGAGGTTAAACCAAATTTTTGAAAAAGCGAAAGAGGTTTACGAACAGTGTACGAAAAGGGTTTCCACGGGGCTTTTGAATAAGGTTATAAACGAGGCATACTCAATCAATCCGCCGCAAAGTATCAAAAATCAAAGGTTAAAAATTTTGTATTCAACGCAGGCGAATATTCAGCCGCCGACGTTTGTGCTTTTTGTAAACAATGCGGAATTGTTAAAAGATCATTACAAAAGGTATTTAGAGAACAAATTAAGGGAGGCGTTTGGTTTTTGGGGAACTCCGATAAGGATTTCGTTAAGAGAACGTAAAGGTATTGACAAGAATTAAAAAGAAATTTATAATGTACCTATGAATAACGAAAAGCTGGAAACACGGAGTATAAGAGAGGAGATGGGGTGCCCCCCCCCCCCC
>CANQML010000166.1 GCA_947624935.1 Candidatus Gastranaerophilales bacterium
GGGGGGGGGGGGGTATGCCCTCCTGACTCTCTTATACTCTGTGTTTTCAGCTTTTCTCTTTCCATACGTACATTATATACATTTTATCTAAACTTGTCAAGAGCTAAAAAATGTTACAATATTTTACTCTCTTGACATTTTTAAAAAAAATTATATGCTTAAATTGAAAGGGGATAGGTTATGAAAGAATTTAAACACACCAGACTTGACAATAAACAATTTACACACGATGAAATCAAAAGTTTAATCAAAGAGTACAACATTAAGTTTATAAAACTGCAATTTGTTGATATAAACGGGCAGGTTAAGAACATGACAATTCCGTCAGAGCACATAGACAAAGCGCTTGCAAACGAAATGATGCTTGACGGCTCGTCTATCAAAGGGTTTAGAAGTATTGAAACATCTGATATGTTCTTCCACCCCGACATAAATTCTTTCCAAATTCTTCCATGGAGAGAAATTGACGGAGTAAATTCCGCAAGATTGATTTGCGACGTGTATAACGCTGACGGAACACCATTTGAAGGATGTCCCCGTTGCAACCTTAAACGTGTTATGAAAGAGGCGGAAAAATTAGGATTTTCAATGAATATCGGGCCTGAGGCAGAATTTTTCCTCTTTGCAAAAGATAAAGAAGGCAAAGTTACAACAACAACGCAAGACAGAGCCGGTTATTACGATGTCGGCCCTGAAGATTTGGGCGAAGATGTAAGGCATGACATTGTTTTAACTTTAAAAGAAATGGGGTTTGATATAGAGGCATCGCACCACGAAGTTGCAGACGGTCAGCACGAAGTCGATTTTAGATATGCAGACATTCTGACCGCCGCAGACAACGTAACCACGTTTAGAATTGCAGTTAAAGCAATCGCCGCAAAACACAATCTTCATGCAACATTTATGCCCAAACCGATTTTTGGAATAAACGGTTCCGGTATGCACTGTAATGTTTCTTTATTCAAAGACGGCAAAAACGCTTTTTATGATGAAAAAGCCGAGTATCAGCTGTCTGATTGTGCAAAATTTGCAATCGGCGGCATGCTCAAGCACGTCAAAAGCATTACCGCAATAACCAACCCGACCGTAAACAGCTACAAAAGGCTTGTTCCTGGATACGAGGCACCTGTTTATCTTGCGTGGTCTTTGGCAAACAGAAGTGCACTGTTAAGAGTTCCGGCAAAACGCGGTATATCAACCCGTGTTGAGCTTCGTTCGCCCGATCCTTCGTGCAACCCGTATCTTGCATTTGCAGCGATTTTGGAGGCTTGCCTTGACGGTATCAGAAACAAAATCGACCCGCCGGCACCTGTTGAAAGCAACATTTATCAATTGACAACAAAAGAACGCAAAAAACAGCGCATTGATTCTTTGCCCGGAAGTCTTGCTGATGCGCTTGAACAGCTTGACAAATCACTTGTTGCGCGTGCGGCTTTGGGCGATCACATATTTAACGAATTTATGTCCTCAAAACGCAAAGAGTGGGATTCATTTAGAACTTATGTTTCGCAGTGGGAATTAGACCGCTACTTGGAAAGATACTAAAAAATCAATAAGCTCGCTTACAGAGTAGGAATTTTTGATAACAAAAAATTCTTTATTTGTCATTTGTTTGACATAATCCAAGTTTTTTCCGTCCAAAAAGTCCTCGCTGTAAGGTCTTAGCATAACTGAGGGAATAACCACAAAATCCGCCTCAACATCTTTGACGGTTCTGATTAAGTCGTCGGAGGTGATAAGCCCCGCAACAGTTATATCACGTCCCCAATATTCGGATTTGACGGGGCAGACTTTGCATTCAAGATTTTTTATTTTGCTAAGTTCGTCCGCAATAAGAGAAATTGCGCCTTTTGCGGCAAAAGAGGTTGCAAATGCAAACTTTACGGGCTTTTCAAGCTTTTTGGGAAGTTTATGTTTTTTAAAATCATCAAGTAAAAGTCTTATCGTACCAACTCCGTCACTCAACTGCGAAAAACTTCCGTAATAAGCAGTTTTTGGTATTTCGCGTTCAGCTATCAGAAAAAATTCATCGGAACAGCACACCCGTTTGTATTTTGATGCGATTTCTATTGTTTTTTGGGCACATTTTTTATCAACCCGTTTTAAATTTTCATCTCTGAATTTTGTAATCCCGACAGGCACAATAGCGGTTGAAAGCACCGTATTTTTAAGTTTTGCCAAATCGGACAGCGTTCTTTCAAGCTCATCACCGTCGTTTATATCGGGGCATAAAACGATTTGCGCATGGAAAGGGATTTTGTTTTTCCTAAACCATTCCAGATTTTCAAGCGCCTTGCCTGCATTGGGATTTCTAAGCATCTTGACCCTCAATTCGGGATTGGTCGTATGAATAGAAACATAAAACGGACCGAGGTGCATTTTTTTAATTCGCTCTTTGTCTTTTTCGGTAAAATTTGTTAGCGTAATATAAGTTCCTTGCAGATAAGACAGCCTGTAATCGTCATCTTTGACATATAACGACTCTCTCAAACCTTTTGGCTGTTGGTCAACAAAGCAAAAAATACACCGGTTAAGGCAAGGCTTAATTCTGTCAAAAACCGCGCTTTCAAAGACTATCCCCAAATCCTCGTCAAAATCTTTTTCAAGCTCTATAACCTCAATTTCGCCGTTTTTCTTTTTGACTTCAAGCGTAAGGTTTTCCGACTTGCACAAAAAGTTATAGTCAATCATATCAGACATTTTGGTGTTATCGATTGACAAAATTTCGTCACCTGATTGGATTTCGAGTTCTTCGGCTATGGAATTTTTTATAACACCGTTAACCGTTGCTGGCATTTTCCAAACCTTCCAAAATCGTTATGAAATTTTGATATTCGCATATTGCGTTGTCTAACAGAATATTTTGGTAAAAACTCAAGTGATTGTATTCATCGTTTAAGATATTTTCGGCATCTGATTTGAATTTAACGGCAAGCGCCTTGATGTTAAAGAAAAGTTCCTTGCACTCCTCATTATCCAAAAAAGAGGCGCAGGAAAGTTTTACGCGGGCATTTGAGAAAAACTGCAGCGGGTTATTGCTCAATTTTTCAAGGATAAGTTTTTTAAGCTCGTCTTTGCCCTCTTTTGTAATTGAGTAGAAAACGGAAAGCCTGCCGCCGTCAGACATGAGCTTTCGGGTCTGTATAAAATTATTTTTTTCCAACCTCACAAGAGCGGGTTTTATAGCGCCGAAACTTGGTTTTGTGTATGCGCCGAAGTTTTCTTCAATGAATTTGTGCACGGAATACATTGTAAGCTCGCGGCGAGTCAGAACAAATAAAATCATTAACTCAATCATAGCTTAATTATAGCATAAAATAATACGGGAGTTGTAACTTAATTCTTGACACATTTTATAAAATTCATTATAATGGACTGGTAGTAAAAAATTGGAGGATACTAAAATGATTTTGAAACAGAGAACCTTTAACAGGGGGG
>CANQML010000167.1 GCA_947624935.1 Candidatus Gastranaerophilales bacterium
AACATGGGAAAAATCGGAAGTATTACCGCGGATTTTATAGAAAATTATGCAAAAGACAATATGGGTGGCGGCGCTATCCACAATATGTACGGTAAGATAAATATTATATCGGATACCCGTGAGGTAGAATTTACGGGAAACAAAGATATGACAGGTTCAAATGCAATCTACAACGAGGGCGGGGAAATAAATTTTTGGGCTGATAATGACATTACAATAAACGACAAAATTTCGGGCGCAAGTTATGCAGAACAAAGTATTAATATAAACAATGAAAATCATTCGGGAAACGTGATTTTTAATAATGAAGTGAGCGATAATACGGTCAATATGTACTCAGGCATCGTAAAATTTGGCACTAACACTCAAGATGAAGAACAATATTTCGGAAACTTTACCGACAGTGTGGATTTTAATTTCTTTGGCGGGAATGTCGATTTAATAAACGATAATGTTCAAAATACCAATTTGGGTAATTTAACGCTTCATTCTGATATGGATTTGAAACTTGATATTGATTTTGAAAATCGGCTATCGGACACAATTTCGGCGGATTCATTAAACGCGGGAAATAACCACATTAATATAACCGATTTTAATGCTTTGACGCCTGCGGTTGAAAAGTTTTATAGCTTTAATCCTGCAAGCGGTGAACTTATGAACGCTTTAAGATATACAGGCGAAAGCGAAATGGAACTTCCGATATATAAGTATAGAGTGAGCTTGGCGGGAGGTATATTGAATTTTGAAAGAATAGACGCTCAATTCAACCCTGCAATTTTTACATCTCAAGTTGCAGCACAGCTTGGCGGGTATTTGACCCAGTTAAACACTTATGATGCGGCATTTCGCAACATGGATATGTACACACAGACCGAAAGGACGGCGTTTTTGAACCTTTATGCGGGCGATAAATATTTTTATGACAAAGGCGGCAAGTTGTGGCTTAGACCTTACGCCGTGTTTGAAAATGTTCCGTTAAAATACGGACCAAAAGTGTTAAACAATGCTTATGGAAGTTTGTTTGGAGAAGAATCAGAGCCTTTGAGGTTAAGGCATGGGTGGAGTTTGATTTTCTCGCCCTATGCGGGTTATAACGGTTCACATCAGACATTTAACGGCAACGGGATTTACCAAAACGGCGGAACTTTGGGCGGAGTTGTAATGGCTTATAAAAAGAATTTTTATTCGGGTTTGACCGTAAACGCAAGCGCCAACGGCTGTGAAGCTGATACGATGTACGGCAGAGAAAGTTTTCCGATGTTTATGACAGGGATTGCCTCAAAGACAGGCTGTAATCTGCAGTTTAAAAAAGCTGTTGTTCAGCCCAATTTGTTTTTGGCATATACATTTGTGAAAACATTTGATTATACAAATTCGGCGGGAGTTAATATAACCTCAAAACCGCTTAATGCTCTGACAATTTCACCGGGGGTAAAGATTTTTGGGACATTTAGACGGGATTTTCAGCCGTATGTATTTGCTAATATGGTGTGGAACATAATAGACAAGGCAAATTTCAGAGCAAACGAGGTGTCTTTGCCGCAATTGAGCGTAAAACCCTTTATTTTATACGGAATAGGGTTGAGAAAACTTATAAAAGAAAGGTTTGGCGGGTATATTCAGGCGTACGTAACCAATGGCGGCAGAAACGGTGTAGGGCTGATGTTTGGGCTCAAGTGGATGTTGTAAATATTTTTGCAATGAGCTTTTGCCCCCCCCCCCCAGTTAGTGCTTTTGTTATTAAGCATATTAAATAACCCAATAATAAGGTGATTGTAAGGTTTATGCCAAAGCATATCAGCATCTTAAAAACCCAGTGTAAATGGATGTGAGGAACTACATGGAAAAGTGCCGCTCCGCCTATTGCCTGAGTCAGATAAAAGTATAAGGCTTTGTTTCCTATAAATTCCAAAAAATTATTTCTGAAACACTTTTGAAAAATCATTATAAACCCTAAAGATGCAAGTGATGCTATAACATAGGGCAAATGAACGACAAATTTGTAGTTTTGCAGACAAAAACCTTCAATTTGCCAATTCATAATAATCAACCCGCTAACGCTTATTATAATAAACATAATCCATAATATTTTGGATTTCATTTTATAAGTCATAAATCCTAAAAGCATCAGCCAAATATAAAAGAGTTGAAGTTGAAGGTCTACGCCGAAAATTTTTGTGGTAAAAACATGTTGAGAAAACCATGAATAGACGTAATATAAAGGAATTGCGGCTAAAATGAAAAACTGCCAAAATTTGTTCAAAAAATCCTTTATAATAATGACATAAATGACGCTGATTAAATATACCGGTACAAACCAATAAGCCCAACTGATTGGCGGCATGACTTTTATATGAAATTCGCTCAATGCAATCGGTTGCATGATGTTTTCTAATGAGCAATAGCCTGTTGCAAAGTTTATAACTATAGCTGCGGTTAAAAACAACATAATTATTTTTGCCATTTGCTTAAAAACATTAAAATTAGGTTTAATTGACATAAGGCATCCGGTTAAGAAAAAGAACACAGGAATATCAAACAGCAGTGCAATGTTTTTTACATATACCGGAATATAAGACCCAGACCAAAATACAGTATGTATAAAAACAACTGACAAAATGCACAGCCCTTTTGCACAATCAATAAAATGGTCTCTTTCCATAATTTTATGATATACAAACTAATATTACATGTCAATATTGATAGGCGGTTTATAAATATTGAGCAATTTTATATAAAGAGTTTAGTTTTTTATTATCAAGACGGTTCATTAGCTCAGTCAAATTTGTAATAAGTTCTTCTCGGCTTATTTCTTTGTTAAAGTCAAAAAGTTCACAAAAACTTACGTTTAAAGCCTTACAAAGTCTTTCTAAAAGGTCACATGAGGGGAAACTTCTCGCCGTTTCCAAATAAGAAATATGCCTGAAATCCACGTGAACTATCTCGGCAAGTTGTTCTTGCGTCAGTTTGCGCTGTTTTCTCAATTCTTTCAATTTTTTTGAAAATTCTTGTTTTAATCCCATAAATCCCCGCTTAATTAGCTTACACTATTTTACAATTACTAAACACTAAATATAAACAAGAATTTTATTGACATAATACGAAATTTAATATATAATATCAATAGTAAATACAGATTAGCGGGTTAAAATATGAAAGATTATTTAAAGTGTATAAATTAATAAAGTCGTTGTCTTGCTTGCGCGCGTTTATTACAAAGTGAATAAGCGAATAAGCACGTTAATAAAATATAAAAAAAGAAAGGACAAAAATTATGACAAAAGAAAAACAATCAAAGGTAACACATTTAGTAGTAAAGAATACCCCCTCGCC
>CANQML010000168.1 GCA_947624935.1 Candidatus Gastranaerophilales bacterium
AGCAACGGCTAAACCCGTAATTATCAAAGCAATTCCCGCAGCTATACCCGCCGGTGTTCCTGTAAACAGCAGTACAACTCCTATCGCTAATAACGCTCCGGCAATTACAGCTTGAATAATGCCAAATACATTTGTTATATTTGATGAAATATAGTCCCAGTTTACAACCACCGCCACCGCTCCTATGCCTAAACCGGCGACAATTAACGCTACTCCTGCCGGAATATTCGTTCCGGTAAAAATAAGTACGATACCCAACGCAATCATAACAGTTGCGGTTAGTACGCCTAATTTCGTTATAATCTCCTGACATTTTTCGCTTACCAAATCCCACGATACCTGATATAATGAGTAGCTTTCAGCAACCGCAGCCACTATCAGAGCAATTCCCAACGGTATATTCGCACCGGAAAATATTAAAATTGCTCCCAATACTAACTGTGCCGCAATTAGTATTGCAGTCAATTCAGCAACTTCGTCAGTTATATTTTGTCTTAGCCCTTCCCAGTTTGTTTCATATTCGCGATACATCCCATATAACGCGGCGATTATCAGCGCCAAGCCAAGCGGTACATTCCCTGTAAAAAGAAGAATTATACCTAAAACAAGCATACTACTTAAAATCAGTAGTTTAAACTTTTCCATTAACGCTTCGATTTTTGTATATAAGTCGTCAAATACAGTAAACGTGGCACTGTTTTGCAAATCATTAACAGCATTATTTAAGTCCTCAATATTGTCTGATACATTCTTTACATCTTCCGGATCTGGCAAATCAATTAAATCATTGTCTTCCGAACCAAGTATATTTAGCTCATCGAAGTTTAGCAGTGATTTTTTTACATCTTCCGATGTATCTTCTAAGTCGGACAGGTTATCGTTCATATCAGATAAACTCGACGATGTTTTGTCAATATCTTTCGATTTATCTCCCGTTTCCTGCAATGTAGATTGTAATTTCTGCGCCGTTTGTACTGCATTGCTCATCGGATTTCCGAACAGTACATTAATAAAATGCGCCAATGCAGATGTTACATTGACAAGCATATTAAAAAATGCACGCAGCCACGGAATGATTGTTTCATATATCGGGGCGAACGCCATAAGCAAATTGCCTTTGATTTTGCTCAGTGAATTTGATAATTCATCATCAGATTTTATTAAGCTTGCAAACATCGAACGTAGACTTCTGAGCGCTTTTGTGATAACCGTAAATACAAATACGCGCTTAACCATTCCGGCTAATTTTTTTCCGAATTTTCTGACGGATTGAGATGTCTTATCAAAAGATGATGTCAACGCATTTCCTGTGTTTTTGCCTTGTGTTTGCAAGGCTTTAAGCTGTGTTTTTGTGGCTTGTAATTCGTCCTCGGTCTTTAACAAAGCCTCATTCGCTTTTTTAAATTCGACGGTCAAAGCCGGATTTGCTTTAAGCTTTTGTAGGCTTGCACGCGCTGTTTCGGTTGTGTTGGAAATGCCCTTGAGCTGCTGTTCCGTTTCCCGCAACTCTATATTTACTTTATTTATTTCCGCCCTGGTGCTTTCAGTAAATATTGTTTTGCCTCCGATCTCAAGTCCGGTAGACAACAACTCTTCTTTTTTTGTGTTCAAATCTGAAAGCTTAACCGCTAACGATGAAATTTGTTGTTCTCCTTTTTTTACCTTCTCGCTTAAATCTTCTATAGATTTAGGCGTTACTTGACTTGTAGCTATATCGTTCAACTGTTTTCTCAGTGTTTCAGCTTTCCTTCTTTGTTCTTCAAGCTTTGCGGTTGTCTTTTGTACTTGAACATCGAATTTTGTTGCAGTTTCACTGGAGTAAGCACGGGTTATCGTTCTTTTTAAGTTTGAAAGTGCTTGTTCTGCTGAACTTGTATTCAAACCAACGCCAAGCTTTAAAACTTCATATGTCGCCATTTGTCTTACTCCTTTCTTTCAGAATTAATTCCATCCATTGTCCAAAAATTGCTGAACATCTTTCCGTTCTTTTTCTAATTCGTTTTTCCATACAAAATATTGCGGATTGTCACGGCGGAATTTTTGTTCCGACTTATCAAGTTTTCGTCCTTCTGCTATTTTTGCACGGATTCCGACTACCTGCGATAATGGACCTTCTCCAATTACAGTATAATAGCCGATAAACGTCCACCAATGCAAATACGGCAATACGCGTATTTCTGTATTCGCAACCTTATTTATTTCCGCTACAATTAACTTTTCATCTTGTATCCAGTCAATCAACTTGTGTTTTGACGTATGTCCGACTTCATCATCATTTAAAGATATAAACCTCATAATTGCTTTATATGTTTCGTCTATATCTCTAAAATTATAATAAATATCGTTAATTGTATTTATGTCGTCAAAAAAGGCTATAATCACGCACGCCATTATTTCACTGTCGTTCAATTCGGGGTCTTGTGTCAGCGCAATAATGTCAATGATTGTCCTATAATCCGCATTATTTCTGATTTTCCACAAAACCCCGTCTATCGCTATTGATGTCGGTAAATCATACATTATTTTTTACCTATGAATTTCTGAACCTTTTTATTAACTTTTCCTACATCAAATTTTGACATTTCCTTTTTTATCCGGCTTTCATACTGTTCGGACAAAGCCGAAATTACTATGTCATACTTTAATCTGCCATCAACAGGAGTAAAAGCGGACATATCGCCTAAAAGGACTTCGCATACGTTAGCATCGAACAAATAATCAATTGCTTCGCGTATTTCGCGTTCCGATTTATCGTAAGCCGCTTCGAGTTTTTCTGTTTCTTCGTCAGACATATTCTCAGGGTCAATATCCTGTAAATCCTGCCAGTTGGATTTGATACGATTTATCCTTTCCATTGCCGGCTTAATTCGGCTCATAATCGCCATATCTTGTAAGTCAATTTCCAGGATTTTCGATTCATCTCCATCTATCGCATATTTTCTTTTTGTATTTATAGTCTGATTCAGACCAAGATTTAACCGTTCAAAATCCGCCATAATCCCATCTCCTTATTATCAAACCTTCGCAGTAAATTCAAAATCCGGGCTTAATTTGCCCGCGTCAGTAGCGTCTACTGTGCCTTCGGTGATGTCGTTCGAAAAATGCACTTCGATAGGCATATTTGTATATGCGTCGCCGCCTATTGACTGCGGTATAATCGAACAATGCTCGTGTTTTACCGTGTAAAAGCTGCCTGACGTACCAATGAACGCAGCTATTATATACACGGTAAACACAT
>CANQML010000169.1 GCA_947624935.1 Candidatus Gastranaerophilales bacterium
GTCATTTGTCATGGCATTTGACCCCTCACCCCGTCGCTGCGCTCCTCCCCTCTCCCGCAAGGGGCGAGGGGGCATGTCACAACAACTGTGGCAATACACAGAGCCTAATTAATGTAAAGAACTTAAAGACTTATCGTCTTAACGTCTTAACGACTTCTAAGAAAGCCGCCTTTACGTTAGCAGAAATACTGATAACCCTCGGCGTTATTGGCATTGTTGCCGCTATGACTATTCCGACACTCATTAATAACTATCAGGAAAAAGTCACCGTTACTAAAGTCAAAAAGATGTATTCAACACTTAATCAAGCGGTAAAGCTTGCCGAGGTTGATAACGGACCTGTCAGCACTTGGGATTTACCGCAAATGACTACAGGCGGAAGTCAAAAATTATATTCATATTTAAAACCATATTTAAAAGTTGCAAAAGAATGCGTTGAAGATAACTCGGGAAATTGCCTTGATATGAGTGTTACACGTACTTTGCTAAACGGAACCGCTTGGCAGTCATCGCTGTATTATGGAGGCAGTGGATATGTAAGAGTTATTCTTGCTGATGGTTCTCTGTTGTGGTTCAGAACTAACGTCGAGGATACTGCAAAATTCTGTTATGAAGTTGATGGCGATTATTCGGATATATGCGGAGTGTTTTTTTATGATGTAAACGGCAACTCAGCACCCAACACATTGGCAAAAGATGCTTTTATATATCAGTTGCGTCCGTCAGGAGTTTACCCAACCAGTAATTCAACCTGTTACTTAAACGGCGGTGGTTGGAGTTGTTCAAAGTGGATACTTGAAAACGACAATATGGATTATCCCGCGACAAAACCTACTAAATAAGTTGTGACAATTAGCTTAACCGGGTAATAATTTTTTCCCGACATTTGTTATAATGATAAAAAAGGAGAAAATTATGTTAGAACTTTATGTGTCTGAAACTTGTCCGTATTCAAGAAAAGTTATGGAATACTTTGAAAATAACGGAATAGAATACCTTAAACACAATGTGGCAAATAACGATGAAATGGCTGAACTGATTGAGCTTGGCGGAAAAGATCAGGTGCCGTTTTTATACGATGAAGAAAATGATGTTGCCATGTATGAATCCGACGATATTATCAATTACGCAAAAGGTTTGTAATGAACATAAATTCCGATTATAACGACTGCAACAGACATGGCGTGTGCTCAATTGCGCCCAGTATAACTTCGTTCCAGCAAGTTATGCTTACTGTTTTTCGAGCGCTCGCATATTATGTTTTAGAGCTTGAAAAACACAACTATAACTGCGCTGAGTTAAAACTCGAAATTGTGGACGGGATTTCCAACCTTGTTTCGTCAACAATATATCCTGACGGCAAATTATTAGACATCGTAGGGTGCCGCTACAGCGAATTAATCAGAGTAAAACGTGAATACTCTAAACTTTGCAAAACTAAAAATATTGCTTGCAAAACGCTTAAAATTCCTTTGAAAGTCACTCCCGATATGAGTTTGACTGATATCTTAAATCAAGGACAAAAGCTACTCGAAAATCGTCAAAAAATAATGTTTGAAATACTTTTTTTGATTATACAAAGCGTTTCTTTGAGTATTTTGAAACTGACTGATTACGGTAAAATTAATGACGAAGCTGTTGATTGTGTCATTGATGCAGTAAATTTATTCAATAAAAAATCACTCACAGCAAGCCATATCAATGATTATATACTAAAACTTTCTAAGTTCGACAAGCGTTTGTGGAAAGAAAGATTTAATGCGCAGGTCGAATTTTTCGGCAAGTTTGACAAAGTGCAGGTTTCAACTTCAACCAGACCTTATAAGGCGATTTTGGTGTCCGGCTCAAATTTGGTTGATTTTTACAATTTGCTTGATACTTTGAAAAATGAAGATATTGATATTTATTCGCATGGCGATTTATTAATAGCCCATGCGTTTGAAAAATTCAGGGAATTTAAAAATTTAAAAGGACATTTTGGCTCAACCGATGACAATTCTGTATTTGATTTTGCAACTTTTCCCGGTGCTGTTGTGCTAACAAAGCATGCCTCGCAAAATATCGAGCATTTAATCCGAGGTCGAATATTTACAACTGATAGCAGCGCACCTAAGGGCGCTGTTACAATCAAAGATTACAAAGAAGTTTTGGACGCCGCTTATAAAGCAAAAGGATTTTCTAAAGGCAGAAAAAAAGATTTTATAACGGTAGGTTATGAACGTGACAAGCTGATTAAAGAGTTTAAAAATTGCCCTAAATCGCCTGTTATTGCTTGTATGGCAAACAAAAGCACTTATTTGCAGGATTATTTTAAAAAATTACCCAAAATTTATCTGAGTTTTTCTTATTTTGGAGATATAAATGTCAATATTGCAAACAATTTTCCTATGTTTGCGGATATTTTAGACATTTTATTTGAAAATACCAAACTTTCGGATTGTACGTTCCATTTTTCAAAATGTGACCCGAATACCTTATCTGCGATTGTGAATTTGAAGGATGCAAAAATATATATGACGGATTGTCCCGGATTAAATCCGGCGCTTATTAATAGTTTTATAAAATTATACGGCATAAAAAAAGGCTCTTTTTAAGAGCCTTTTTCTTAGTATCTGTAATGTGAGAATGCCTTATTGGCTTCTGCCATTTTGTGGGTGTCCTCACGTTTCTTACAAGCTGAACCTTGACCGTTTGAAGCGTCGATAAGTTCATTTGTTAATTTATCAATAAATGATTTACCGCTTCTTTTCTTAGCAGCTTCAATAATCCATGATGAAGAAAGTGCAAAGCCTCTGTCTGCCTTAACTTCAATAGGTACCTGATAAGTAGAACCGCCGATACGTCTTGCTTTAACTTCCAAAAGCGGAGTTGCATTCGTAAGTGCTTTTTGAAAGATTTCCAAGCCTTTTTCCTTGGTTCTTTCTTCAATCTTGGTAACTGTAGCATAGAAAATCTTTTCAGCTAAAGATTTTTTACCTCTGCGCATAATCCTGTTGATGAATTTTGAAACATCAACGCTGTTGTAAACCGGATCTGCCAAAGGAACTCTTTTTGCGGGTTTAGAACGTCTTGACATTACTTACCTCCCTTTCCTTTTTTAGCACCGTATTTTGATCTGCTTTGTGCACGGTTTGCAA
>CANQML010000170.1 GCA_947624935.1 Candidatus Gastranaerophilales bacterium
TGGGTGGAACAATTGTCATTCCACCCATCAATAATTTATTTATTGTGGAGTGCGACTGTTATTGGAACATGCCCCCCTCGCCCCGACGAATTGACCTTCGTGCGGAGCAAAGGGAACAAGCAAGCTTGCGAGCTTTGTGACCCTGCTTGCGTCTTAGCTGCGGGGAAGCGGTTGTTCACGAGTTTACGAGTGTTACAACCGCAGGGGCGGGGGTCATACTTGTCATTTGTCATGGCATTTGACCCCTCACCCCAACCCTCTCCCACAAGGGGCGAGGGGGTATAGGCGGTACACGTCATTGCGAGGTGGCAAGCCACTTTCTACATTGGGTTTTGCATGATAGCACACGTCATTGCGAGGAGGGCAAGCGTAGCGCAGCCCGACGCGGCAATCCATAAATAACCCGTCAGAATTTATACGGATAATCCTCCGGTATTTTCCAATTGTTTAACTGGATTAATTTCGTACAAAGATTGCCTGCACCCACTGTGCAATTCGGGCTGCAGCCAAAAGTATTGTTAATCCCGTTCATTGCACCTTCAATTGTGCCGTCCCACCCGTATGTATAAGGCTCAAAACCGGAATTAATGACATATTTATTAAACTCTGTGATTGTGTTAGGCGAGTATGGTTGAAATCTGAAGAAAAAACTGTTTACACCTACTTTTTCATTTTTAACAGCGGAAGCATTGATGTAAAATTTCATATCATACAGCATATCTTGTACCTCCAATATACTGCCGTCGGCAAAATACACCAATAATGAGTTCTCATCACCCTCCTCAAGTTTTTGTACATTAATATATCGGGCAAAATATTTGTTCCACCAAGCTAAAACATCGTCATAAGTTTTATACGCGCCTCCGAAATTGTCCCAAGTTTCCGGCGAACCGTTGTCAACAGATGAAAGTTTTATTGCTTGATTCATTGTACTGTAAATTTTTATCAGCTTTGTTTCAACAATTTTTTTCTTGTACGATTGAACCAAGTTTGGAATGGTCATCGCGGCAACGATACCGATAACTGCGAGAGTTATCAATATCTCTGCCATCGTAAACGCTACGCGTTTACGAGAAGTGAATAGGTGAATAAGTAAATAGGTGAATGAGTGCTTTACATTAATTAGGCTTTGTGAATTGCCACTGTTTCCGTCATTGCGAGGAACGAAGTGACGAAGCAATCTATTCAATAGATTGCCGCGTCGGGCTACGCTACGCTTGCCCTCCTCGCAATGACGTGTGACGTCATGTCTTGTTACTTTTTCATCAACTAAATCTTTTCTACTTTCAAGTTCTCTTGTCATGTTTTTTTATCCTTTCATTTTCCTGTTGGGCTGAAAGCCCAACCTACACATACTTTATATTAAGCTGGCTTTATAGTACGCCATGACTTTGCGATTGCGACGCTCGTTACACTCGCTCGCAATGACATGCTAAAAGCTCTATATTGTAAGTGGTTTGCCAAATGACGAATGCTACTATGCAAAGCTAATTGTGCCGAAGGCACATTAAACACCTCACTCACTTCACTCACCTTACTCACTTTAATCACTTTAATCCCGCCTCCGGCAAGATGCCGCAAGCGTTTTAGACCTATATAATCGCCGAAACTCACTCTATGAGCATTGGGGGGGGGGGGTAGCCACCTCAATTTCTCTTATACTCTGTGTTTCAAGCATTTCTCTTTCCATACGTACATTATATACATTTTCACGCACCTTGTCAAGTAGTTTCAAACACTGCTAAAATCCTCCTGTGACAATGTAACTTTTTATTAACTTGGTAGCAAAAAAAATTCTTGATGTTTTTTTATAAATAGTGTAAAATTAGAAGGTGCGTATGAAGAAAAGTGACTTAAAAACTATTGATATCAATGAAATCGTGGTAGATTTGCCCGATTTGAAAAACATTAACGAGGCAAAAGCCATGGTTATTGCAAAATGGCTTAAGAACCGTATTAAAAACGAACGGGATTTTAACGGTCGATTACTGCCGACAAAAGCAGAATTTGCCTATATGCTCGGGGTAAGCATCGGCACTATGCAAAACGCTTTCAGATATCTGGAAGATATGGGGTGTGTACAATCCAAACAGTGTATAGGTACTGTTGTTAAAAATAAAAAGTCTTTTTCTATGCGAAAACTTACATCAAAACGTGAAATCGCGATTGAGCTTATCAAAAAATACATTAAAGACAACGATATCAAAGTTGGCGAGGCGCTGCCTTCATCAAGAGTTATTGCGGAAAAAACCAACTGCTGCGCAAACACCGTAAGACTTGCTTTGGAAAGCCTTTGCACATCGGGTATTCTAAATTCACAAAAAATATTAAAAACCAATGATTTTGAGATAAAAGAAAGTCGAAATGAAACGCTTGTGGCAAAAGTTTTGAGTGATTTAAAAAGTTATATAACAAGCAATTTAAAGGTAGGCGACAGGCTTCCCGCGCATGAAGCGCTCTCAAACGAGCTTAACGTAAGCATAAAGACCATACACGATGCCTTGAAAGTATTGATAAATGACGGAGTGCTGCTTGCAAAACGCGGACGGTACGGCACAACTGTAACAAGAATGCCGAACGACATGCCGCTTGAACGTGAAACATCAATATTTGCGCCCGCACAAGATGCCGCGTTTTATTATTATGAAAAAACGCAAAACAGAATTAAAAAAATGATAGCGGAAAATTACGAAATCGGGTCAAAACTCCCGTCAATCCAAGAGCTTTCAAAGCAAATGGATTTAAGCCCCAACACAATCCGAAAAGCGTTCAATAACCTTGCAAAAGAGGGTTATTTGGCGTTTTCACGCGGGCGTTACGGCGGAACGTTTGTAATAGACATCCCTGAGGCGGAACAAACTTTCAAATGGCTCGCGGTTAATTACTCGGAAGTGATGAGTAAGTGAGTAAGTGGTTTCATAAGTCGTTAAGACGTTAAGTCCGTTAATAAGTGAATAAGCCAATAAGCGAATAAGCCCTTATCAAGAATTAGGTTCTGCGAATTGTCGCCACACAATCCCCACCCCTTGCGGGCGGGGAAGCGGTTGTGTGAGCGAAGCGAGCTACAACCGCAGGGGCGGGGTCAATATAAAACATTGATAGTTGAACCCT
>CANQML010000171.1 GCA_947624935.1 Candidatus Gastranaerophilales bacterium
TTGGGTTCTACAGGCTCTACGGGTACTTCCGGAGGTGTAGGCTCTACCATAGTAAACGGATCGGGAGGCGTCGGCGGAGATGATAAGTTACGCATATCACCTTCGGTGAAGTTGATTAATGTTTCTCGCATTTCAACTGTTGTTAAGGCTATATTGTTATTCAAAATATACAATAAGTCGATTGCTTTTTGTTTGAGTGTTTTTAACCCGATAACTTTATTATTTTCTTCATCGTATAGATAGTCACTCATTAATATTTCTTTTTGCGTAGGTTTTCTGTCTTCATCTATTGCTTGTTGAATAAGGTTTTCTTTTGTGCCGTCATTTACACCCCCAAAATTATCATCACCGTCGCATAAACGTGAAGTATCATTCAATGCATCAACAATTTCAAGCCAGTTGGGATCATCGCTTACAAAACCTGACATACCACCTGATGTATAAATTAACTGAGTTGTAGCCTTTTTACCCGTTGCAGGATCAGTCCAGCTTGAAGTATAATCATAATTGGTATTATACTTAGAACCGCCGCCGTAATCCAAAAGGTGAGCTAATAAGTGTCTGTAGCAGCTTGAGTATCCGCTGAGAGCCTCGCCGTAACAATATCCTGCATTGCTGTTCGGGTTATCGCTTGTTCCTACAAAACCCGCAAATACATCATATAACTGCGGTTTGCTTAAATCATCCAAGTATTTTTGATAATCCGCATCATACTTGTCTTTTTCAGCTTGCCATCTCTTATGATCCGCGTCATAATCAGCTTTTTGGGAATTATATGTTGCTAAATCATCTTGATATTTGGTATAAGCATCATTATAAAAATCTTTTTTCTCATTATAATTTTTTAAATCTTCTTGATAATCCCTCATAGCCTGTTCATACATATCCAACGAAAACAAATCGTATCTGGATAAAAATTGCATCAGACTATCAGTTTCTTCGAAATTTTTTATATCCTCGCCGCTTAATAAATAATTTCCGTTGGTATCTTGCATTACGTATTGGTTTTTCATCGGCGTATATTGATACAAAAACGCAGGCGTTAAACTCTGCATCGTAGAATTTCCCTTGGCATCGTAAGTTGTAAACACTAACTTTTTGGCATTCAAAGCTTCTATGTATTCCTTGCTTGCCTCCTGGGTTTTATCAGCAAGTCTGACTTTCGAATTAGCAATCGACTGCGAATGCAATTCGTTATCCGATATCCTCGCCGTTATACTTAATAATCTTGCTTGTGATGCCGATAATCCCATAGTTTACCTTTCCTTATTCGTTATCGGCAAATTTTACGTTTTTCTTCAATATTTTTTAAAGCAATGTTACAATTTGTAACAAATTTCGTTTTGTGATACAATCAACTTAAAAAGGAGAGCAAAATGGATATTACAATTTCTAATGACGCAAAAGATGTTGATGTGCTTGTAATCAGCATGTTTGAAGGTGAAAAAACTTCTCAAGAGCTTGCAAACGAATTTGCAATCGGACAAGACGGATTTAAGGGCGAAAAGGGCAAAACTTACCTTATGCAAACCTACGGCAAAATCCCCGCTAAAAAAATCCTGATTGCAGGCTGCGGAAAACGTGAAGACTTCACAGAAAACACCGCAAGAGAAGTCGCTTATAAAGCAGTTAAAAAATTACAACAAATTTATGCAAAAACCGCAGTTTTTGACTTTGATTTTGATTACTCAAAATCCGTCGTAATCGGCGCTATGATTGCAGATTACGCATTCGATAAATACAAAAGCGAAAAATCGACAAGAGTTAATACAATTTATCTGAAAAACGCACAGGATTTAACCGAAGGCAAAATATTTGCCAAAGCGCTTAAATTTACAAGAGATTTGGCAAACGAACCGGCGTCTTACGCAACACCGACAAAGCTTGCCGAAATTGCGCAAAGCCTTGACGGAATTGAAACAAAAGTTTATGACAAATCCGAAATAAGCGATATGGGCGCTTTTCTTGCGGTAGGACAGGGCAGTTCGCAGCCTCCCAAATTCATTCACATGAAATATACTTGCGAAAACCCCAAAAAACGTATTGCGCTAATCGGCAAAGGGATTTGTTTTGATTCGGGCGGATTAGACTTAAAGCCTCCCGCATCAATGCTTACAATGCGTGACGATATGTCAGGCGCGGCGTGCGTTTTAGGGGTTATGAGCGCACTAAAAGAGCTTATGCCGCAAGTTGAAGTCCACGGAATAATCGCGGCTTGCGAAAACATGCCCGGCTCAAACGCTTACAAACCAGGTGACATATTAAAAGCCAAAAACGGCAAAACGATTGAAGTTGATAACACCGACGCTGAGGGCAGATTGACGTTGGCAGACGCTTTATGCTATGCATGCGAGCTTGGAGTTGATGAAGTTATTGATATTGCAACGCTTACGGGCGCATGCGTTGTGGCTTTGGGAACACAAGTTTCAGGTATTATGGGCAACGACGACGAATTAATCCAAAACCTTATTAATACGGCAGAGAAAAGCGGCGAAAGGTTCTGGAAACTTCCGATGTTCAAAGAATACTTTGACAGCTTAAAATCCGACATTGCCGATATGAAAAACACAGGCTCAAGACAAGGCGGAGCGTCTATTGCGGGAATATTTTTGAAAGAATTTGTCAAAGACGTTAAATGGGCGCATATAGACATAGCAGGCACGGCATTTTTGGAAAAGCCGCAGGGCGAATTTATAAAAGGCGCATCGGGCGCAGGAGTCCGAACGCTGTTAAACCATATTTTAGCTGTATAAAAAACGGGCTTTCAAGCCCGTTTTTTGTGGCAACTAAGATATATGTAGGTTGGCATTACTATGCCAACAATAAAACTTTGTCAGATTGGTAAATCAGACCTACAAAACCGCCCCCTCACCCCGTCGCTGCGCTCCTCCCCTCTCCCGTAGGGAGAGGGCGTATTTATTCATAACAGTCGCACTCCACAGAGCCTAATTAATGTAACGTGCCTATTCGCTTAGCGCGAGCGAGCAGAGGGCGAGCTCTGTCGTCGAAAATGACAAAGTCATTGCAGACGACAAGCGCAGACCCG
>CANQML010000172.1 GCA_947624935.1 Candidatus Gastranaerophilales bacterium
TATTATCACTTTTGTTTTTATTGTTAATTCAAACCTGCGCTTTTGCTTTTGAAAGCAATATCAAGTTTGCCCAAGTTACCGATGTGCATTTTGAGGCTAAAAATCCTTATAAAGTCAAAGTGCTTGAAGATACGGTTGCGGATATAAATAATTTAAAAGATGTTTCGTTTGTCGTTTTTACGGGCGACAATTTGAATAACCCCAAAGAAGATGATTTGGTAGCTTTTATTAAAACCGTTAATAAATTAAAAGCGCCTTACTATCTTGTTTTAGGCGATCACGATGTTTTCAAAAGCAGAAATCTTTCAAAAGTGAGATATAGTGAGGTTGTAAGAGAAAACAACATTTTTTGGCTTTACAGAAAATGGAATTATGTTTTCAAGAAAAACGGGTATGTATTTATCGTTGTTGATGGTGCAAAAGAAGTAATCCCCGGACCTGTCGGGTACTATAGAGAGGACACTTTAAAATGGCTTGACAAACAGTTGAGTAAAAATTCAAGACATCCTGTTGTGATTTTTCAGCATTATCCTTTGATGCCCGGTAATTCCAAAACAAACAGAACCTACCAACCCGAAAAATATATGGAGATTTTAAACAAACACAACAATGTCTTGGCGGTTATTTCGGGGCATTATCACTATAACAGTGAAACCATGCAAAACGGTGTTTATCACATAATTTCGCCCACTTTGTTAAGTGAACCGCATAAGTATAAAATTATTGATATTGTTTCAAAAAAAGGGTTCTCACCTATTATTTACACTCAGCTGAAAGAGGTCGAGACACGGTAGTTGCATTTTTTCGTAAATAATATTATAATTGAAACAACAACATTTGAGGTAAAATAGATATAATGTATGAGTCTTTATTTATAAATTTGTTTGTTATAGCGTTTTTGTTATTTTCAAACGGATTTTTTGTTGCAGCCGAATTTGCGATGGTAAAGGTTAGAAAAACCCGCATCGAACAGCTTGTAAAAGAGGGTAATTTTAATGCACAAATCGCTTTAGAGGCGATAAAGGATTTGGATAAATTTATTGCATCGGTTCAATTAGGTGTAACGATATCCAGTATCGGTTTAGGCTGGGTCGGAGAAAGTACGCTTGCAAGAATCATAGAACCAGCGTTTGCTTTTTTGCCCGGTGCAAGCCAAACCGTTGCAACGCATACGCTTTCTGCATCAATAGCTTTTGCCCTGATTACTTTTTTGCATGTTGTTTTGGGCGAACTTATTCCAAAATCCATTGCACTTGAATACACCGAAAAAACCGCACTCATTATTGCAAGACCGATGAGCGCCATAACTTTTATCTTTAATCCGTTTATCTGGTTATTGAATGGGTTTGGAAATCTTGTTTTAAAGATTTTGAGAATACCGCATTCGCATAAATCTTCGCTTGTGCACTCGTCCGAAGAGCTTGATATGCTTGTCGATGCAAGTTATGACGGCGGTGTGTTGAACGAAACTGAAAAAGATATGCTCCATAACGTGTTCAAATTCTCAGATTTGACCGCAAAACAGGTTATGATACCTCGAACCGATATGGTTTGCGTGCCGATTGATATGTCGTTAGAGGATTTGAATAAATTTGCAACCGAAAATCAATACACAAGATACCCTGTTTATGAGGGTGATATCGACCATATAACGGGTTTAATCCACGTAAAAGACTTGTATAAACTTTCAATCGACGATACAACATGCCCGATTGAGCGTATTCAGCGCGACATTATGCTTGTACCCGAAACAATTACCATGGATAATTTAGTTTTGGAATTTAAAAAACGTAAAAGCCAAATGGCGGTTGTAGTCGATGAATTTGGCGGAACATCGGGTATAATTACGCTTGAAGATGTTTTGGAAGAAATTTTCGGCGAAGTGCAAGATGAATTTGACGAGGAAGAAGAAAGCGATATCAAAGAGCTTGCGCCCAATAAATACTTGGCAAACGCTATGATGCGTCTTGATGAAATTGCCGAGTTTTTCAATATAGATGAAATTGACGAGGAAGATGTTGATACAATCGGCGGGCTTGTGGTTAAACTTTTAGGACGTTTGGCGGAAATTAATGATAAAGTTACCTATCAGGGCTTGACCTTTGTTGTCAAAGAAGTCGACGGCGCAAGAATAACCAAATTATTTATTGAAAAAACAATTGAAGAACCGAATGAAGTTTCTCAATGATAAATTTACTAATTAAATCAGGCAATTGTTAATTCTCTCAATAAAAATTAAATTTATGTGTGAGGATTTTGTTGATTTTACTTTTGCTTACTCAAACCGCCTTTGCCGTTGATGTTACTTGTTTTGAGGACTTGACGGAGGCTTTTGAACATGGCGAAAGCGAAATAACCATAGATAATAATTTTCAAGCCCAAGATAATTTGGGCTGCCCTAAAAACAATGCCTCAATTGAAGGCTTGGGGAATATGATTGACGGAAATAATTTTGGCGGTGTAACTCTTGACAGCGGTCGTTCAATAAGCCTAAACGATGTTGACATGTGCAATTTTAATTCCGTTGACGGCGCCGTTGTTAATAACACTAACGGTTGCACAATAGAAAATCTCAGCGGAAATTTTTATAATAATTCGGCATCAGACCAAGGCGGTGTGGTTGCAAATTCCTCCAATATAACAAATATCTCGGGGTATTTTCATGACAACTTGGCAGAGAAAAACGGCGGTGCAATATTTTCAACAACAGACGGTAATATCGAGAGTATATCGGGAACTTTTGAGAAGAATTATGCAACGGAAGGTGCGGGCGGTGCAATTTTTAACATGGGAAAAATCGGAAGTATTACCGCGGATTTTATAGAAAATTATGCAAAAGACAATATGGGTGGCGGCGCTAT
>CANQML010000173.1 GCA_947624935.1 Candidatus Gastranaerophilales bacterium
ACGAACCCCGCCCCTGCGGTTGTAACACTCGTAAACTCGTGAATAACCGCTTCCCCGCCCGCAAGGGGTGGGGATTGCGTAGCGGCAATCCACAAAGCCTGCTTAAAGTAAAGAACTTAACGACTTGCGCGAGCGAGCTGAGGGCGAGGCTTGACGGCGGAAATGACGAAGTCATTGCAGACGTCAACCGCAGTCCCGTTAAACGCGAGCGAGTAAGAAATCGTCTTAACGTCTTAAAGACTTCAAAAAAAATAGCTTTTACTTTGGCGGAAGTCTTGATAACTCTCGGCGTTATTGGCATTGTTGCTGCCATGACCATTCCGACTTTGCTTCAAAGTTATAAGGAAAAAGTAACTGTCACCAAAGTTAAACAAGCATACAGTCAATTGGCAAACGCCTATGGACTTGTTACAGTTGAACACGGTTCACCTGCAAATTGGGATTTGGGAACTGGCGGTATGTACGATAAACAATCTCATATTAATCTTGCAAACTACTTTAAACCTTATATGAAGATATCCGAAGATTGTGTCGGTAAATCTGATGATTACACTCAAAAACATTGTGTAACGTTGTTGGGAAATTATGGAGATAATAAATATTCTCAGATAGCGACCGGATTTGTATTGAGTAACGGCGTTTATGTCTCTTTTAGAACTATTAGTAACAGTTGTACGCATGACTTTGCTGTAGAAGGGAAAAATAATGCCTGTGGTAATATTAAAATTTATACAGAGCCAATGAGTGGTATTCAAAAATCGGGTGAAAATATATTTGGATTCTCGTTAACAAGAGATGGTATAGTACCTGAAGGTGCACCGAATGCGGTACATAAGTTTGAAAAAGCATGTAATAAATTAGAAACAGAGCCTTACCCACAGTACTCCCCAGGTAATATGTACGCTTGCACGGCTTGGATTGTTTATAACGGTAATATGGATTATCTCAAATGTCCGGGTGAGCTATCCTGGAATGGAAAACATAGGTGTTCTGACTAAAACCGTCAAAACTGTGTGTGGCAGTATATCAAAAAAGCCCCGAGGTGGGGCTTTTTTATTGCTTATTCCAGAGGAATTGGACTTCCGGTTGCATAACTGTCAAACGGATCTACATCATTGAAAAATATTACGTTGTTGGTACCTTTGATTACTTTTGAGGTTATAAATATACCTCTGTTTGTATACAACCTGTAAATCGAGAATTTGCAGGCAGGATTTATAATCAAACTGTAGCTTCCTTGCTCACCGCTATAGTAAGCCGGAGTATAGCCGTACCAAGCATTGTAATATAGTCCGGGAGTATCAAACGTCGGGCCGTTTATAAAAGTATATTTCTTCGTTAAGTTTTTTCCGCCCATTTTGAAACTTCCGCCTGCCGGCACTTCAAAATTCAAATTCGTCTTGTGCCCGAAGAAATACCCGTCATCAGTTTTAGGAACTAAATATCCCTGGTCATTAGTAACTTTGATACCCCATTTTTTCAATTCTTTGTCGTTAAGCGGTTTATCTTGGTCATTTAAAATGGCGTAACCGTAATCGGGTTGCGTCTTGATAGAAATCAATCCACAGCCGCTTATCGGGTCAAATATTGGCTTTTTGGCAGGAACAATAATGTCCGCCCCAATTACCGGTATTGTAGGAACATATATAATTTCAGGATTTACAATGGGTTTGGGGTCTACTTCTTTCGTATTTTGAATTCTGACCGTATATTTTATTTTTGGGTCTAAATCTGAAAAAATAACTGTACCTTTTGAACCGTTTACCCAATCTGTTGCTTGTAAACCTGTCATAGAATTATACAGCGAATAATTATAAAATTTAGTTGTGTTTAATATAGTAATTGTAGTTTTGTCTTCGCTGAGCATAACATCTGCAGTGTTTACAAAAGATTTATCGTAATAGTTTGCTTCTAATATCATCATAGTTTTTCTCCTTCCTGCCGACAGCATAATGTCATCATAATTGGTGTCGTACAATAGTTTTTAAAAAATATTTTTTAAAAAATTTTTATATAAAATTTATAATTATATTCAAATTAAATTAGTCACAAATTAACCTAAAAGTATTATTCCCATTTTTTGATATTTTGAAACATAATGTTAAGATTTATTTACATATCATTTGGGGTTTTGGAAAAATTCGGCGGCAACGGGGATTGAACCCGTGTCAACAGAATGAGAATCTGCTATCCTAACCACTAGACGATACCGCTATGCTTTTATTATAATACAAAAAAAATTTTAGATTAAATATGTTTAATTTGTTAATAATATTATTTAATCAAGCTGCGGGCATGCAAAAATCAGCTTGACAAGTTGCGTGAAAATGTATATAATGTACGTATGGAAAACGGATGGCTTGAAACACAGAGTATAAAAGAGTTGGGAGGGCATACCCCCCCCCCCCAGTGCTCATAGAGTGAGTTTCGGCTGTTTTATAGGTTTGAAACACCTGCAACGACTGTGTTGGAGGCTGTTTGAAGTGAGTAAAGTGAGTGAGGTGTTTAATGTGCCTTTGGCACAATTAGCTTTGCATAATAGCGCACGTCATTGCGAGGAGGGCGCAGCACGACGAAGCAATCCATATTGTAGTATGTAGGTTGGGCTTTCAGCCCAACAAGAAAATGAAAGGACAATAATATGACAAAAGAATTAGTAGATGAAAAAGCAACAAGGTATGACGGTAATCAAGAAAAAGCCCCCTCGCCCCTTGCGGGAGAGGGGGAGGAGCGTAGCGACGGGGGTGTGGGGTTTCCTCACAATGACGTGTGCGATTATACAAAACCCAAATGTGAATTGACACTCACAATGGACAAGTA
>CANQML010000174.1 GCA_947624935.1 Candidatus Gastranaerophilales bacterium
GGGGTAGCCACCTTAATTCCTCTTATACTCTGTGTTTCAAGCCATTCATTTCTCATACGTACATTATATACATTTTTTTATCTGTTGTCAAGCGTTCTCAACTCATTTTTTGACAACAGACAAAACATAATTGTTATTAAAATATTTATTTGCCACTTCCAAAACATCAGATTCCGTGACTTCCTGAATAAGCTTTGCGTAATCAAAGTCGTAGCCTCTATTTGAAACCTCAAATTTACCTATTGTAGAAGCTTTTTCAAGGTTTGTTTCCAAAGAGATTATGTATTGTCCCAAAAGCTTGTCTTTTGCCTCTTGAAGCTCAGTGTCGCCCACATATTCGGTTTTAAGACGGTTTATTTCTCCCAAAAGTTTCGATTTTGAATGTTCAAGGGTTTGAGGATTTGTGCCTATATAGACGACAAAATTCCCGCGCCGCATGCTCGGGCTGTAGCTTGAACCGAGCTGGTATGCAAGCCCTTCTTCGTCACGCAAATTCTTAAAAAGTCTTGAACTCATGCCTGAGCCTAAAAGCGAATTTATGACATTTAATGTCGCATAATCCTTGCGGTTTTGAATGCCATCGGTTTGCCAGCCCAAGAAAACCCAATCCGTTTGGGTTGTTTTGTCAATCTGTTCAGAAATCCTCGGGGATGTGATTATCGGAACTGTATATTTTGTATTGTCAAACACTTCTTGATTTTTGGGCGAAAAAATCTGTGAAAAAGCTTTTAAAGTCTTTTCTTTATCGACATTTCCGTTGACGGAAATAACCATGTTTTTAGGCTCAAAAATCTTTCCGTAAAACTCGATTATATCATCGCGCGTAACCTTCGGGTAAGTTTTTTCAAGGATTTTAGTCGAATTTGAATAGACAGAGCCTTGATAAATCAATGTGTTATATTCTTCAATCGCACGTTTTAGGGGTAAATCGCGGTTTTTCTTTATGGAATTTATTTTTTCCGCTCTCACTTTTTCAATCTCATAATCGTCAAATGAGGCATTATTTACAATTTCGTCCAAAATTTCAAGCGTTTTGTCAAATTCGCCTTTGGTCGTTAATACAGTAATATTAAAAGTATCTGCGCCCGAAGTCGGTACAATTTTTATCCCGTTATCTTCCATAATCTGTGAAATATCAAGCGCGGAGAATTTTTTCGTACCTTTCATCATTGAAGCCGCTGTTAATTTGCCTGTTCCGGGGATTTTTTCCAAAAACTCACCGCCTTTTGCAAATATGCTTATTGCCACAATCTCATTTGAGTCATTGGGTGTAAAAAGCATTGTCGCGCCGTTTGAAAGCTCGTATTTTTGGGTGGAACTGTTTTCACTCACCAATTTTGGCGGGTTATAAACGACATTTGAAACCTTTACTTCGTTTGTTTTTTCGGGCAAAATAACCGATATTGCCGCTTTATTTACGCCCAAATATTTGTTTGCAACTTTTTTGACGTCTGTTGCGGTGACTTTTTTTATGTTATCAACATAATTTTTGTAAAACTTTGAATCACCCGTAATAACGTAAGTATAGCCGATTTCTTGTGCGATATTCGAAACAGATTCTCTTGAATAATATGTATCCCGCTCAATAATATTCTGCGCTGTTTTTACCTGTTCGGGTGTAACACCGTTTTTTTGGATTTGTGCGATTTGTAAAAAAATCTCCTGTTCTAACCGTTCATAATTTTCAGGGATAAAATCTGATGAAACGTAAAAAATCCCGTCGTCTTTAAATGAAGCGTTTGAGGCGGAAATATTGAACGCAAGCTGTTTTTTGTCTTTGATGTTTTGGTATAAAACCGACGAATTTCCTTCGCCCAATATTGTTGCCAAAACGTCTAGCGCATAAATATCTTTGTCGGAGGCATCGACAGTCCTGAATCCTATAAGCATGTAACCTGTAAGCGTTTGCATGCCTTCAATTTTTCTCAAAAGCGACGGCAGAGGCTTTTCTTTCGGGTAAGTTTTTTTGCAGACCTTTTTGTATTCGCTGTTAAAACTTTCTTTAACCTTTTGCAGTGCATCTTTTGCGTTAACATCACCCGTTATCACCGTAATCATATTGGACGGTGCGTAATATGTGTTAAAATAATCCAAAATTTCATCTCTCGTAATCGTTTCTATAATCTCATTTGTTCCGATTACTTTGCGTTTATAGGGGTGATTTATATACATCATCTCAATCAAGTTATTGTAAACCTTTGATGAGGGCGAATTAATGTCTTTGGAAATTTCTTCCAAAACGACTTTGCGCTCTTTTTCAAGCTCTTTGCGGGGGATTAAGGGGTTTTGCAGCATATCTGCATGCATTTCAAGCGCCAAATCAAAGTCTTTTGACGGGATTGTTATGTAGTAATGCGTAAAATCCTTGCTTGTAGCCGCGTTGTTTATGGCGCCTTTTGCTTCCAAAACTTTATCAAACTCGCCTGTGGGGTGGTTTGTAGTACCTTTAAAAAACAGATGTTCCAAAAAGTGCGATACGCCGTTATTTTCGTCCGTTTCGTTTATTGAACCCGTTTTTACCCATGTATCTATTGTGACAATCGGGTTGGTGTGAATTTCTTCTATCACAACGGTTTGACCGTTATCGAGTTTGAATATTTCCTCGCAAAACGCCGCAGTGCCTATTGTTAAAACACATAAAATTAATACAAATTTTTTCATATAAATCCTCACAACATATACTACTATAAATTTCAATTATTGAAAAGTAGATATGCGGTTAATATTGACAATTTGAAGTAAATATTTTAAAATAATTAAAAAAGGAGAGCAAATATGGAAAAATATGTATGCACGGTATGCGGTTATGTATA
>CANQML010000175.1 GCA_947624935.1 Candidatus Gastranaerophilales bacterium
TTGCGAGGAACGAAGTGACGAAGCAATCTACTCAAACCCCTCACCCCAACCCTCTCCCGCAAGGGGCGAGGGGGCATACCTTAATAACAGTGGCATTTCACAGTGTCTATTTAATGAAACCGACTTAAAGACTTATCGTCTTAACGTCTTAACGACTTTAAGGAAAACCGCCTTTACATTGGCAGAAGTCTTGATTACCCTCGGCGTCATCGGCATTGTTGCCGCGATGACCATTCCGACGGTTATGAACAGATACCAACAAAAAGTAACCGAAACAAGATTAATGAAATTTTACAGTGTCATGAATAATGCTATTGCGCTGTCTGAAATTGACAACGGTTATAAAACAACTTGGAATTTTAAAAACGAATTTTGTTCAACAGGTTATGAAGAAAAATGTATAACTTATAACTTTGATAAATTTTACAAACCTTATTTAAAAATATTAAGTTATGAATTTGTCGAGCATTTTGCAGGTGATGTAGATGTTAACACAGGTGAGCCAGTGAACGCATTAATTGTGTACATGCCTGACGGGTCGGCAGCCGCCTTTAAGTGGCTGGCTAAAGATTTATCGTTTTATCCGGTAGCAACAAACAGTAAAAAAGTCAATGCAATACAGAATAAAGATTTCTTCTTTTTTGGCTTTTATCCGAATGGTACTACGTCCCCCACTACAAATAAATATTACAAAGATAAAGGGATGATGCCTTATATACAAAATGGTTGGGACGGAACAGAAGAAAACGCACCGTGTTTAAGAAAAACACAGCTTAACGGCTGGAAGTTTCCCGATGAGTGCAACCCGTGGAAGTAATAATTTTAAGCATTAAAAAAGGCGGTCTTAACGACCGCCTGCTTTTTATATATAATAAATTATTAACTTAATGACATCAAAGCTCTGACAGAACGCGCATTTTCTTTAACTTCATCAGTACAACCGTTTTCGACCGTATCCGTCAAAACTTCCATCGCCTCGTCCTTGTTTTCCAACGTCAAAAGCTCGTTTATTGTACTCATCGCAACCGATGTTGACATGTCGTTTATTCCTTTTCCGGTATTTTTTATTACGACATTCAATGCGTCACGTTTGTTTTGTCTTACCAATGCGCGGGCTGTGTGTTCTCTGATTTCGTCTATTGGCGAATTTGTTCCGATTTCTTCCAATATCTGCGTGGATTCCGCAGAACCTTTCATTGCCAATGCGTCAATTATATTTCTCGCTTTTCTTAAGTCCTTCATTTGCCCTCCTTATCCCACTACGCTCATGCTCAGTTCGGATTTTAGCATATCCGCAAGCTGTGACTCCGTATATTTTGAATAATTTCCTACACTGAATTTATCCGTCATTGAATTAAATCCTTTCATGACAGCTTTTGCAGGAGCACCTAAATCAACAGTAATACTGCCGATTTCATCAATCTTATTCCAAACGGCAAGTGCACCTTTTTTCATTCTGTTACCAAATGAAACTACTGATTCAATACTTTTTCTGAATGTCGGAAACGCATCTCCGATTGAACCTACTAAAGTACTGTAAGTCAACTTTTTCTTAGCTGCCTTTTTTGTTTCAAAAACATCAGCCGTCAATACATTACCCTTAAAAGTTGACGGTGCAAACGGGTTTGTCGAATGATTTTGTGTTTTGGTGTGTCCTATCGGAGTATTGAGGACATGACCTAATGTTGCCATTATTTTCATTAATTCTACCTCTTCTTAACTATTCACATATTAAGAATAACACACTATTTAGATTAAAAATCCACCTTTTGATGTATTATTTCAAATATTATTTATAACTTTAGTTGCAATTTGTGTTAAAATTTGAGTATGAATAATATGGAAGAACTGGTAGAAGTCATAAGACGCCTTAGAGCACCGAACGGCTGTCAATGGGATAGAGAGCAAACTCACTCGACACTTCGCCCGAATATGCTCGAAGAAGCTTACGAGGCGGTTGATGCCATTGACGATAACGATATGGAGCATTTGAAAGAAGAACTCGGTGATGTGCTTTTGCAAGTCGTTCTGCACTCTCAAATAGCTTCCGAAAACGGCGACTTTACGCTTGATGATGTCGCAAAAGGGATTAAGGATAAGCTAATTCACCGCCATCCGCATGTTTTCGGCAATGTTAAAGTCAATTCCACCGACGAAATTCTGGCTAACTGGGATAAGCTTAAAGCCGAAGAAAAAACCGAGAGAAAATCCGCCATGGACGGGATTTCCAAATCCCAATCAGCATTAATGTCCGCACAAAAAATAAGCAAACGCGCCGTCAAGACAGGATTTGAATGGCCAAATGAAAAATCGCTCTACAATTGCATCTTCTCTGAATTTGAAGAATTTAAACAAGCCGAAAATAATAACGATAAGTTAAATATGGAAGAAGAACTCGGCGACATACTCTTTGCCGTCGTTAACCTCGCACGTTGGAATAAAATTGACGCCGAGCAGGCTCTTTTAAAATCCAATAAAAAATTTGTCAAACGCTTTCGCAAAATGGAAGAACTTGCCATAAAACCCCTTAACAACTACTCTTTTGAAGAATTTGACAAACTTTGGCAAAAAGCTAAAAAAGAAGTTTAGCTTGATTATTAACTTTTGTAAACTTGCACCTTTTCAAAAAGGCAATTTTTCGTCGCAAATTTCCTTTATTAATATATACAAGGAAAGAGGATAAACGATGAAAGAACAAGAACTTAATACAATGATGTCAGTAGTATCAGATCCGATTAATAATGTTTATACAATCAATTCAAGAAAAGATCTTGAAGAAATCCAACGCATTATTCGTATATTCAA
>CANQML010000176.1 GCA_947624935.1 Candidatus Gastranaerophilales bacterium
TATTCGCTTATTCGCTTTAAAACGTACTGCCTTCACTTTAGCAGAGGTGCTTATAACCCTCGCCGTCATTGGTATAGTTGCTGCTATGACTATACCAAATTTGGTTCAAAGTTATCAAGAAAAAGAAACAGTCGCTAAACTCAAAAAGTTTTACAGTACACTTTCGCAAAGTTATTTATTTGCAGTCGAAAAATATGGCGCTCCGTCACAATGGGATATTCCTGCAAGACATGTCGGTACAACTGATGAAGAAGGTAAAGCCTTTTTTTCTACTGGTGGAAATTTAATTAAACAGAGATTATTTGAGAACATGAAAGTAATGAATGATTGTAGTGATTCAAGAGTTTTAGATAAATGTTATACGTCTGAAGTTTATTACTTAAACGGTCAGCTTAACGATGAGTTTACTAATACTAAAGGAACTCAAGTAGTAGGCATTTTGGCTGACGGCTCTGTTTTTACGGTTTTACCGCATGTCGGCACCGGTTATGATAATCGTGGTTCCGGTGCATTATCGAAAGTGTTTGGATTAATAAGTATAGATACAAACGGCAAAAATCCTCCAAATACCAGCGGCAAAGACTTATTTCTTTTCTATTTAACTGATTTAGGTATTGTACCGGCGGGAACTAAAGCTGAGAATAATGATAATCTTCCTTTCGAAAAAACTTGCTCACAGTCGGCAACGTATGCCGCCGGAGCTGGTTGCGCAGCGTGGGTAATTTATAATGAAAACATGGATTATTTAAAATGCCCTGATGAGCTAAGCTGGAGTGGAAAACATAAATGTTCTGACTAAGACTTGGATATCAATAAAAAAATTAATGCGTAGATAATCGGCTCTACGCATTAATATTCAATATCATCACGAAAACCAAGAGATTCTGTTTATATAACCGAATGGTTATTTGGGCAATAAAAATATAAGATAATTATAAGCTAGCTTATTCAGTTTCAAAAATGTGTAAATACTATATTGACATTCGTTAGAAAAATGTGTAAAATGTATTCAAAATTCGTTAGAAAATTGTGTAAAATAGGAAATTAAAATGCAAAGAGATGCGATTTTGCAATTGAAAGAATGGAAAAACAGCAAAAAAAGAAAACCTTTAATAATTCAAGGTGCAAGACAGGTTGGAAAAACTTGGCTTATGAAAGAGTTTGGTAAACTTGAATATAAAAATGTTGTATATGTTTCGTTTGACAGAAATAAAAAGTTAAAAAATACGTTTACCCAAACAGTTGAAACAGATATATTATTATCGGCTCTTGAATTATCATCAGGTATAAAAATAGAACCTGATAACACTCTTATAATTTTAGATGAAATTCAAGAATGCCCCGAAGCCTTAACTACATTAAAATATTTTTATGAAAATGCTCCCGAATATCATATTATAGTTGCAGGCAGTCTGCTCGGAGTCTCTTTGCATAAAGACACAGGTTTCCCGGTTGGAAAAGTTGATTTTATGACACTATATCCCATGACATTTTTTGAATTTTTAAATGCGATAGGCGAAAGTCGATATAGAAAAATTCTTGAGGAAGAAAAATTTGAATTAATTAATCCCTTTGCCGATAAATTGATATATTTGTTAAAGCATTACTATTATATCGGCGGAATGCCGGAAGTTGTTCAAGATTATATTGACAATAAAGACTATAATAACATCAGAAAACTCCAAGAAAACATTTTAAATTCTTATGAACAGGATTTTTCAAAACATACTTCAAGCGTAATGGCTGAAAGAATCAAATATTTATGGATTTCTATATCTTCTCAACTTGCAAAAGAAAACAAAAAATTTATATATGGTGCAATAAAACAGGGTGCAAAGGCACGAGAATATGAAGAAGCTATAAATTGGCTTTCAGATAGCGGTTTGATATATAAAGTCAACAGGATTTCAAAACCGGACTTACCGATAAGAGCTTATGAAGATTTAAGTGCATTCAAATTATATATTCTTGATGTCGGTTTACTGGGTGCATTGTCAAATTTAAGCGCTAAAACAATTTTAGATGAAGATAAAATTTTCACAGAATTTAAAGGTGCTTTGACTGAACAATATGTCTTACAACAATTAAAAAACAAACAAAATAAATCAATAAATTATTGGACAAGTCGTTCTAATGTTGCAGAGATTGATTTTATACTTCAAAAAGACAGTGATGTTGTACCGATTGAAGTTAAATCATCAATAAATCTTAAAGCAAAAAGCCTTACACAGTACAGAAAAGATTTTAACCCTAAATATGCAGTCAGAACTTCTCTTGCACCATATAAAGCGGATAATGATTTGTATAATATACCTTTATACATGGTGCAAATGCTTGAAAAACTTTTGAATTAAATCAATGTTTTTATCTTTGACAGATGTAAACACAGATGTTCCAATTAAAGTTGTCGCAAGCCTTGCGTGTCTTGGATTCGCTTGTTCGCTCCGCTCCACAATCCCTCTCCAAGTGGGTAAGGGGAAGGTTCGTCTTAACCACACCGGAGCTCTACAGAGTCTAATTCATGATAAGGGCTTATTCGCTTATTGACTTATTTGCTTATTCACTAATTCCTCTACCCCTATAATTTTTAATATGCTATAATTGGTTTATGAAAGAGATTTTTATTACTGCTCCGGTCAAAAAACCTGAAGATATCGAGGTTTTCAGCTCTGAAACAAATTGCAGGGATTATTATGTTTATTATAAAAAATTTCTTGACAACAATTTTGATTACGTAAAAGAGTTTGTCGATACGGCAAAAAAGTGCAATTGCAAACTCTA
>CANQML010000177.1 GCA_947624935.1 Candidatus Gastranaerophilales bacterium
CCTTTGGCAAACATGTTCGGTTACGCAACAGACTTGAGAAGTAACACTCAAGGTCGCGGAACTTTCTCAATGGAATTTCAAAGATACGAGCAAGTTCCCGCAAACGTTGAAAAAGAAATCATTGAAAAAGCGGGAGCCAAAGCGTAAAGGGTTTGCGATAGCCGAACGCGTCTATTGCGAGCGACCAACGGGAGCCAAAGCGTAAAGGGTTTGACCCAAAAAATAATAAAAGGCGGTTTTTACCGCCTTTTTTAATGTGCATAGCAGAAAAATTTTTAACTAAACATACTGAACGATTTTTCAACGTTTTTATCAATAACGTTTTTGACCGAATCGTATTCTGTTTGCAAAGCGTTATGTTCGCTGTCAAGTTTTTTCAATTCAAGGTCAATTTTTTTATCTTTGCTTTCAAGTGCCATTGTATCTTTTGTGTACTTAGCTTCAACGAGAGCAACTTTGCGTTCGTCCTCAACCTCTTGGATAACGTCATCATCACTCAAAGTTGTAGAAACGAATTTGTTATCATTTGTAGAAAAGTATTCCAATAACAACTTGCCGTCTTTGAGCTGTTGTTCAAACCAACTGTCATCTTTTATTGTTTTTGATTCATCGTTTTCGGTATAGTAACCGCAAGTCGCCATTTTATCAAATATATTTCTGTAATAAGTAATTAACCCGTTAACTTCGGAGTCTTTACCCGGAGTTTTCATAGTACCTGCCGAGTTAGAATTTCCATAAACGGCTTCGGTCAATGCGACAGCGTAATCATAGAGTTGACGTTGCTCTTTTGTAGCTCCGTCGAAGTTGAGTGCTTTTACGGTTCCGCCGTAGTTATAAGTTGCATATCCGTCAAAAGGCGCATTACTAAATGATTTGAACCCGAACTCAATACTCGGGTTTTCGTCATCGTGTTCATGGTCGTAAAAACTTAATCCGACAGATTTGAAATAAGCATCCCAAGCTTCGTGAACTTTTTCATCCTTTTCGTCCTTAGTAGCGTTTTGCATATCAAGGTCACATTGTGTAATGCCGAATGCTGCCAGAAATTTGTTAAAATCTCCGTTGCCGTTTTCAAAAGCCCTGGCAACATCTTTGGTTACAAGGACTGCGCCTTTGTTGTTTGTAATAACATATTGTTTACCGCAAGCAACGGTTTCATAACCTGTCATAAGAGCGTAAGAAATATCCGTGTAGTTTGGGATAGAGCCGTTAAAACCTGTAAGAACGGTCAGCTTTGTAGCTGCAAGAGCTTCAATGTAAGCTGCGTTAACCTGCTCTGTTTCATCCGCCAGACGTTGTTTTGAATAAGAAAGTGCCTGACCGTTGTTTTCGTTATCCGTCAGTCTTGCGGTAATGCTGAGCAAACGTGCTTGTGATGCTGCCATTCCCATAGTTTTAACGTTCCTTTCAAAATTACTCTATTTCTATTTACGGAATAAACTCGTTAAAACTTTAGTACATGAATATTTAATTTAACAATTTGTTACAAAGGTGAGTAAGGTGGGTAATAAAAGTGAATAAGCGAATAAGCCAATAAGCGAATAGGCACGTTACTTTAATTAAGCTCTGTGGAGTGCCACGATTATTGGGATATACCCCCCTCTCCCCTTGCGGAGCAAAGGGAACAAGCGAGCTTGCGAGCTTTGTGACCCTCATAGCTGGGAGGGTTGGGGTGGGGGGTTCCCTCGCAATGCCACAAAAAAACAGAGATATGCCCACCTGCTTTTTGTATATTGATTTTTAATCCGCTAGGCACACCGCGAGGGCGGTGCTGTCGTGGCGGCTGAGGTAGTAGTAGTAGTAGTTTGAGAAAGTAGGGTAGAAGTTGCGGTTGTACGCGCTGTTGCTATTGTACTCCTCACCCGACCAAACATAGAAGTAAGATGAGGTAGCCGTAGACGACTTAGCATGCAATGCGTCAAATAACGCTTGGTCTTTTATTGTTAATCCTGATTTATCGTCTGTTTTCCCTATGGTTTCTCCGTATATCTGTGTTGCAAGTTGTGCTAATTGATCCGATGTCGGCATGTTTTTTGTTCCTCCGCACTGTTTAACAGCACCTGCCCAGTAATCATTATCATAATTGCAAGCTTTAATACCATATCCGCTTTTTATTAGTTCTTCACATTCTGCCTTTTTTACAGGTGTAGGTACAGAAGGTTCGCTCCAACATTTATCCGCAAATCTCAAACATATCCATTCATCACCTAACTTGTTTACATTTCCGTTTGTTCTTATATCTTTTAAATGTTCATTAGGCTTTGCATAAGCAGATGTATCGTAAACAACGCCTAAACAGTCACTTCCTGTTATTTGGTTTGAATACTCATTTTGCGTGCAATCCGGATTATATGCCAAAAGCCCGTTCACTCCATTTGCAAGTTGAAATCCTACAACATTTGTTCCCCATTTTTTACCTAAATCTTCAGCTGTTTGAGAATCTTTTATAGTAGTTTTTTGCCCGTCTACAGTAACTTCTTTTTCAAAACATGATGTTAAATTGTTTGTACACGTCTTTGTTATTTTTAAATGTTTAGACAATTCATTTACAAAGGCTTCCGTTGAGCTATAACCTGCAAGAGTGCCTTGGGTGTTCATTATCTTTAAAGCCTCTGTAAGTTTTCTGTCAAAAACTTTACTCGCCGTATCCCAAGATTTACTTTGGTAATTCTGTACCAAAATAGGAATGGTCATGACCGCGACAATACCAATGACAGCGAGGGTGACGAGCACCTCAGCTAATGTAAATGC
>CANQML010000178.1 GCA_947624935.1 Candidatus Gastranaerophilales bacterium
AAAAACATAGTCCAAAACCCTTACGCATTCTGACTATGACAGGACTACGGAATAAATTCTTTACGTCCTTGCTTTGCTAGCGTATCTTTATTTAACTACAAGCATAATTAATTGTCAAACCAATTTGAAATCGCCGTTCTTTTTTATATGCTCTACAAGCCCGCCGTCGTTTAGAAGTTTTATCATTACAGGCGGCAGGGGTTCTATTTGAACAATTGTGCCGTTTGTAAGATTTTTAATAACGCCGTTTTCAATATCAAGTTCAAGCTCATCGCCTGCATCTATTGAATCTGTGTCGCATTCAATGGCTAAAAGCCCGATATTTATTGCGTTTCTGTAAAAAATTCGTGCAAAAGATTTTGCAATAACCGCACCGACACCCGCAATTTTCATAATCAACGGCGCATGTTCTCTTGAAGAACCAAGCCCAAAATTGTTTCCCGCAACCACAAAATCGCCTTTTTTCATTTTTGAGGCAAAAGTTTCATCCGCATCTTCCAAAACATGTTTGGCAAATTCCGGCAGATTTGAACGTAAATGGTAAAGTCTTCCGGGTGCTATATGGTCTGTCGATATGTTATCACCGAATTTAAATGCTTTTCCTCTCATTATTTCTCCTATATACGGATTATACAATAAAAATAAATTATGATATAATAATTAAAAGAGGTTTTTATGTATTTTCAAAGAAAGTGTAAAATAACATTTATATGCCATGGTGCAACAATATATACGGAAGAAGGTCGCTTTTCGGATGTCGAAAACTATCCGCAGTTAAGCGATTTGGGGCAAGAAGAAGTTGAAAGAGTATGCGAATATTTAAAAAGGCGCAGCGTAAAAAATGATGCAATCTACTGTTCGCCTGCTATTCGCACCGTTCAAACCGCCAAGGCAGTTGCAAAACTTTACAAAACGGATTACACTGTAATTGATGAGTTAAAACCGAGAAAGTGCGGAAAATTAAACGGTTTAACGCTATCGCAGTTAGAAACAAAACACCCGGATTTACTTGAAAGCTGGTTTAATAATACGGAATACGATGAAAACCTTGAGGCGGAAAGTATCAATGATTTTATCAAAAGAACAAAAGAGGTTATTGATAAAATTGTTGAAGAAAATATAGGAAACAGAATTATTATAGTAACGCACCCCGAAGTTATACAGGCAGCGATTTGTGCGGCATTGGGAATTCCCGCGGACAAAATCGCAAAAATATTTATAAGAACAGGCAGTGCAACGCAGATAAGCTATTATAAAAACTGGTCAAGCCTTGTATATAGCGATTATACCCCTATTTAAACGTTAAAAGAGTTTCAATGTTTACGTTAAGCGCGTCGGCTAATTCCATAATTTTGCCTAACGACATATTTTGTTTACCGCATTCAATGCAGGCAATGTAGTTTTGACTGACGCCTAATTTTTCGGCTAATTCTTCCTGAATCAAGTCTTTTTTAATGCGTTCGATTTTAACATTTTTACCAAATCTTTTTAGTAATTCATTCTTCTGCATAAGTTATTATTATATAAAGTTTGACATATAACTTGAATAGAGTTATAATTTTTATTATAAAAGTTATAAGTTATATGGAGGTTTGTATGAAAAATAATTTTAATTGTAACGCAGTAAACATTTTAACGACTTCTAAAAAAGAAGCTTTCACTTTGGCAGAGGTACTCATCACGTTGGGTGTCATCGGCATTGTTGCAGCCATGACAATTCCGACATTGATAAATAACTATCAGGAAAAAGTCACGGTTACAAAGGTTAAAAAGATGTATTCATTACTTTATCAGGCAGTTAAACTCGCTGAGGTCGATAACGGTTCCGTAAACACTTGGAGTTTGCCGTTGGCTACTGACGGCGGAAGTCAAACATTTTACAATTATATAAAGCCCTATTTAAAAGTTACAAAAGAATGTTTGGAAGATAATTCGGCCGACTGTATTGATGCAAATTTAACATATTATTATTTAAACGGGAACAAATGGGACTCTCCGAATGTTGATTATATTGATGAGAGATATGTAAGGATAATTTTAGCTGACGGAAGCTTGATATGGCTTAGAACAAATTTTGATAAATCCGGCTGTAACGGGAATAATAACTCACTTTCAAATGTTTGCGTGGAATTTTGGTATGATGTAAACGGGAGTACACCGCCAAACACAATTGGCAGAGATATTTTTTCATGGTTTTTGGCAATGAAAAATAATGAGAGTATATTTTCTGATAATACTGACGACTGTTATAAGGATAATATGGGCTGGTCTTGTATAAAATGGATATTGGAACACGATAACATGGATTATCCTGCGACAACGCCTGCAGAATAATGGCAAAAATAAAACTTGACAAGCCATGAAAAAATCCCTATAATGTATTCAAAAGGAGCATGCGATGAAAAACCAAATAAACAGAATAATTCAGCTTGCCCCCCCCCCCGTTCTTGCACTTGTAGCTTAGTTTTTGGGGAGATTTTGAACACCTGCGACAATTTTGTCGGAGGCGATTTTGTCGTGCAAAAAAATAATTTATGGTGTAATACACCGGAAAGGAAATAAAAAATTATGAAAACATTTAAAATGAAAAAAGGTTTTACAATGGCAGAAGGTGCTACGCACGTAGCCATGCAACACAATAATCGTAAACTTGCATTTAC
>CANQML010000179.1 GCA_947624935.1 Candidatus Gastranaerophilales bacterium
CCCCACCCCGCCGAATTGCCCTTCGTGCGGAGGGAATGGAACAGAATTACCCCCTCGCCCCTTGCGGGAGAGGGGAGAAGCGCAGCGACGGGGTGAGGGGTCAAATGGCTTGTCAAATCGTAACGACAATCCCCCCACCCTAACCCTCCCCCTCAAGGGCGGGAGGGAACAAGTTTCCAATAACAGTGGCACTCCACAGAGCCTGATTAGTAGTAACCACTTCACTCACCTTACTCACTCTACCCACTTCAAGAAAGTTGCTTTTACATTAGCCGAAATCCTTGTGACATTAGCCGTTATCGGCATCGTTGCCGCCATGACTATTCCGACTTTGGTTCAAAATTACAAGAAAAAGGAATATTCAACCCGATTAAAAAAATTTTATTCAACCATGCAGCAGGTAATAAAATTGTCTGAAATAGATAATGGTCCCGCATCTCAATGGACGACTTTTGCTACAAATACAGATGTCGAAGGCTTACAAAAATACTGGGATACCTATTTTGCAAAATACCTGCGTAATCCTCAATATGTGGGACTTGAAACAAGCAGCACTCAACCCCGACTTCGTTTTAAATTATCTGACGGTACAAGTATGGCGGTAAGCATACCTGTTGTATCTTCTCCATTCGCTTTTGGTACGTTGTTATATATGAATAGTGATTTTAGCGGCACTTTTGGTAAGAACGTATTTTCATTTTTGTTAACAAAAGACGGCAGATTTATACCATTTGTGTGGGATTATCTTGTAGATAACGATCTAAATTCCAACTTAGAGGAAGGTGAGCAAGCTTATACAACAGATTACACTGACAGAGATAATGTGTTAAGGCTGTGCAAGGCAAATAATGTTTTTTGTACACAATTATTATTCCTGGATGGTTGGGAATTTAAGCGTGATTATCCGTGGAAATTATAACAGAAAGTAGGGCGGGTGAAACGATTATCATTTCACCCATCATTTCCCAGTGACGAGGGGGAAAGCCCCCCACTCTAACCCTCCCAGCTATGCAAGCAGGGTCACAAGGCTCGCAAGCTCGCCTGTTCCCTTTGCTCCTCAGGTGGGGAGGGAATCTTAACGATAACTGTGGCACTCAGCAAAGCCTAATTAATGTAAAGAACTTAACGTCCTAACGTCTTATCGTCTTAACGACTTTCTGTAACGTGCTTATTCGCTTATTAACTTATTCGCTTATTCGCCTGAAATGAACTTAACGACTTTTCCCACTTTTATGTTATAATTTTTTTATGAAAGATATGTTAGACAAAATTCTTCAAATAGAGAAGAAATATATTGAGTTGGGGCAAACGCTCTCTGACCCTGCGGTTATACAGGATTACAACAAGTTCAGAGATTTGTCCAAGCAGAGAAAATCAATGGAAGAAACCGTTGAGCTTTATTATGAATGGAAAAAAGCGACGGATGCAATTGCAGAGGCAAAAGAGCTTATACATAACGAATCGGACGAAGAAATGAAAGCGTTTTTGAAATCCGAGATGGAAGAAAACGAGGCAAAGCTCCCCGAATACGAAGAAAAAATGAAAATCCTTCTGCTGCCGCGCGACCCGATGGACGATAAAGACATTATGCTTGAAATTCGAGGCGGCGCAGGCGGAGATGAGGCAAACATTTTTGCGGGAGATTTGGCAAGGATGTATATGAGATTTGCCGACAAACAGGGTTGGCAGACACAGGTTTTGAGCAAAACCGAGTGCGAGGCGGGCGGAGTTTCCGAGATAATTATTTCAATCAAAGGCGACAGTATTTATTCAAAACTTAAATACGAATCGGGTGTGCATCGTGTTCAAAGGGTTCCGGCAACGGAATCTCAAGGCAGGGTTCACACATCAACCGCAACGGTTGCGGTTATGCCTGAAGTCGACGATGTGGAAGTAGAACTAAACATGAACGATGTTGAAATTACAACGGCACGCTCGGGCGGTGCGGGCGGTCAAAACGTAAACAAGGTCGAAACCGCCGCAAGAGTTTTCCACAAACCGACGGGGATAATGATTTTCTGTACGGAAGAACGTTCACAACTTCAAAACAAAGAACGCGCGCTGCAAATTTTGAAAGCAAAACTTTATGATATGGAAGTTCAAAAGCAAATGCAGGAGATAACCGACCTTCGCCGTTCGCAAGTGGGTTCGGGCGACAGGAGTGAGCGTATCAGAACGTACAACTTCCCGCAAGGTCGTCTGACTGACCATAGAATTAACCAAAACTTGAATGTTTGGACTGTAATTGACGGTGATTTGGACGAATTGATAAAACTTTTGACGGAACACGACCAAAAATTAAAGCTGGAGAAATTAGCGCAATAATGACAGACAGAAAATGTATCGGGTGCGGAAAAATTAAAAACAGAGATGAAATGATAAAAGTAACTGTCCAAAAACCGCACGGTGACATTGTTGTGAACGGAAATTCAAAAATATTTGGCAGATCCGTATATCTTTGCTATAATAAATGTTGTATAGAAAACGCTTTTAAAAAAAACAGGATAAAAAAACATCTTAAATCGCCCGTCGGGAGTGAATTGAAAGGACAATTACTAAATGAGTTATGAAAC
>CANQML010000180.1 GCA_947624935.1 Candidatus Gastranaerophilales bacterium
GTATGTCCTAATAACCGTGGCATTCCACAAAGCCTAATTAATGATAAGGGCTTATTCGCTTATTTGCCTATTCGCTTATTCACTTTTATTAACCACCTTACTCACTTCACTCACTTATTAACCGACTTAACGTCTTATCGTCCTAACGTCTTAACGACTTAACCCCCCTACGCATCGTAGCGTTTGAAGCCGCGTTCGATGTTCTTTGTCAGCAATGATTTCACTGTGTCATATTCTGTCGTTAACGACGAAATCTCCGTATCCAGATTTTTCATCTTCATATCAATAATTTCTTCTTTTTGGTTCAATTTCTGCTTTTTCGTATTGTATTTGGCTTCAGCTCTCGCTATCGCTTCATCATCTGTTACTTCTTTTATGTATGTGTTTGTTCCGTAGTTTTCTTGATAATAAAATCCGTCGTTTGAACATGTTGTCAAAAACAACATGCCGTTTTTATAAGTTTCTTGCAAATAGTTATTATCGGTCACGTTATCGTTTTCAACCCAACCTTTCAAACAGATTTGGTTAAACAAGGCATCATAGAAGCCCGACATCAAAGCTTGATTGGTATTTATACCTTCATCAATCAGTACTTCAAACGTCAACGTAGGATCTTCCGGGTCAATCAGCTTGTTGTTATTAACCGTTCTTTCTTCACCCGTCTTTTCTCTATACTTTGCCTTGTCACCCGGTCCGCCTCCGACATTGTAACCGTCGTCATTTGTAAGTGTGTATTTGCCTGAAACACCGTTAATATATTGATAAAAATACGTTAAAAATGCCTTTGCGATGTTTGAAATACTGATACCTGTTGCGTCTCTTTGGCTTTGTCTTATGCCAAACAAACCACCACTGTTTCGTGAGTCGTAAGTAGCATAACCTATGTAATCATTTAATGCTAAACCGCCATGACCACTTTCTATCAAGTAATCTTCTGCTTTTCCACGGTTATGATCTGTTTTCTTATATTGTGTCTTATAACCGCCCCATCCTGTACAAGGGTCATCAGTAGTAGGTATCGGTTTTTCCCCCGTTATCATATCTCCATTGTATGTAACATAACTTTCGCCCTCAAAATACAACATACCTCTTATTTTGGCTTCAGCATAATCAAGTGCCTGTTCATTTAGACTTGACCCGCCAAGAACTTGTCTAAACGCTGCGAACATGTCTTCCCATGCAGTCAAGTGCGATATGTTTAATGCATCATCTTTAGTATTTACCCAATTACCATCATCGTCTTTTGACGTCGATAAGACTGAATAATCACCGGTTAATAAATCTCTCATTGAAATATCGCCTGAAAAATCTTTCAATGACTCTTTTTTACCATTAATAACAACTTTTGCATTTACGTCTTCTGCCAATTCAGACCCTGCCATATTAAAGCTGAAATCAAGATCTTTAAACATGTCTAACAATTCATCCATTGTGACTTCTTCGGTTCTTGATGTTATCAAATCTGTTGCACCTAAGCCCATATCCGGTGAATATTGAACGGCGCAATATGATTCAGCTTCTTCGGTTGTTATATACCCGACTGCGGCTAATTGCATCAAAAATCTGTTTCTCATTTCCTCTGACGGAAGACTGTTTAGACCCTCTTTTGGTATCCCTGCCGCCGCTGCAGCTTTTGCATATTTGCTATCCAGCACAACTTTACCCGATGAATCGGTCGTTATCATCGGCATATACCCGTTCAATTCGCTCGGGGTCATCAGTAAATTATAACTCAACGGCGTTGATTTATCGCCGTTTCCGTAAAAATCATATACCATTTTGGTTAAACTAAGCGAATTTTGGTATTCGTTCGAGATGTCAGTCATCTCTCTTGATAGCGCAATCTTTTCATGAGAAAAGCGCATGGATTGAAATTCACAGTCGGATTTTCTGGCTGTAATGGTCAATAATCTTGCTTGTGCTGCTGATAATCCCATGTAAATTCCTATCCTTTCATGATGTATTACGGCATTTGAGCTTGTAATCTTTAGAAATTCGGAAAGTTTTTGTAACAAAAATTTACAATCGGGGGGGTAAGGTGAGTGAAGTGAGTAAGGTGAGTAGAGTGAGTGAAGTGGTTACAAAAGTCGTTAAGACGTTAAGTCGTTAGGACGTTAAGTCGGTTACAAAGTGAATAAGTGAATAAGCCAATAGGTGAATAAGTGCTTATCATAATTAGGCTTTGCGAAATGCCACGGTTATTGCGAAAAACCCTCTTCCTAACCCTCTCCACTAGGAGAGGGTCTAAGTTATTCCTCTCCCTATTTGGAGAGGAAGCGGTTGTTCACGAGTTTACGAGTGTTACAACCGCAGGTGAGGGCTCTACATAGATTGCTTGGGCTGCGCCTCGCATTAAACGGGCACGGCTCCGCCTCAGCCCTTTGGCTTGCCCTCCTCGCAATGACGCGGGAATGTATTGTCATTACGAGGAGCGGATTTTGACAAGTGCGCCGTGCGGCGTAAGCCGCCCAGCACGTCCAAACGAGCAAAACCACGCTTTTGCGAGTTGTCAAAATCCAAGACAGC
>CANQML010000181.1 GCA_947624935.1 Candidatus Gastranaerophilales bacterium
GGGGGGGGGTAGCCACCTTAATTCCTCTTATACTCTGTGTTTTCAGCTTTTCTCTTTCCATACGTACATTATATACACTTTGACTCAACTTGTCAAGCATAATCACCATAATTTATACACTAAAATCATGCTAAATTTTGCCTAAGCACTTCTTCTCATTAAATCGGAAATTTTTATGTCCTTTGACTTCAAAACAATTTTCGCCTTCTTTTCAACAGGAGTCTCTGCCTTGAATTGGCATAATCCCACCTTCATGTCATTGCTTTCCTTTATCATAAATATATCTTTGAAAAACGCTATAAGTTCTTGCATATTTATCTCCTTAATTTATATATTACATTAAAACCCGCCATTGTGCAAATTTCATTAAACTTTATGCTATATTATTTATGTATGAACACTGCCGATAAAAATTTGAATAATTCTTATTATCCAACTTTAAACGAAAATTTCACAAAAGCTCTTTGCTTGATGGATGAAAATATCCCGCACGAAAAAATTTTGAGCATGCTAAATTGTGGAAACATCGTTCAAAAACAAATTGCCGCACTTAAAATTGATTGTCTTTATTCTAAAGATGAAGCCCTAACTTTGGCTAAAAACCTGACAGGCTGCGACGGCAAAATAAGAGAAGCAACCGCATTGAAAATTAACGAATTTTGCAAACGTTATCCGCAATTTTTTAACTCAAACGAAATCGCCGATATATTTCTTCAAGCCGTTATCGACGTTAATTCCAATGTCTGCCGAAATATTATCCCCATAATTTCAAAACTGGATATAAAAGATTATTTTATCCCAAAACTCCTTGATATGACACAAAATCTTATTGATGAAGTTGAAAAATTTGACCTGCAAGACGGCAAATATAAAGTCAACAAAGAAGTTTTTAAGCTCTATTGGTGTCTTGAAACCATATTTGAACTTTTTGATTACATCGGCACAAAACCGCTTAAATCAATCCTAAAACGCACCCAAAACATAGAAGATTATACAATCAGAGAAAAAACCGCCAAAATTCTCTCAAAAAATTTTGCAGATAAAGACCTTGATTTAATTCGTAAAAAATTAAAAGAAGACAAAAACTACTATGTGAGTCGCTTCTAATAAAATTACAAAACGTAAATATTAAGAATTGTTACAATAATTAATTTCCTAAAAGCAATTTTAAAGTCAAAAAAAACTTTATATATGTAAAGGGGAAAAAAATAATTGGAGGTAATGAAATGAAAAACTACACGATGGCAACAATAGAAGAATACTTAGCATTACCGCAAGATAATACAAAAGTAATCGCACTTTCTGAAAAAATAGTTGAAGAACTTAAAAACGTAAGAAAAGATTTATTAAACTCAACGATGAAAAAATATGTAATCAATGCAAGACAAGCTCAAACAAATGCGAAGATAGTAGAAGCGCTTATTTCATAGAAAAAAGACCTGATTTTTATCAGGTCTTTTTCTTATTATAAACGCTTGCTTATGCAAGAATTTTATCAACAACGCCGGCACCGACTGTACGACCGCCTTCACGAATCGCAAATCTCATACCTTCTTCTATAGCAACAGGTGCAATCAATTCAACTGTCATAACAACGTTGTCGCCGGGCATAACCATTTGACCGTCAAATTGGATAGAACCTGTAACGTCAGTTGTTCTGATGTAGAATTGCGGTCTGTAACCGGGGAAGAACGGTGTGTGACGTCCGCCTTCTTCTTTAGTCAAAACATAAACGTTAGCTGTGAATTTAGTGTGCGGATGGATTGAACCAGGTTTTGCCAAAACTTGACCACGTTGGATATCGGTTTTGTCAATACCACGAAGTAATGCACCAATGTTGTCACCAGCTTGACCTTGGTCAAGTGATTTTCTGAACATTTCAACACCGGTAACGGTTGTTTTCTTAGTTTCGCCAAGACCAACCAATTCAACTTCGTCACCAACTTTAACAACACCACGTTCTACACGGCCTGTAGCAACAGTACCACGACCGGTGATTGAGAACACGTCTTCAACCGGCATCAAGAACGGTTTGTCTAAGTCACGTTGCGGTGTCGGGAAGTAGCTGTCTACTGCATCCATCAATTCCCAAATCTTGTCAACCCACTGATCAGCACCTCTTTGAACGCTCGGGTTAGCTTGAACAGCTTCCAAAGCTTTCAATGCAGAACCGTGGATGAACGGGATATTATCACCGTCAAATTCGTACGAAGAAAGAAGTTCTCTAACTTCCATTTCAACCAATTCTAACAATTCAGGGTCATCTACCATATCGCATTTGTTCAAGAATACAACCAAGTTAGGAACGCCAACCTGACGTGCCAACAAGATGTGTTCACGAGTTTGAGGCATTGCACCGTCAGTTGCAGCAACAACGAGAATTGCACCGTCCATTTGAGCCGCACCCGTAATCATGTTTTTAACATAGTCTGCGTGACCCGGACAGTCAACGTGTGCATAGTGTCTTGCATCTGTTTCATATTCTACGTGAGCTGTAGAGAT